>NZ_CP103300.1:1377500-1700000 GCF_025562755.1 Endozoicomonas euniceicola
CAGCGCACCGTAAGCAATAAACAGCTCACCACCCTGCGCCCTGTTTTCAGTGATATTTTCAGCCTCTCCATCAAACAGCAAACTGATGGCATGTTCATAATCCCTGACATTTGAAAGATGTGGGACATCCGGCAAATCACCAAATTTTTTTAAGAAATCATCCGGGATGATGCCTGTCATTATTATTTTTACTCTTCAATGAAAAAAATCAGCAGGCTAAAGAGCCTGCTGAAAAGAACGATTACACTTGCCTTCTTCGGCGCGATGCCCTGAAACCCAAAGCAACAAGAGTAATTAGCAGCGGTACAGCTAGAATATTAATCAATTTCAACTGTATTCCCAGTTTCTCAATATCCTTGCTGAGCTGGTGTTGCACATCACGAAGTTGCTTGCGGATTTTTAGCTTCTCCTGTACAAACCGTTCAACTTCAGCTTGCTGTTCAGGACTCAGCACCAGAGCATCTTCTCCGTCTTTGGTAGCTTGCAACTGTTGCAGCTTGGCATCAGTTTCAGCCAGTTGTTGTTTTAGTTCTTCTTCTTTCTGATAGAAGCGCTCTTCTGCCTGGCGTTCCAGATCACTGACTTTATCAAAAGGACGGGAGAACTGACCACGACTACGAATGCTGATCAGATCAGCATTACCCATCAGGTTATCCACCATATTGATCAGCAGGTCGCCATTATTGGCGAAAGGCTGCACTATGTCCTGACCGAAAAAGTTGTTCTTCTGAACCCAGAGCCGATCCGTTAACAGGTCAGTATCCGCCACCACAATAACATTAACTGGCTGCATGGATTCTGCAATGTGGGCAGGCAACTCTTTTACTGGTTTTGTTTCGTCCTCGTCTACCTTTGCCTCTGCTGCCAACTCTTCCTCTTCTTCTTCCTCCTCCTCAACTTTTAAACCAGCTTCACCGGTTTTTGCTTTTGCTGGCTCTGGAGGTCTGCCATCTGGAAAAGCAGTTTTGACCATCCCGGTGACTCTTACCCCCAGCGGGTACTCAACACCAGTAGCCTTAAAATCTTTGTATAAAGAGGAAGGATCAAACAGCATGGCAAACAGCGATGCGTCCATCAGCATGGCATTTTTAGTAGAGTGAAGCAGTACTTCCATATCGGTATGAGCACCCTCCAGCTGAATAACTGCGCCTGCAGTAGCCACATTAACAGTGTTCAGCATGGAAGTGATGACATCGTTACCGTTGAAGCTCTGTTCATTAAGCCCAAGAATGCCCAGGTGCCGGACAGGTCGCCCGGATGGAGAACCAACTGAAAGTGCCAGTGTTCCATCTGCAAGCACTTTGCTCTTGTCCATCTCGATACCCCAGGCTTTAAACAGGGTTGGCAGCGAGGAAGATTTATCTCCGCCCATGCCCATCATCATTCCTCCCATCATGCCGCCACCCGCCTGATCGGATTCTGCGTTGGGATCAACAAAAATCAGGGCATGACCACCACCAACAACGTATTGATCAATGGCATAACGAGTACGGTCTGTCAGCTCTTTGGGATGAATAACCACCAGCAGGTTGATGTCTTCAGGGATAACGTCAAAAGCGGTCCCCAGGTCATCAACCTCGTACATCTGCCTGAGCTGGGAAATACTCATCCACGGCCCGGAAGGCTGGCGACTCATCATATCGTAACCGCCGTTAACCTGAAGAGTGCTGACCAGACCGATTTTCGGTCGGGCTCTTTGTACCACGGAATAAACCAGCTTGCTGATGTCGTACTCAAGAAAGCGTTCTTTATCCGGGTGCAGGAAGCCGATCACTTCACGTTTACTGTCGTCTTCATCATTAGTGATGACCAGTCCCATATAGGCTTCTTTACCGGGACCACCCAGCGGCACAGCCTGAAGGCCGTATTCCGCAGCTTTGTCTTCATTTTCTGAGAAAGGCTCAGGATCAATCACTTCCAGCCGGAGTTTGCCATTGGATGCCAGCACATACTCTTCCAGCAGTTCGGCTACCCGTCTGGCATAGTTGCGCAGGAAAGGCAGCTCCCGGGTCTGGCCTTCTGAATAGAAGAATTGCAGGGTGGCCTTGCCATCCAGTTTGTCCAGCAGGTTTTTTGTACCGTCAGAGAGGGTGTATAACCGGTCTTGAGTGAGGTCGACACGTGCGCCTTTGAACAGCTGGCTGACACCAATAGTCAGCAGCAGAGTGACCAGGGCCAGCACCAGTAAGCCGGCCTTTGAAAACAGTCGTTTTGTCAGGGTCGGTGACATGGACAGCTCCTTAGTCTGCTTTTTTCATATCAATGGTGATGGCTGTTGCAATCAGCCATGCCAACATCATAACGACGAAATACAACACGTCGCGCAAATCCAGAACGCCTTTGCTGATTGCATCAAAATGTGTCAGGAAGCTCAGTGCAGCAACGCCATCCACCAGCCATTGGGGTGCCCAGCCTCTGAAAGCATCAAGGACGAGAGGAAACCCGGCCAGTACAAACAGAAAACAGACGACAACTGTCATAATAAAAGCGATCACCTGATTATGGGTCATCGCTGACAGACAGGAACCTATCGCCAGAAATGTACCTGCCATCAGCCAGCTACCAATGTAACCGGCCAGTATCACGCCATTATCAGGCTGCCCAAGGTAGTTCACCGTTAGCCAGATCGGGAAGGTAAGCAGCAAGGCAATGCCACTGAATACCCAGGCCGCAAGAAACTTGCCCAGAACCGCCTGCTTAAGGCTAATGGGCAAAGTCAGCAACAGTTCCAGGGTGCCGGTTTTACGTTCTTCAGCCCACAATCTCATGCTGATGGCAGGTATCAGGAACAGGTAAAGCCAGGGATGAAAGTTAAAAAATGCACTCAGGTCAGCCTGACGCATTTCATAAAAACGTCCCAGATAAAAGGTAAAGGCTCCAGTGAGCATCAAAAAGATAACAATGAACACATAAGCCAGAGGGGTCGCAAAGTAACTCCCTAACTCGCGTTTGAAGATTATGCCGGTGCCTTTCATTCCACCACCTCCGCACTGTCGCCTGTGGTTGTCAGCTCCCTGAACACATCATCCAGACGCCCACTTTCAACATAGAGCTCCTTAACCTCCCAGCCTTTGCTGGTTATCAGGTCGGTCAACGCCTTGAAGACTGAACGGTCATCCGCAGGAATCAGGGTGTAACGACCGGGCATGGAGTCGGATGTTTCTACTGCCTTAACTCCGGGAAGCCCCTGCATAGCCGGCAGAAGACTGTCATCCGCAGGCAGTTCAACCGTGACAGCCCGATGATAGCGGGAGCGGGCTTCCAGCTCTGCCGGTGTCGCGTCAGCCAGTACCCGGCCATTGGCAATAATCATTGCCCGGGTACAGACCGCCGTCACTTCTTCCAGAATATGTGTGGAAATGATGACAGTTTTTTCTTTCGACAGACTGCGGATTAATTCCCTTACCTGATGTTTCTGGTTTGGATCCAAACCATCCGTCGGTTCATCAAGAATCAACACCTGAGGGTCGTGGATAATCGCCTGGGCTATACCCACCCGGCGTTTGAAGCCTTTTGACAGATTATCCACCGGCCGATGCAGGACGGATTGCAGGGCCAGTTGCCTGACGACCTTGCTAACCCGACTTCTGAGATCATCGCCGGAAAAGCCCCGCACCTCTGCAATAAAAGCCAGATATTGGCTGACAGTCATGTCACCATAGGCTGGTGCACCTTCTGGCAGGTAGCCAATAATGCGTTTTGCCTGCAAAGGCTTCTGCTCAATGTCGTGGCCGAAAACAGACACCGTGCCAGCCGATGGTTTAATAAATCCTGTCAGCATTTTCATGGTTGTGGATTTACCGGCACCATTAGGCCCCAGAAAACCCAGCACCTCTCCCTGATTTACAGAAAAAGTAATGCCGTCAACCGCACAAAAATCGCCAAAGGATTTTTTCAGGTTGTCGATTTTGATCATCGTCGCCCCATCCAGTCTCCAGTTGCTTTGTTAAAACTCTTTAACGCTCCTGCGAATGCAACCTGTCACCAGTATCTGCACATAAAAATACAGTTGCCCTATATCGTTGGACAATCGTATTGAGCTTCACGGAAGTGACTTTTATGATCCTGCATTTGTGGTTATACATTCGAAATCCAACAGACTGCTCCGAAATAAGGGATTCCTGAAAAGCAGTCTGTTATTAATCTTTATTATTTGTCGTCAAGGAATATAGAAGCTTCCTGATTTATTTCAAATATTGAGAAGCATCCGGCTCCTACTATTGAGTACAACTATTACTGAGTACAACTATTTGGCGCTTATATCCAGCGTTTTACCGGAATCTCCCAGTACTTTCAAAAATGAACGGTGAAATGTCCTGATATCCTTTCGAAATGCCCGCATCTCCTGATCGGTAGCCGGCAGAGGTGGCATCAAACCATTTAAAATCACTGCAAACACCAGTGGTCTGCCATTGTCCGGAAAAACGTATCCGGCCATACTTCGGACACCACTCATATAACCTGTTTTAAACCATTGCCCCTTGCGCTTGCGCTGATTCAGCCACGGGCTCTCCTCACCCCACTGCTTCCAGCCCAGCATCAGGATATCCACCAGCGTCGCAGCACTAATAAAGTTGTATCGGGACAAACCTGAACCATCGACAAGGCGACTGCTACCAAAGCCTACACCTTTATTACCCAGAAGGGTTCGGGCCGACTCAATCCCCGTTGCGTAGGAACCGGTTTTTCCCGATGTCTGACGCCCGACCGTTTTCAGAATGCTGTCCGAGTACAGGTTGTCGGAATCTTCCAGAACCGGGCGTAACAATTCCGGCAGGGGCTGGGAATGATGCTCGGCAAGGATGTAGGGCATGTTCAGCTCGGGTCGTCCGGCAATAATTCGCCCTTTAAGATTGATGCCGTGCTGCTCCAGCAACCCATAGATAAAACGCTCAACGGCACGCTCAACATTATTGACCGAAAAAGCCATTCGCAGCGGTCTGGATTCAGGCGAAATACACCCCTGCAATTCGTACTCATAATCTGCGGATGGACGAACCTTCTGAGTACAGCGTTCCTCATCCGTCGATTTCTGGGTCACAACCCGGTTGTCTACCTCCAGATTCCATTCAGGCCTGTCATATTCCATGATCGCCGGATCGCCTTCCTTCTTACCCGGTTTCAACCAGCCATAAAAACAGTTACGGTCAAGAATCATTGCCGCTGCCGGAGCGGCAAAACAGATATTCAGATCATCCCAGCTCACGCCACCGGCACGATCGTATCCAGAATACGCTGCGCCATCGAGCCAGAGGTCTCCGGCGATGGTGTTGATTTTTTTCTCTTTCAGCTGCACCACTAAATCATTCAGGTGCTCCCGTTTAAGCGACGGGTCACCACTAAACGATAAAATGACCGCACCGTTCACCACCCCCTTTTTGGTGGCTCTGTTTTCTGATGCGATGCGTGTGCTATATCGGAACTCTTGTCCTAAGGCATCATAAGCCAGGGTCGCAGTCAGTACTTTTAATGTACTGGCAGGAATCAGGTTAAGATGAGCTCCCTGCTCAAAAAGAACCTTGCCTTTGATCGGATCCCTGACCTGTATTGAATAAACACTACCCTCAGGTAGTTCAGATACCAGATTTTCAAGTCTGGCCACCACTGCATCTGCAGCCACTGTTGTAAAGGAACATAATAATCCAAGAAAAGTTAAAAACCTGATCACACGTCTCACCCGTCACCTCCAATCCCTGATACATCTCAATCACATCTCAACCGCCTATCAACCGCCTATCAACCACAAAGGCACTGAAAACCAGGCTGTCATGAGTGGAAAATAAGCCAACATAAACGATGTAGAAGAGTACTAATGTTCCATTTAATACACCTTTATCGATTACTTTATCGGTATCTACTGCAAAAGTCGGTAGTTTTTTTCGGCGAGCCGTAACATCTATCGTTAAAAAGCATTATCCTATTCACACATGATATTGAACGAGTCGATTGGTAGCTCGTACAGCGCCTGCAATGTGGGTACTTTTTCCCACAGAGGTGTTTGTCATCATTTGGAACCATAGAAAGGTAAGTGGCAGGCTTTAGTGAAAAAACTCAAATTATCAACCAATCAACTTATTGCAAAACAGCCAGTCAAGGAGCTCGGCTTTAAATCGACCGACGAGTTAGAGAACTATGTTGGCATTCTGGGCCAGGAGCGTGCGACCAGCGCGATCCAGTTCGGAGTGGCCATGCACCGGAGTGGCTATAACATTTATGTTATGGGCGAATCAGGTACTGGACGAATGTCCTATTTGCGTAAGTACCTGGAAACGGAGGCCAAGCGTCAGAGCCCACCCGACGACTGGGCTTATATCAACCATTTTGATAACACCCGCGAACCCAAAGTACTGCGGCTCCCGGCAGGTCATGGCAACAAACTGCAAAAGCATTTTGACGGGTTCGTCGATAACCTTCTGCTGACATTTCCGGCAGCCTTTGAGAACCCCACCTATCAGCAACGAAAAAGCCTGATAGAGCGAGAGTTCAATAAACGCTACGACCAGACCATTGATGAAATTGAGCAGGAAGCACTAAAACGGGATATTGCCCTCTACAGAGAACAGGGTTCCCTCAGCTTTACCCCAATGCAGAAAGGCAAAGCCATGGACGAAACGGAATTCGCCCAGCTGCCGGATAAAAAGCGCACAAAATTTAATAACGACATCGGCGAGCTGGAAACCATGCTCAATGAGTCGCTGGTCGAGTTGCCCCAGTGGAAGCGGGAATCGAACGAAAAGCTGCAGAAGCTGAACCAGAACACCATTGACCAGGCGCTGGAACCGCTGTTGAAACCACTGCGCAAAGAGTACAACAACCAGAAAAACGTTCTGGAATACTTTGAAGCCGTGAAGCAGCACCTTCACCGTTCCGTTATTGACCTGCTGGCAGACGACAGGGCAATGGAATCCAAAGAAGACTCCACCAAACGGGCGGCACTGATCGAGCTGTATGCTCCAAACCTTGTGGTGGCACAGGAAGAAAACGGTGCAGCTCCGGTTATTTACGAATCGCACCCAAGCTATAAAAACCTGTTTGGCCGCATTGAATACGCCAGCGAAATGGGCGCCCTGGTCACCAACTACCGTCAGATTTGCCCGGGGTCACTGCATCAGGCTAATGGTGGCTACCTGTTGCTGGATGCCAACAAACTGCTGGAAGAACCTTTTGTCTGGGAAGCTCTGAAACGAGCGCTCAAAGAACAACAGCTGAAAATCGAGTCACCCTATGCCGAACTGGGAATGCTGAACACCATTACCCTGAATCCGGAAGTCATCCCCCTGAATGTTAAAATCATTCTGGTCGGCTCAAGGGACATTTATTATGTCCTGCAGCAGCTCGACCCGGATTTCCATGAAATGTTCAGGGTTCTGGTTGACTTCGACGACCGTATTGTCCGCGATCCGGACTCTGTTCAGGCGTTCTCCCAGCTGTTAAAAAACCGTGCCGACGATGAAGGTTATCCACCCCTGACCGCTTCCGCAGTCTCTCGAATGGTTGAACAGAGTTCCCGTATGGCTGAACACCAGCGTGAGATGTCAGCCAAAATCGGTGACTTGTTTGACCTGTTGGCAGAATCCGATTTTATTCGCCGCACGGGCCGGGGTCGCAAAATCAACCATGAGCACGTTGATCGTGCCATTGCCGCTAAGGCTGAACGCACTGGCCGGGTCAGCAAACAGATTCTGGATGAAATGCTGGAAGGCAGTATTCTGATCGATTCAGAGGGGGAGAAAGTCGGCAAGATCAACGGCCTTACCGTACTGACCATTGGCGACACCAGCTTTGGCTCTCCGGCGCGAATTACCGCTGCGGTTTATCCGGGTTCTCAGGGTGTCGTGGATATTGAACGGGAAGTTCAGCTGGGTCAGGCCATTCACTCCAAAGGCGTCATGATTATCTCTGGCTACCTGGGTAACAAGTATGCCCAGAAATTCCCCCTGGCTATTTCCGCCAGCCTGGCCATGGAGCAGTCTTACGGTTATATCGATGGTGACAGTGCTTCGCTGGCAGAACTGTGCTGCCTGATTTCAGCGTTAACAGACACCCCGATCAAACAAAGCTTCGCCGTCACCGGCTCCATGAACCAGTACGGCGAGGTACAGGCTATTGGTGGCGCGAACGAGAAGATTGAAGGCTTCTTTGATCTCTGTGCTGCCCGTGGACTGACAGGTGACCAGGGTGTCATTATCCCCGCAGCCAACGTCCGCAACCTGATGCTGCATCAGAAAGTGGTTGATGCGGTGCGGGCAAAACAGTTCAGCGTTTACGCCGTCAATCATGCTGAAGAAGCGCTGGAACTGCTGACCGGCTGTAAACCCGGAAGCCTGAATAGCAAAGGCGACTACACAAAAGGTTCTTTGAACTTCAAAGTGGTTAACCGTCTGAAAGAAATTTCCGAGTTGTCTAAAGAAGGTAACTGACGGATTATTGTGGTACTTAACGACTTGTGAAAGAGACGTTAAGTACCTCTTTGCATCTCTTTGGTGAGTGCAAAATTTATCATCACGGACCGGATTTAAAAAAAACACTTCACTCATCCATTTATTGCCTAAGCTACCCATCTAGTCATTCAGTCAGCGTCAGCTCTCAATGAGTTCTGACTGCCGTACAATCAACTTCAAAAAATCGAAATGGATGGATAGGCAAACTATGAATTCAGCGTATTATAAATTACTTAAGGCATGTGTATTTTTCTTGCTCGCCCTACCTGCAATAACCCTGGTTCGCGCATCAGAGCTGTCTCTGTGCATTTCAGATAACAACAGTGAAATTCACCTCATTACAGATTCCTATAAAATCTCGCAGTGGCCGTGGACTTTTGATTTTCAGGGCGATTTGAAACTAGCCACCAAAATGCCTGAAAGTGAGCGTCATGAATTGCTTCTGAAACTTCCCGACACAACGCTTCCCAATATTAAAGAGTGCTGGAACATTAACGCGGCAGCCCTTACTGACCATTACCCCAGGTTTCAAAATCTTATTGCCAACAACACCATTCAACACGGTAATGGCTCCGGCATTCGGGTATTTACTCACGATCTGAAACATGATGATGCCAATCCGGGCAGTCGTCTTGCTATGAGACGAGGATACATTGTGGGGATTGTCTCACTTGCATTAATCAATCACCTGTTTCCAAAATATGCTTATGTCGGCTGGCTGGCTCTGGTGGCTTGCTTTATTTTCCCGGATCATGCAGAAAGAGCCGTTGATGAAATTCACAGACTTGCCACGACTCCAATAACAAATCAGGGGCAGCACAACTGGGGGCAAGGAAGTTCCCTTGGTAGTTCTGGCACTAACACAGGCTCTAATTATGGTTACTCTTCATCAACAATCTTTTCTGGCCATAAAAAAGCTAAAGATCCAAAAATTGTCTCTAAAGGGAAGAATGTTCATGGATTTGGTCCGTTGCACTGATGCTTAAAGCCAGACAGGAAAAGACAGGAGCCTTGCCTATGGCACAGCTCCCGGTCTATAGCTCCTTATGAGCCATTAACTCTTCCCGCGGTTATAGACAACGCTGGCAAACAACACGGTAATCGGAATTGTCATAATCAATCCGATACTCCCTGCCAGGCCATGAATCCCTGAAATAACCCATCCAGCCCCGGATGTATTCGGCTAGCTTCTTCAGGCGGTATTCCATTGATACTCCCCAGCTTCGGCCAGTGAGTTTCAGGATTTTCCGCTTGAAACGGTTCAGACTCTTCTCCGACCAGCGGATTCGCTTCCCTGTGAAGGTAAAACTCAGGAACTCAGCTTCGGTAGCTTTCACTGCCTTGCTCTTTGTCGGGTTTACCCTCAGTTTTAGCCTGCGCTCAAGGTAGCGGGTGATGCTTGCCATCACTCGCTCACCGGCTCGCTGGCTTCTGACGAGTACGACGAGGTGAGTAACCGGAGGGAACCTCCCCCTCCGGTTCTCTCAGAACCGGACTTGAACCTCTCAGCTCATCCGGCTCCCATCATCCAACCGATGGCCTGACACCCAGCTTCCAGTGCGGAAACAGTGCTGGAAGTTTCTTGGCGATCTCTCCAAGCCTGTGTTCTGCCCTTCGCCTGTGTCCTTTGAGCCTTTTGTATTTCCTTGTTGCCCACAAGCTCAGCTTGCGGTTTATATGACGCAATGTCGGGTACATAGCTGATTTATAGAAACGACCATAGTAGTTTATCCAACCTTGTATCTGAGGCCTGAACATTCGGGCCAGATCAGGAAGGTCTTTATCACTGCGCAAATGCAGCTTCCAGCTCCTTATCTCCTGTCTGATGGCCTTTCCTGCCTTGGCACTCATGGCTGGTGTAAAGTTTATGAAGTGCTTTCCCCACCGGTTCTTCGACCTTCTTGGGCGAAATGTATACCCGAGAAAATCAAAGCTGGTGACAGGGTGCTCTTCTCTACGATCATCATCTTTGCAATAAACAATCTTCGTCTTATCAGGGTGCATTTCCAGACCACACTCCTGCAACCTGTCAGCCAATACACTCATGAGCGCTTCGGCTTCTGCCTTATGCCGACAATGGGCAAGCCCATCGTCGGCATATCGACAGAATGGAATCGCAGGAAAATTCCTTTCCATCCATTTGTCGAAGGCATAGTGCATGAACAGATTACTGAGTACAGGGCTGATCACACCACCTTGAGGCACACCCCGCTTGCGCATGATAACCGTGCCGTCTTCTCGTTGAATCGGTGCCGTTAGCCAGCGCTCGATGTAAAGAATCAGCCAGCGATTATCTGTGTGCTTACGAACAGCTTTCATCAGCAGTTCGTGGTCGATGTTATCGAACAGCCCCTTGATATCAAATTCCAGCACCCAGTTGTAACGCCAGCACCGTTTACGGGTGATATCCAGCGCCTGATGTGCGGATTTGTTTGGCCTGTAACCATAGGAGTCCTGATGAAACCAGGGCTCAACTAATGGTTCAAAATGTAACTTTACTACCATCTGGGCAACCCGATCCGATACCGTTGGGATGCCTAGCTTTCTTTCCCCGCCTGTCTTCTTCGGTATGGCTACCGTCTTAACAGGTGGCGGGAAATAGCTACCAGACGACATCCGGTTCCAGATCTTGTACAGATTGCCCTTCAGGTCAGACTCGAATTGTTCTATGGTCTCACCGTCAACGCCATGAGCGCCTTTATTGGCTTTGACCAGTTGCCATGCACGAACAACGTCGTACTTGGAAATTTTAAACGGTTTTGTTGTTTCCAAAAATTCCTCCCACTGACAACTTCGGTTGTCACAGTGGTTGATTCCCAAATTCAACAGGATGACCGATCCCCTTCGCTCCAGCGCCATTACAGCCCCTTCATCACTACTACGGGATCGTCCGCCCCTGTGCCTTGCATTGGTACTCAGACTCTTGCAGGGTCTCTGCTTGAGTGGCTCCCTTAACATCAAGGCGACAGGTTCCCACGTTCCACACAGAAGCCTGTGTTAAGTTCATGCCTTCTTCACGCCGGATGCCATCTGGACAGTAAACAGGTGTCCTCCAGACTGATCCCGGGCCAACGACTCCCTCCCGGTTTTGACATCACTCCTACGCTTTCGACGCGTCATCAAAGGTTCACTTGCGTTCATCTCCTTAACACTTACCTGACAGGGTCAAGCCCTGCCTTTTCCTTAACGCTCACGACCAAGGCTCTTTACCTTCGCCGCTTAAGGTGGTTTGAAGCCTCCTCCTGCAAGGCGGCTCCGAGGGGCCCTCCCTCATCTTCTGCGCAGTTGCGCATCGGCGCTGCTTACGCAGCAGCCTGTGCTCGTGGCACACCATCATCAGCATAACGCTCAAACCAAACATTCGGAATGTGCCGTTCCAGCCAATGGTCAAATGCGTAGTGCATGAACAGGTTTGCCAATAGAGGGCTAATAACTCCCCCTTGTGGCGTCCCTTTGACTCTTGTGACTTTCTCCTTGCCATCATCAACAGGCGCCTCCAGCCAACGTTTTATATACAACAGCACCCAAGATTCCTGTATATGGTGCCTCACTGCTTTCATCATGAGGTCATGATCAAGATTGTCAAAGAAACCTTTTATATCGAGATCAATCACCCAATCACGCCGCCAGCAACGCTTTCGCGCTACTGCCAGTGCCTGATGAGCGCTTCGATGTGGCCGGTAACCATAAGAGTTTTCATGAAAAACAGGTTCCACTAATGGCTCTATGATCATCTTGACCACGGTTTGTGCTATGCGATCGGCTACTGTCGGTACTCCCAGCGGTCTCGTGCTTCCATCTTTCTTTTCGATGTCTACACGCATGACGGGGGGAGGAAAGTAGCTTCCCGATGACATCCTGTTCCATAGTTTGTACAGGTTACCGTCAAGATTGACTTCAAAGTCAGCCAGTGACTGACCATCAATACCAGCGGCTCCCTTGTTGGCCTTCACCTTCTGCCAGGCTTGCCAGACAAGCCTTTTCGAAATTGTGAACGGTTTTGCTTCAGTCATAGACTCATCCCGTTAAATTGGTTGATCTACTCCTTCCGCTGGATAAGTCAGCCCCTTCGCTCCACCCCCATTACAGATGCTTCATCGCTACTACGAGCTGATCCGCCCCTGTGCCCTGTATTGATACTCAAAGCCTTGCTGTTTCATCAGCTTGGCTGGCTCCCTTAACACCAGAGCGACAGGTTCTCACGTTCCGCAAGAGAGCCTGAAATCAGTTCATGCCACCTTTGTGCCGGACACCGCCCAGACAATAACTGGATAACCTCTGGACTTATCATGGAGCAGCCGAACTCCCCAGTTTTGATGTCAAAATACATACTTACGACACGTCATCAGTGGTTCACTTGCGTTCATCTCCTGATCTCGTACCTGACGCAATCAAGTTGCGTCTTTTCTGTGACGCTCACTACCCTGACTCTTAATCAGCGCAGCTCACAGCGGTTTGGTGGTCGCTTCCAGAAGCCGCCACCGGAGGGCCTTCCTCCATCTCAATTGCAGTTACGAGCAGACCGACTCTGCTCTCGTGACACACCTCGGCCTTGTATGCGATTTCTGTCCGTCGGCTCGCACTTTTGCAGTCAGACTGCCTCCGCACAATCCCTCGCGAGATTGCACTTGCCTTAAGCTAGTGGTTATCATCGGTGGGCTTATTCGGCTCCAGATCCGATGCTGGTTTACCCACAGGGGACTTTCACCCCATAAGTTCATGCCCATGCCGGGCGTACCAAATGCTTCCAGTTCGTTCGCTGCGCTCACCCGACCGCCTTTCGGCGGCGGCTGAAGCAGGCGTTACATTTGCTCAAATAATCATCCGTCATTTATCCGTACAGCTTGCGTATGGGAACTCTTAGGCCTAAACTCTGTCTATACGGAAGATATCCGTACAAATGGAGGGTGAAATATGGCTACTGCACGCTTAGACCTGAGACTTGATGAGGAAATCAAGGCTAAAGCAGAAAAGGCTTCAGCCCTGCTGGGACTGAAGAGTTTGACCGAATATGTTGTAAGACTCATGGATGAAGACTCTACACAGGTCATTTCTGAGTATGAAAGCATTACAGTAGAAAATGATGTCTTTGATCGCTTTACAGAAGCCTGCGAAAAGGCAAAAGTTCCAAACAAGGCTTTGTTAGATGCCCTAGCATTTACCGAGGAGAAAGGTGTCAAGTGAGCTGGTCAAAGGAGTTTGTGGAACTCGATAAAGGTATCCACGATAGAGCATCATTTGACTGTGGTGAAGCTGAACTTAATTTGTTCATCCAGACACAAGCAGCAAAACATATGCAGGCAGGTATCAGTCGTACAATGGTTCTGCCTGCATCAAGCCCTTTACCAAATCAAAAAATACCAGTTTGTGCATTTTATAGCATTGTGCCAAGTTCCATCTGCCGAGACACTTTGCCCAAAGCTTTAGCCAAGAAATTACCCCGTTATCCTATCCCTGTATTTCTGATCGCTCAGCTTGCTGTACATCGAGAATTCCACGGAGAGGGGCTGGGGAAAATTTGCTTAATAAATGCCTTGAAGTATTTGTGGGAAATAAACTCCCATATGCGTGCATATGCGATAATCGTTGACTGCCTAACGGACTCAGCAGAACGATTCTATGCAAAATATGGTTTTGAAGTATTGTGTGAACATAATGGTAGAGTTCGCATGTTTCTTCCTATGAAAACAGTAGCCCAGCTGTTTGGTCCGTAGCCAACCGCAAATGTAACGAATAAGGATAGATTGCGCGCAGCCGCAATCTTATCCGGTTGTTGAACAAGCCCGGCCTTGACAACTGTTCGGTGTGGTTTATGGGAAATAGCTTTTTCTTCAGCTCTCCGCACAGTCGGTGCGGATATTATGGCGGTTTTTCAGGCATGAAAGCGTCCCTGCTCCCGCTGATTGGACGAGCATCGTCGTAGATTTGTTGTCAGTTTGCTGCTGTCGTTTTCCTCCTGTTGAATGGGTTTAGCCCCAGCACTTTTGCTTCAACATCAGGTAGGGCGCATCAGCCTGAAGGCTATCGCCCTCATGTCACTACCGCAGTGTTGACAGGTATGTTTAGGGCGAATGACTGGCGTGGCAGGCTTGATGATCACCTGCAAAATCAACTGAACCAGGCGGAGTAGTTTTCTGCACCGACAATGGAGAAAGCCGTAATCCCGAACCCTCCTTAACCCTTTGGGCAGAACGTGCTGGAGTACTAACCAGAGGAAGTCCTCTCCCTGCAGGGTTCGGTATTCGGTTGTTCCACTTTCACTGTTCCGGTAGGTGAAGGTGACTTTTCCATTTTGGCTGGCAACAATCTGTCGGTCGCTGATGACACCTCGATACAGATATCTGGACAGGTATTTCAGGGCGGGTTCGCCTTTGCCTGTGTGCTGGCAATTAACAACCCAGGTTTTCGGCAGGCTTTTTCTTCAGCTTTGTCGTCAGCAAACCCGCTTAGGGGAGTGGCATAACAAACTTTACCGGAGTATCTTTCCTGCTTAGGGGAGCGGCAATCAATAATTTACCGGTTCCGAAACAATTGTCACATCCCATTTCTTTAACTCAGGGGAGCGGCAATCAATAATTTACCGGTTCCGGAACAATTGTCACACCCCATTTCTTTAACTCAGAGTGGCGAATGATGTGAGGCTGTATTTCAGCTAATTCCTGTTTACTCAGTCTCACCCCTTTTTGATACGGTTGATCAAGTAGCTTCACTATCGGGTTCATGCATTTCCATACCATTGTCTTTGTCCACTCTAAAACAGACGTTACTGTGTTTAGAAGGCTGCCATTCCAATGGTTCTCAAGATAAGACCAGCCTCGTTCAACCTAAATTCAGCAGTTGAACGCCACTGAGCCATGCCATTAGGAATAGCTTCTCACGGTTCTGAGCAGCGTTTTTTTAAGTCATTAGCCCGATCGAATTAATGGTTGCATCGTAATAACCTGCCCTTTTTTCAAAAATTTTGAGACCGCTTTCGTTAAAATACGACACCATGCGTTAATTGGATTCAACTGCGGTGCGATACTTTTGATTGAATCAAAAAAATCACACAGTTCACTTTGTAATTTCGCAATTTTATACATCCATCGATGCTGGCTTGTCAGCTTTATTTTCTTTTGGTTGCCAGAGTGGGTCAGCTTGCCAATTGAACTCATTAATAAGGGACGGCTGGTAATTGATTCTTTATGGGAGTCCGGATTACTCAATCGAACGTATAGCGTCCACCAGTTGTAAACCAAGGCAACCATTCGGGCCAGCATTCGACATCTTGCCATATCTTTTGTTACATAACCACCCCAGCCCCATTGGTTTTTGATTTCATCAAAGTTATTTTCACAGTCAGCCCTATTGCGATAATGATTAATGATCGAGACTATATCATTATCAAGAGATGTGACCAGAACCGAATACTCGTAAGCTTTTATATTTTCTGGCTCTTCTATTAATGCTAACGTTTGTTGACGTTCTTTTATTCCTTTTTCCAACATCGGTATTTCATTTTCAGGACGCCGTCTTCGAACAATAATTATGCGTCTTTCTTTTTTCCAACCTGACAGTTTAATTACGGATTCTTTTCCCTCCCAATGGTTGTCGTATTTTACCCATCCTCCGCTACAGTGTGCATTCCCTATGGCTTTCTTAACGTTGTCGTGCTTCTTCATTTTAAAAAGATAATGACAACCAGCATCTTCCAATTCGCTCATTACCCGGTCACTTCCCCAATCACAATCACCACGAACAAATTCAGGCCAGCAGCGTTTTGGAAGTCGATTTAATAGCTCCATTAAACCGGGTAAAGAGTATTTACTTTGACTTTGATTTCCGGGTCTGACTTCAACCTCCAGTATTAATTTAAGATTAGCCATCATATATGAGTGGTAAGTATGAGAGGGTCTCCCTTTCTTATGTGGGTTATAGCCATTAACCGCTCCTTCCTGATGCCCATAAATGGTTTTCACGGTAACATCAACATCCATAATCCATGGAATGGTTAATAACGGATCAAAACAGAGATGGAGGTGTTTTTGCATCCATTCAACGCCTTCATCTTCGTCAATCTTCTTTAAACCACGCCTGGCAGAATCATCGCTGACAATTTTTTTCATCCCGAGCAACTGAGCGTTTACTTTATCACCAATAATTGTTCCGATATGCGCATAGCGTTTATGTCCTGAAAGAATGGAAAGCATTAATGAGCCAATCACATCCACTTTTTGAGGGGCGTTTGGGCTTTTATAAGTTAGTGGGCAATCGTTAATCCAGGGTTCAAATCGGTGACCTGTTTTTAAAAACTGTATAAAAAAAGGAAGCTGTCCCATTGGGGTGACCGATCAGGGCTTACGCATGAGAATAATCATTCTCATTTAGATGCAAAAATGCAGTAGCTCGGAGCCAATACCAAGTGCTCACGACTCACACATCAGCACCAAAAGACTGTACAATATCCCAATTTTACGTCTGATGCCTGTTAATCCTGTTCCATTAATAATGTTTCTCAACGAGTTACCCGATCCACGTAAACGCTCATCCTCCTGTGAGCACAACTTTATTGATACCCTTGTGATCGCCATCTGTGCCACCATCTGTGGAGCAGATACATGGGAAGAGATGCAGGAGTTTGGTGAAGAAAAAGAAGACTGGTTCCGTTCATTCCTTGAGCTTCCAAATGGCATTCCATCACACGACACCTTCTACCGGATTTTTTGCATGCTCAATCCGGAAAAGTTTCAGGAAACCTTCACCCGGTGGATAAAATCTGCCTATCCTGAAGCCCTTGATATACCTAATGGTGATACTGAGGTTATTCCTATTGATGGTAAAGCTATCAAGGGATCCAGAGGCAAAGGTAAGGGTAAAAAAGCTGTACTTATGGTCAGCGCCTGGAGTACTAAACTGAGTTTGGTTTTAGGACAAAAGAAGGTTGATAAAAAGTCGAACGAGATAACGGCAATTCCTCAACTTCTGGAGGCTATTGACGTGAAAGGCTGCATGATCACAGCCGATGCGATCAGCTGCCAAAAAAGCATTGCTGAAACCTGCGTAAGTCGGGAAGCAGACTATCTTCTTGCTGTTAAAGGCAACCAGAAAACACTGTACAACGATATTCAGACGACAGTTGAAGATCACTGGAATAAACATCCAGAGGAGTCAGTTTCTGAAACATTTTTCGAGCAAGAAAATAAAGGACATGGTCGTCATGAATACCGCTGCTGCTGGTTTTTTGATGACCTTTCTACTATTTCAACGGCTGATGAATGGACAGGAATAAAACAGTTTTGTGTCGTTCAGTCCGACCGGACAATCAATGGTAAAGCCACGACAGCCCTGAGGTTTTACATTTCCAGCAAGGCTACAACAGCCGAGGAAATGCTCAATGCAACACGCCAGCACTGGGAAGTGGAGAATAATCTGCACTGGATGCTGGATGTTGCCTTTAATGAGGATGCCTGCCAAACCAAAGATGAGTACGCTGCCGAAAATTTGTCTACATTACGGCGCATTGCTCTGAATGTTTTGAAGGCCGACGTTACCAGCAAGAGAAGCATAAAGACTAAGCGTAAAAAGGCTGGATGGAGCAACAAGTACCTTGCTCAGTTGCTAAAGTCATTCATTATCGGGGCTAAATGAGAATGATTATCTTCATGCGTAAGCCCTGGGTGACCGATGCTTCAGCCTAAATTCAGCGGTTAACCCCTGAGCTAAACTCTAACCCTCAACAATATTGAGGGCTCGAAGATGGTTCGACCACCAAAACCCACTCCCCCAAAGGGTGAGTTGTCTGAAATGGAAAAAGATCCCTTATCCGTCAAACTCGAAGTCGATTCTTTCGACGGTAAAATTCATGTCGAGTGGGAGCCTGAAGCATCGGTCACCCCAATGGGACAGCTTCCTTTTTTTATACAGTTTTTAAAAACAGGTCACCGATTTGAACCCTGGATTAACGATTGCCCACTAACTTATAAAAGCCCAAACGCCCCTCAAAAAGTGGATGTGATTGGCTCATTAATGCTTTCCATTCTTTCAGGACATAAACGCTATGCGCATATCGGAACAATTATTGGTGATAAAGTAAACGCTCAGTTGCTCGGGATGAAAAAAATTGTCAGCGATGATTCTGCCAGGCGTGGTTTAAAGAAGATTGACGAAGATGAAGGCGTTGAATGGATGCAAAAACACCTCCATCTCTGTTTTGATCCGTTATTAACCATTCCATGGATTATGGATGTTGATGTTACCGTGAAAACCATTTATGGGCATCAGGAAGGAGCGGTTAATGGCTATAACCCACATAAGAAAGGGAGACCCTCTCATACTTACCACTCATATATGATGGCTAATCTTAAATTAATACTGGAGGTTGAAGTCAGACCCGGAAATCAAAGTCAAAGTAAATACTCTTTACCCGGTTTAATGGAGCTATTAAATCGACTTCCAAAACGCTGCTGGCCTGAATTTGTTCGTGGTGATTGTGATTGGGGAAGTGACCGGGTAATGAGCGAATTGGAAGATGCTGGTTGTCATTATCTTTTTAAAATGAAGAAGCACGGCAACGTTAAGAAAGCCATAGGGAATGCACACTGTAGCGGAGGATGGGTAAAATACGACAACCATTGGGAGGGAAAAGAATCCGTAATTAAACTGTCAGGTTGGAAAAAAGAAAGACGCATAATTATTGTTCGAAGACGGCGTCCTGAAAATGAAATACCGATGTTGGAAAAAGGAATAAAAGAACGTCAACAAACGTTAGCATTAATAGAAGAGCCAGAAAATATAAAAGCTTACGAGTATTCGGTTCTGGTCACATCTCTTGATAATGATATAGTCTCGATCATTAATCATTATCGCAATAGGGCTGACTGTGAAAATAACTTTGATGAAATCAAAAACCAATGGGGCTGGGGCGGTTATGTAACAAAAGATATGGCAAGATGTCGAATGCTGGCCCGAATGGTTGCCTTGGTTTACAACTGGTGGACGCTATACGTTCGATTGAGTAATCCGGACTCCCATAAAGAATCAATTACCAGCCGCCCCTTATTAATGAGTTCAATTGGCAAGCTGACCCACTCTGGCAACCAAAAGAAAATAAAGCTGACAAGCCAGCATCGATGGATGTATAAAATTGCGAAATTACAAAGTGAACTGTGTGATTTTTTTGATTCAATCAAAAGTATCGCACCGCAGTTGAATCCAATTAACGCATGGTGTCGTATTTTAACGAAAGCGGTCTCAAAATTTTTGAAAAAAGGGCAGGTTATTACGATGCAACCATTAATTCGATCGGGCTAATGACTTAAAAAAACGCTGCTCAGAACCGTGAGAAGCTATTCCTAATGGCATGGCTCAGTGGCGTTCAACTGCTGAATTTAGGTTCAGGCTCCCACTCGACATGAATTTTACCGTCGAAAGAATCGACTTCGAGTTTGACGGATAAGGGATCTTTTTCCATTTCAGACAACTCACCCTTTGGGGGAGTGGGTTTTGGTGGTCGAACCATCTTCGAGCCCTCAATATTGTTGAGGGTTAGAGTTTAGCGGACTAGCCCACCCTGCGGGCACACATCCCAGAGTAACTCTTTTAATAAGCTAACCTTGAGCCTTCGTTCTACGATAAGGAGGAAGGCATATCCAGGCCAAAGGCCGAACGCACACTGGTGCCCCGTGCCCGGAGTTTAGCGTGGTCGGGAGGCTGGCGACCGCATCACTGATGACGCCTGGCGATCTCGTTCGGAAGACTGCATATGATCGACAGCCCCATACCCAGATATGCCTTCGCTCTGGAGTATAGGTAGGCAATCATGAAGCACAACCCAAAACCCACTAAAGCACAAAAACGAATATCTGGTCATCTTAAAACCGTCAACCTCTACGCGGCAGGCATTGATATTGGCTCAGAGTTCCACTTTGTTGCTGTCCCTGAAGAGCTGGATGATAAGCCTGTCCGGTCTTTTGCCTGCTTCACTGCTGATCTCGAGATGATGGCCCAGTGGCTTGTATGTATCGGGATTACCACCGTAGTCATGGAGTCCACCGGAATATACTGGATTCCTGCTTTCGAAATGCTTGAAGAGCACGGGCTTGAAGTCAGGCTGGTGAATGCACGCCACGTTAAAAACGTCCCTGGTCGTAAAAGTGACGTACAGGACTGCCAGTGGTTACAACAACTGCATACACATGGCTTGCTTGAAGGTGCTTTTCGTCCTGAAGATCAGGTGTGCGCTCTGCGTGCTTAGGGGCGCAGCATTCAATAACTTACCGGGCTGTTGGCTTTTGGCTATTAGCTGCTCATACAGCCAACCGCCAAAAGCCAAAAGCCAACAGCCAACAGCCAACAGCCAACAGCCAACAGCCAACAGCCAACAGCGGTATATTATGTTCTGCTGCTTCCCTTACATGCGCCAACGTGAAACCCTGATCCGCTATCGAGCGTCGCACATACAGCACATGCAGAAAGCCTTACGCCAAATGAACCTGCTGCTGGATAATGTCGTTTCGGATGTTACCGGCAAAACCGGGATGAGCATCATTCGTTCCATCCTCAGGGGTGAGCGCGATCCTGTAGTATTGGCGAGCCACCGTGATTCCCATTGCAAGCAATCAGAGAAAGTCATTGCTAAATCATTGCATGGACACTATCGGGCAGAGCATTTGTTTGCTCTGAAGCAGGCCGTTGAGCTTTATGATTTTTACGAAAAGGAAATCGAAGCTTGTGATAAGGCACTTGAGAATCAGCTGAGTCAGTTCGATGATCAGGTCGAAAGCGCCTCATTGCCTGCAAAGAGAAAATCAGCCAGCGCCCCCGGCTTTGATGTAAGAGCTCACCTTTACAGGATGACCGGGGTCGATCTGACAGCGATCGAGGGGATAGAAGAAAATACCGCCCTGAAAGTTATTTCTGAGACAGGGACGGACATGAACCGCTGGCCGACAGAGAAGCACTTTTGTTCCTGGCTGGGGCTGAGTCCCGGAAACAAAATATCCGGGGGAAAGGTGTTAAGCAGTAAGACCAAAAGGATTCCAAACAGGGCTGCTTCAGCTCTGAGGATGGCCGCATTGACACTGGTAAATTCAAAAAGTGCCCTAGGAGCCTATTATCGCCGGATGAGAAGTAAGCTGGGTGCACCCAAAGCGATTACAGCGACTGCACACAAACTTGCACGACTGATTTATAGCATGCTGAAAAATGGATCAGAATATGTTGAGCGAGGTCAGGATTACTACGAGGAGCAGTATCGTGACCGAGTGATTAAAAATATGAAAAAGCGTGCAGAAGAAATGGGGTACAAGCTGGTCAGGGTTGAAACAGCCTCACCAGCTTGACTCTGTGCAAGTGGCGAGACCGGAGGAGTTACTCAGAAGCTCAGGGGTTAACCGCTGAATTTAGGTTCAATCGGATTGTACTTGCTGTGGTAGGGAGGGTAGTAAACCAGCCGTATTTTCAGCCCCACTTTTTTGGCAAACTCAACCATTCTGAAAAGAAACTGAGTTCGGTGGCTGTTACTTTCAGGACCGTTGTCTGCGTAGATAACCAGCTCATCGACATACCTGTTAGTTTCCCTCACCTGCTCCCACCACTGTTCAATGGCATCGCAGATAAAATCACTGGTTTTGTAAGAGTTACCGTAAAAGACATACAGTTGATCATTTTCCAGATTGAGTATTCCAAAGGGGATCATTTTTTCTTTGGTGGCCATATCATGATCCAGCGCTTTGACCGCTTCAGTTCCTCTTGCTTTACCACCTCTGGAAAAATTTCCAAGGTTAACCGTTGCTTTGCAATCAATGCTGATCTGAAGACTCTGCTTTCTCTGGCTTGCGGTGCTTTTTACTTGTTTGACGTTTTCAAAGATGGCATCGGTTTCCGGGATTTTTTTTCCGGCGTGGTCTTCTGTACCTTGTGAAGTTTATAGCCCATGCGGTTCAACATGTTGCAGAAAGTACGCTCTTTGGGAAGTAGCTCTTCCTGCCACCCTTTTTCATCAATCAGTTTTTTTCGAACAGCACTGGCTGTTATGCGAGCATAGGAGAACGTATTTCTGAGCTGCGGGTCAGCCTGACTTTCAGGGTCTACCAAGCTTCGAATGTCTTGTTCCAGTTGAGGATTTGCTACTTCTGCTTTTGGCTTGCCCTGAGATACGTAATTTCCATAACAAATAAGTCCTGTCCTTTTTTCATGCATCCCGAGTTCAACGGTATGACGACCAAAATTGAACTCGGTTTCAGTAAGGCGTGGACTACCAAAACAGAGCTGTTCAGCGACTTCAGCTATGAAGGCTCTGTGTTCAGAGCCTTTGAGCTTTTTAGCAGCAAGTATAATGAGGTGTTTGCATTCAGGGGTGACATTAGGGGAACGGAAGGTTAGAATATACCGCTGTTGGCTATTAGCTTTTGGTGGTTGGCTGTCTGAGCAGCTAATAGCCAACCGCCAAAAGCCCGGTAAGACATTGAATGCTGCGCCCCTAAGAATAACCTTAACATTTCTTCAACAAACGGAGATGACTAGGAAAAAGCCAGATCATCAAATTCAAAGAAAGAAAGATTAAGGTTTTTAACTCATGAAAAGTATGCAAACTAATCGACATACTTCCCGACAAAATTACGTAAAAATACCTTTCAACTATACCGACACTATATTACATCTTCGGCAAGTGGCTACACAGTCAACAAATAACTTAAGCACAAAGGCGATGCAAAGAATCCCCCCTGATACTCAGCACCTGTCATCAAAAACGAACTTCCAGCCCGGCAAGAATATGATGAGATAACGACTCTTTCATCCAGACGCCACCATAAACCAGACTCATATTTAACCGCTCATAAAGAAAAGTATCGAGCCCGACAGAATAGTAAGCACCATTCTGGTCATAGTAACCGTATTTTTTCTTCTTTCCCTCTACTTCCAGGTCAGCGGTTTTTAAATCGGAGTGCTGCCATCCAAGAGAGAGTTTAAGCTCAAACGGCTGGCTGAATTGTTCCCGTTCATATGTGAATACCGCCCCAAGTCGTGATACCCAGCCACCGCTCTTGCCTTTTTTCACCATCTGGGTAAACCAGTTGAAGTCGTCACGTTGCCGGTTAACATACATCAACTGCACTTCCGGCGTGAGTGTCAGCCCCGCAGACAGATGACTTAAATCCAGGTCATACCCGCCACGGGCATACACATCCCATTGCCTGCTTTTATAATCCGCTTTGTAGCTATGAGATTTACTGTCAATCGTATTCCAGTTATACGTCACCAGTCCTTCAGCACGCAGGGAACCACGCCGCCAGGCGATAGTGGGCCCCACACGCCAGGTTCCCGACTCAACTCCACCATTAAAGTCTTTCAGGTCAGCCGTAAGCTTTTGCCAGGCTCCATAGATACCAATCAACCATTCATTACCAACCGGACGAAGCAGGGACATCTGTATTCCATAGCCGTTTGATTTAAACCCGGCCATATCGTTAACTTTTTTCTGATCAAGAAAGTGGCCATAAACCTGCATCAGCCCAAACCATTCTCCATAAACAAAAGCCTTTGCCCCCTGCTTAACTACCTGCGAATAATTGTAAAACGTATCGTGATCAGCGGCGACATCACTCTGCCCCAGATCTTCCTGACCAAGATAGTCCACAGCATCATCAGGCTCCTTCTGCGCCAGCCAGTGGGAAGAAGGCTTATCGTAGAGCCCGGCATTACGGCTTTCGGATAAGGCCGCAGCGGGAATCCGGCCACTCAGGATGCTGCTGGTCAGCCGGGTAAAACTGTCATAAGCATGAAGTGAAGCTTCGTGCATCATCCGGTCAGCGATGGCTGGTTGTGATAAAACAGCACTGACCTTCTGAGCACTGACGAGTTGCGATGGAGGAATTTGTTCAATAGGAAGAAAACGCCCACCCGCTATATCGCCATTAACATCCATAACCTTAAAGTAATACACATCCTGTTCCGGCGCTTTCCAGACTTTTGAGGTATCTACTTTTATGTCTAAAACATCAGTGCGGGTATCCGTGTATTTAAAGTGAGCCGTCTTGTTCTGCTGGTCAAAGTTGACTTGAGGCTCATCAGCAAGCAGTGCCGGTTGAATAAATCCTGATAATCCACCAAGGACCGCTAATTTCACAGGCAACGAAAATAATGCTCTGGGTTTCACGACAACTCCCGAATACTTTTATTTGTTAACAGCGTTGGTGAACAGCCATCTGTCAATCAGCTGCTCCCCCCATGCAAAGGTAGTCGAAGAAAAAGTAGCTGAAGAAAACGTAGTCGAAGGTTTATTTTTTCGAGAGTCAGGGTTTAAGGGGGTTAGTAATCTGAAATATGCCGGGCTTTTAGCTTTTAGCTTTTAGCTTTTAGCTTTTAGCTTTTAGCTTTTAGCTTTTAGCTTTTGGCTTTTGGCTTTTGGCTTTTGGCGGTTCATACAACCATCAACCAATAGCTAACAGCTAACAGCCAATAGCTAACAGCTAATAGCCAACAACCAACAGCGACATATTCTAAGTCTTCATTATAATTGGAATACGCTTCCGTCCCCATGCACCCGGGTTTGATTCAAACACACCAGCAACCGGCGTCCCACATTGCTCGCAGGCTCCCTGATGAATATGCCAGGCTCCCAGCTCATACCAGTCGCGCTCAATCAGCAGAGCGCCACACTGATGACACCAGGTACTCCCGCCCTCGCGGTCATGAACATTACCGGTATAGACATAATTCAGCCCGTAGGACCGGGCGATATCTCTGGCTCGTGACAATGTACTGCCCGGTGTATGGGCATGATCCATCATTTTCCAGTCAGGGTGAAACGCGGTGAAGTGAAGGGGAATACCTGCCCCCAGATTATCCGCAAGCCAGGAGGACATGGCATGCAGCTCGTTGTCTGAATCATTTTCTCCGGGTATCAGCAACGTGGCAATCTCAAACCAGACATTAGTCTCCTGCTTTAAATAAAGCAGCGTTTCCAGAACTGGCTGCAGCGCACCACCACAGATTTTTTTATAAAACGACTCGGTAAAGGCTTTCAGGTCAATATTCGCCGCATCAATATATCGGTAAAACTGCTCCCTGGGCTGTTCGCAAATATACCCGGCACTGACCGCCACCGATTTAATGTCCAGCTCATGTCCGGCCTGGGCGACATCTATCGCATACTCCATAAAAACCACCGGGTCGTTATAGGTAAACGCCATACTGCGACAACCCGATTGCAATGCAGCTTGAGCCAGGGCTTCCGGCATAGCCTGATCAGCCAGCGTATCTATTTCCCGCGATTTGCTAATATCCCAGTTCTGGCAGAATTTGCAGGCAAGATTACAACCGGCAGTCCCAAAAGAGAGTACAGGCGTTCCCGGCAGAAAGTGATTTAACGGTTTTTTTTCAATAGGATCGATACAAAAGCCGCTGGAACGGCCATAGCTGGTCAAGACAATCTGATCATTGTGCCGGGCCCGGACAAAACAAAGTCCCTGCTGCCCTTCCCTCAATTTGCAGGCTCTGGGGCAAACGTCACACTGAATACGGCTGTCGTCCAATACATGCCACCACTGAGTTGGCCAGTACTCAGGAGGATGACGGATGGCATTCTGAGTCATGGCAACCACCCCATTTATTCAATCGTGTACAAACACCTTAGATACTCTTATTACGCACGGCTGTCAAAAAATCATTGTAAGCAAAATCAAACCACTCATTCTGTAAAAGAAATGCAGAAAACGCTGGCTATAATTATACAGCTTACTTCCCTGGGGGGATGACTCAATGACCGTTCGCCAACCTGCTGTGGCCGGAACCTTCTACCCTGATGATCCGGCCATACTTCAGAAAATCGTTTCTAATATGCTTCAGGAAACTGAACAGCGCGACCTTTCTCCCAAGGCATTGATTGTTCCCCATGCCGGTTATATCTATTCCGGGCCGGTGGCAGCCAGTGCTTACCAGTTACTGGAACCTTTCCATGACAACATTAACCGGGTGGTATTGCTGGGACCTTCTCATCAGGTAGCCTTTGAGGGTCTGGCACTGCCTGATGCCGATCATTTCATGACACCACTGGGCAGCATTCATCTGGACAGACCGGCCATGGCAGCACTCAGTCGGTTCAGCCAGGTGCAGACGCTTTCCCAGGCACATGCCAGAGAACACAGCCTTGAAGTTCAGCTTCCGTTTTTACAAACCTGCCTTGAGAGCTTCAGTCTGGTTCCACTGGTGGTGGGTAATGCTTCCGCTCTGGTAGTCGCGGAAGTCATCGATTTCCTCTGGGGTAAGGAAGACACCCTGATTGTCATCAGCTCTGACCTGAGCCATTACCATTCCTACGAAGAAGCCCAGCGTCGGGATAACCTGACGGTAAAAGCCATTGAACAGTTAACCACGGACCTGACCGGGGGGCAGGCTTGCGGCTGCTGCCCCATCAATGGCATGCTGAAAGTAGCCCAGAGGCGAGGGATGGAAGTACAGACTCTGGATGTTCGCAACTCCGGTGATACCGCCGGTGATAAACAACGGGTTGTGGGTTATGGCGCCTTTGCCATTCAGTGATGAAACGTCAGGGACTCGCCACGATGGAACTGAGCTTACCTCAACAAAAAGAACTGCTCCGCCTTGCCAGAAAAACCATAGCCGACAGCTGTCGACAGGGGCTGCCTCCGGGGACGCCGGAAGGTGATTTTCCTCCCATTTTTTATGAACAGCGGGCCACCTTTGTAACACTGCAAAAACAGGAAAACCTGAGGGGGTGTATTGGATCTCTGCAGGTCAGACGAACCCTTATTGAAGATATTATTCACAACGCCTTTGCAGCCGCATTCCGGGACTCACGTTTTCAACCGGTATCCGCAGCAGAACTCAACGAGATAGACATCGAAATTTCAATACTCAGCCCTTTGTCAGAAATGAATATCAGTTCTGAGGACGATCTGCTGCAACAGCTTATTCCCGGTCAGGACGGACTGGTTATAGAAAATTCGTTCTACCGGGCCACTTTTTTACCCCAGGTCTGGGAGCAGCTGCCCACTGCGCAGCAGTTTTTACAGCACTTAAAACAGAAAGCCGGTATATCGCCGGATATCTGGCCTGATGATATGAGGTGCTCCCGCTACACATGCTTTAAATTTCAAGAGAAGTAGGCCTTAAGAAAAACAAAAACGCCGCTTTACTCAACGGGTAAAGCGGCGTTTTCAGGTGTAATCAGAAGTATGCCAGCTTTTGGCTTTTAGCTTCTGGCTTTTAGCCAACAGCCAACAGCGGCATATTCTAAGCTTCAGTTCCCCTCAAACCACTTCAAACAGGAAATGGTTTTTCTTGCCCAGCTTAACCAGGAAGAAACGGCCAAACAGAGCGTTATCTTTCGCAAAGCATTCCGTCAGGTTCATGTTGTCTGCGGCACCACGGGCTTCACCGTTAAAGAATACGGCATTACGACCCAGGGCGTCTTTTACCTGCTTGCCGGATTTCACCATACCGACCTCGGCAAACAGCTGAGTCATCGCCTGACCTTCCAGCTCGTTCAGTTGAATAGTCGCACCTGGCAGACCATCCTGCTTCAGCTGCTCCAGATCGGTTTCAGACAGGTTGGAGATATCGCCAGAGAACAGGGATTCCGTAATACGCTCGGCGGCCTGTAAACCTTCTTCACCATGCACCAGGCGAGTCACTTCACGAGCCAGAATACGCTGGGCTTCAGGACGCCCCTGACGCTCTTCGTCGGCTTTCCTGATACCATCGATCTCGTTCTGGCTCAGGAAGGTGAAGAAGCTCATAAAGCGATATACGTCAGCGTCCGCAGTATTCATCCAGAACTGGTAAAACGCATACTGAGACGTTTTAGAAGAATCCAGCCATACGGCTCCACCTTCCGTCTTACCAAACTTGGTACCGTCAGACTTGGTAATCAGAGGTACGGTCAGACCAAATGTACGAGCCTGATTCATACGACGGGACAGATCGATACCGCCAACGATATTACCCCACTGGTCACTGCCGCCCACCTGCAGAGTGCAGTCGTAACGCTTGTTCAACTCGGCAAAGTCCATTCCCTGCAGCAGGGCGTAGGAAAATTCTGTAAAGGAGATACCCGCCCCTTCACGGTTCAGGCGCTGTTGAACAGACTCTTTGTTGATCATGGCGTTGACAGAGAAGTGCTTGCCAATGTCACGCAGGAAGTCCAGCGCCGTCATCTCACCGGTCCAATCCAGGTTATTGGCTACCAGTGCAGAGTTTTCACCACAATCAAAGTCAATAAACTGACTCACCTGACCTTTGATTTTGTCCACCCAGCCAGCAACGATGTCCGGCGTATTCAGCTGACGTTCGGCAGCCTTGAAGCTTGGATCACCAATCAAACCTGTTGCACCACCTACCAGGGCAATAGGCTTATGACCAGCCATCTGGAAACGTTTCAATACCAGCAGAGGTACCAGATGGCCCAGGTGCAGACTGTCTGCCGTCGGATCAAAGCCGCAATAAAGAACCCGAGGCTGTTCGCTCAGATGAGCGTCCAGTTCCTCGACGGCAGTAGTCTGCGCGATGAGCTGGCGGGCCTGCAGATCTTTCAGCAGTGGATTTTGATTCTCAGACATTTAATGTTTCCTGCACATGCGGGTCTTGATAAAAACTGGATCACACAAAATACATGAAAAATCGCTCAAGAACAAAGCGGTATACTATTTTTCCATACAAAAAAAAGGATCCAAAAGGCTGTTACAAATAACCTCCGGGAAGGGAAAGGCAGCTTCCACTGATCTTTTTACAAATCGCTTATAGCTATATATCAAACCATCAGGTAGTTTTTATCGTTATAATTTGCTTATATTTCAATAAAGCCACTCTATTTTCAGATCAAAATGACAAAGGTTGTTTTAACAGGTGCAACCCGTGTTCGCAGTCAAAACGGTAGCCTGCCCCGTTTCCCCAGACGACACCTGATGTTGGCTACAGGTGTGACGATTGCTGTGCTTTTATTAATTGTTCTAGTGCCGTCTACAGACGTTGAACCCAAAAAAGAGCTACCAGAGATAACACAGCCAGCGCAATCAATGCTTCCTGAAACACCCAAAACTCACTCTGAGGCTATACGCAGAGCCAGAGCAGAAACTGACACAGAAGCTCTGAAGCTGGCGAAACCGGGCAAATGGCAAAGTCTGGTGGTCGCAAACGGTGATAATCTTTCCAGTCTGTTTGCCAGGCAGGGGCTTGGAGCCAGAGTTGTCTATGACATCAGCAAAACCCCCGACTATGGAAGACTACTCGCCGATATCCGCCCCGGACAAACACTGAAATTCAGGGTGAATTCAAATAACGAGCTAACCCAGTTCCGCTACGTCCGTGACCGACTGAACCACCTCCTGTTTCAGAAGACAGATAACGGCTATATCGCTGAAGAAATCGTATTTGAACCACAGGTTCGAATCGCCTATGGGGAAGGGGAAATCAGCGATTCACTGTTTATAGCCAGTCAGAAGGCCGGGCTGACAGACCGGCTCACTATGGAACTGGCGAGCATCTTTGGCTGGGACATCGACTTTGCTCTGGATATTCGTGAAGGTGACCGCTTTAACGTCGTCTATGAAGAACGTTATCTCGATAATAAAAAACTGGGCAACGGTAACATCCTTGCCGCCACCTTTATCAATAAAGGCAGAAGCTATACTGCTATTCGTTACACCGACAGCAAAGGCAGCAGCAGTTATTACACGCCAGACGGCAAAAGCATGAAAAAAGCCTTTCTGCGTACCCCTGTAGACTTCACCCGTATCAGCTCCCGGTTTAACCCAAATCGTCTGCACCCCATCCACAAAACCAGACGCCCTCACCGGGGGGTTGACTATGCCGCCCCCACCGGCACACCGATAAAAGCAGCAGGCGATGGCAGAATACAATTTTCAGGCTGGCAGAACGGTTACGGCAACGTAGTGTTTATTGAGCACCCAAATAACATCGTCACCGTTTATGCCCACCAGAGTCGTATGAACAAGCGCTTCAAAAAAGGCTCACGGGTAAACCAGGGTGATATTATCGGCTACGTCGGCTCCACGGGCTGGTCGACAGGACCTCACCTTCATTATGAATTCCGCGTAAATGGAACACATAAAGACCCAGTAAAGGTTAAATTACCTGACGCCAAACCGGTTCCAAAAGCAGAAATGGCTCGCTTTAAACAGCACAAAATCGGTATCCTCGCTCAGTTGGAACAGCATCAAAAAACGTTCCAGAGAACTCCTGAGAAAACAATGCTTGCCTCTCAGTAATGTCCAGAATTCTCTCAACAGGCTTTTCTACGATGAAACCATTATTTATAGGTTTGATGTCCGGCACCAGCCTTGATGCTGTGGATGCAGTACTGGTCGAATTTGAAGGCGCATCCTGTCGAATACTGACTGCGCGTTCTCACCCACTGCCAGAACAACTGCGACAGACTTTGACAGAACTTACCCTTCCGGGTGATAACGAAATCGAAAAGCTGGCTGAAGCCGACCCCGCGTTTGCCAGGGAGTGCGCTGGAGCGGTTCAGTCCCTTCTTGAAGCCAGTCAGCAAAAACCAGAAAACATTGCAGCCATAGGCAGTCATGGTCAAACCATCAGGCACCGCCCCGGGCAAGGTTACACACTGCAAATTGGCGATCCCAGCCTGATCGCAGAATTGACTAATACAACAGTCGTCGCAGATTTCCGTCGCCGGGATATTGCAGCGGGCGGACAGGGCGCACCGCTGGTTCCGGCATTTCATCAGTCGGTTTTTCACCAGTCTGGTGAGGGTAGAATTATTGTCAATATTGGCGGCATGGCTAACCTGACCATTCTGGACGAACAGCCTGTCAGGGGGTTTGACACCGGTCCGGGAAATATCCTGATGGATCAGTGGTGCCAGCGTCATACCGGGCAGCCCTACGACAGCAACGGCCAATGGGCTGAATCTGCCAGCGTTGACCAGCCTCTGCTGGAACACCTGCTTAAAGAGGCTTACTTTCACCAGCTGCCACCAAAAAGTACAGGGCGGGAGTTGTTTAACAGGCAATGGCTTGATAACAGGCTTGAGCAGTTTCCCCACCTTTCGCCAGCACAGGTTCAATCCACATTGTGCCAGCTGACAGCCAGCACCATTGCCCACGACATCAGCCAGTTCGCACCGGATTCACAGGCTGTTTATCTGTGCGGTGGTGGTGCACACAACCAGACACTGACCAAACGTTTACGACAACAGTTGCCTGACCATTCTGTATCAACAACAGAAGCCCTGGGTATTCACCCCGACTGGGTTGAAGCGGTTGCCTTTGCCTGGCTTGCCCGGCAGACGCTCCTGGGACTGCCTGGCAACCAGCCAGAGGTAACCGGAGCCGCAGGCCCCAGAATACTGGGTGCTATCTATCCAGCTTGAAGCGTTTTTACTGGAGCAATGTTTTGTCAATAACTGGAGCAATACGACAATGAACAAATATAATTGCCATAAATACTGCGAGTCACACGCATCAGTTAAAATGATTTGTAGTAGAGTAACCAGAAGTTTAAGCTTTCGGCGAGCAGCTCAAAAGACTTTGAACCGCTCAGCAATCCACGCATTACTCAAATGGAAAAAGAGGAGCCACAGCCGCAGGTAGACTTTGCGTTTGGATTTCTTACCAGAAAGCGAGAACCCTGAAGTCCGCTTTCATAATCCACTTCAGCACCTACAAGGTATTGATAGCTCAGAGAGTCTACGACCATTTCCGCGCCGTTTTTACAAACCAGAGTGTCGTCATCAGCCAGTTTATCGTCAAACGTAAAACCGTACTGAAAGCCGGAGCAGCCGCCACCAGTAACGTACACTCGAAGACGTTGAGATTTATTCTCTTCATCTTCCATCAGTTCATTGACCTTACTGGCAGCACTATCTGTGAAAATAATTGGTTCCGGAACAACTGTTTCAACTACTGCGCTCATTCATCCTCCCGTGTTACCCGCAACGACGTGCAACCCGTTAATGCCACTTTACAGGCATTATCCAAGTAACCCAGCGTTTCAGTCAACTATTTGATTCTGTTGTTATTCCCTAAAATATAGAGACATTCCCGTGGTCGGGGTAGTGGCAATCAGAAATATACCTGGCTTTTAGATGTTGGCTATTGGCTGTTGGTTATTTACTGCCTGACCAGCAGCCAACAGCTAACAGCTAACAGCTAACAACGGTATACTCTAAGGCTCAGGTAGTTTATTCCTGCCCCGTACTGGCTGCCAGTTCCTCATGCCAGTCGAATGACTCTTCCAGGTTTCGAGTACCACCGCTGCGAATATTAATATTAACGGTAATGCTTTCAGGCTTGAAACCCTCCGGAAGCTCGAAGTCCAGAAGACCACGATCATCAGGGAAAGACTGAAAATAGCGAAAGCCCAGTGCCGGATTATCTCCTGCACCAGCCAGTTCCAGCAAAGACAAACTGACAGGCTGACCATCCTGTTCACCCTTTACACGAGCTTTCAGGGTGCCTCTGATAAAATTATTGCTGCGCGATACCTGAGAGACCACCATACGCAACTGGTAGTGATTAGGTTTATTTCCGGGTATCAGGTCAAAGGCATTCAGCCGCACACCTTCGTTCAGATCTTCGGGAGCTATGACACTCTGGTAAAACGCTATGGTTTTAGACAATTCAGCTTTTTCCTGCTCCAGCTCACGAACCTGAACCCTGACATTTTCAGCAGCCTGCCGGTCAATCTGACTGGAGCGTTCAAGCACAGCCACCCGTGACGCCAGTTTTTCATTCTGCCTTTCAAGGCGGGTGACATCTGTCGACAGCTGCCTGTTTTCCTGTTTCAACCCTTCACTCTCATCAACCACCCGGCTGGCACCAAACCAGTAGGCAACCACCCCAAAGCTGATAAACAGGGTCACCAGCAAGAGTTGCAGCCGTCGTTCCCGTACAGGGTCGTGACGAACAACTCTCATGGCTCCGGCGGAATTCAAAGAGCCTTGATCTTGGTCAGGGTCAAAAGCCATTGGCAGAAATCCAAATCATGCAACCAGAAAACAAAATGACTGATTTGCCGCAGTTTGCGAGGGTATACTTCCAGAAGTGGAATATTAGTACAAAATAGCTAAAAACTATACACAAGCAGTTATCGCTTAACAATCCAGTCCATGGAAAGTAAACACTATCAACTTCGCTGGCTAGTCCTGAGTCTTATCGTTATCCTCTTTGGGACTAATCTAAAGCTGACCTGAGGACAGGGAATGAATCTGCTCACTATTCTGATGTTGCTGTTTGCCACGCTTATGATCATTGTCATGGTGACTGAAAAGTACGGCAAACCCATGGATAATGAAAAACAGGCAAAGTGGTCAAAAATCATTATGATCCTGCTGTTTGCGCTGATTTTGATCCGCATACTGAAAGAGCTGTTCTGAGCAACCGGAAGCGGAAAAACTCACCAAACGAAAAACCTGCCGTACGCCTGCTTTTTACAATATCTACCTGTACCTGAAAACAAAAACTTGGCATCATTAGCCAACAAAAGTAAACACAGATTAACAATAAGGAAAGAGCAGTCATGCAGGACGTCGTCATTGTTACCGGTGCCAGCTCTGGCATTGGCAGTGAAGTCACCGAAAAACTGGCTAACAAGGGCTACAGAGTTCTGGCCGTAGCCTCCAGGGAAAAACTGTTAAGACGCCTCTATTCGTTCAATAAGAACATTGTTCCCGTGGTCGCCGACCCCACCAGTCACGAAGGGGCCAGAATCATTCAGAAATACCTCGACAGGGAAGATGGCACTGTGAGGTGCTTTGTCTACAGCAACCCTCATCGCAGCGCCTCAGGCATCAGCAAACCTTCAGCCCAGGCCACCCTTCACCTGACAGAACAATTAAGTCACTACTTTACCCACGCCAAGGTCGTCCTGATCAGCTCTGATAAAAAACCATTACAAAAAGATCTGGAAAAAAACCTGTATGACAGTCTGAAAGAAGCTGTCGATACTACTCAACTGGATATTGAGCTTATTTGCAGCCAGTCCGTTGAACAGGTGGTGGCAGAAGTCGCTGCTGCATAAGAGAGCGAACAAGCGACCAGAAACGGTCGCTTCAGAGACTGCATCAGGGCATTATCGCCGGAACGTCCAGCCCTGTTGCCTCATCCAGCCCGAACATTATATTCATGTTTTGAATGGCTTGCCCCGCTGCCCCTTTCACCAGATTGTCAATCACAGAGAGAATCACTACCGTATCCCCCCCCTGTGGACGATGCGCAGCTATACGACACTGGTTACAAGCTTTGACAGAACGGGTTTCGGGCAAACTGCCGGCAGGCATGACATCAACAAACGGTTCATCTTCGTAGGCCTGTTCATACAATGCCTGCAAATCTATGGAATGATCTCTCACTGTCGTATAAGCGGTGGCATGAATGCCACGTATCATCGGTGTCAGGTGCGGAACAAACACCAGCTCTCCGTCGAAGCTGGCAGACATTCTGGACAACCCCTGCCGAATCTCAGGCAGGTGCCTGTGACCCGCTACTCCATAAGCCTTAAATGATTCGGACACTTCACACATCAGGCTCGCCACTTTAGCGCCACGCCCGGCACCGCTGACCCCGGACTTGGCGTCCACAATGACAGTCCCTTCAACCAGATCGTTCTGAATCAGGGGCAACAGGCCCAGCTGGGTCGCCGTTGGATAACAGCCGGGGTTTGCCACCAGCCGCGCCTGACGGATAGCCTCTCTATTCATTTCCGGCAACCCATAAATCGCTTCGCCCAACAGTTGCGGGCAGGCATGATCAACACCATACCACTGCCGCCAGTCAGCGGGATTGGTCAAGCGAAAATCAGCCGCCAGGTCAATCACCTTAACGCCCTTGTCCAGCAGGGTTGGCACCGATTGCATGGCAATACCGTTGGGCGTGGCAAAAAAGACCAGATCGCACTGGGACAACACCTCGTTATCCGGCTCAGTAAAGGGTATATCCATCTTTCCACGCAGACCGGGGTAAAGCTCACTAACCGCTTTGCCACATTCTGAACGTGATGTGATGACCTGAACATCCGCTTGCGGATGAGTCGCCAGCAAACGCAGTAATTCGGCACCGGTATAGCCTGTACCACCTACGATTCCAATTTTCATTGCCGCCCTTCCTGTCGAGATATTTATTTATCAGTTGAGCATATTTATTCACACATAAGTTTGCAAGTTACTGCCGTTCCTTTAATGGCTGAATAACTCCCGTCAACCCATTAATATGTATTTCCAGAGCCAGCTGCAGCAGACGCCCCAACTCGCCTTGAGGAAACCCTTTTTTGGCGAACCAGAGCAGATACTCTTCAGGCAGGTCGATCAGTACCCGTCCACTGTACTTGCCAAAAGGCATCGTCATACGCGCCAGTTTCAGTAAATCCTGTTTATCAAACATCGCACCGACCTCAAAACAGATACGTAATCACAAAAGGTAATACCATGGCGGTAAGGATGGCATTCAGGCACATGGCCAGACTTGAATAGACGCCCATGGTCGGATTGATACCAAACGCCATGGCGGTTCCCCCGGCATGAGCATTGATACCCAAAGCAAACCCGATGGCGCGGAGATCACGCACCCCGGTTTTTCGACAAATCCAGGGACCGGCCAGACCACCATAAATTCCTGAAATACAGACAACCGCCACCGCAACAGGAACAATTCCTCCCATCTTTTCAGACAGAGCCAGGGCAACCGCAGTGGTGACACCTTTGGTTGAAACCGACAGCAACACGTCACTCTCGGCACCAGAGACCCAGGCAAAACCAAGCCCCAGTAAAACCACCAGCACAGCGCCCAGTAAGAGGGTAGAAAGAATCGGTCCGGCATGCCGGCGAACATGGTGCAGTTGCTGAGACAAAGGAATGGCCAGTGCCACAGTAAACGGCGCAAGCAGTGTTTTCAGAATGGAACTGTGTTCCCTGTAGGTTTCAATACTCATCGAAGAAAAGTGAATAACCAGAAACACCAGCAGGCTGCCAACAATAACAGGATGAAACCAGCCTTTGCGCCCGGTGCGGATAAACAACTGTTCTCCAATCAGATAAGCCCCCAGTGTCAACAGCAGAACCGTCAGAGGATTTGACATAAACAGCTCCAACCGAACCACTAAATCAGTCATCACTGCTTCTCCCCGCGACGTAACAACCACTGCATAAAATGACCACTGACCACGATACCAACAGGTGTGGCAACAAAGGTGGCTAACACCAGTGGCAACCATTGCCGTGACAGCAATTCCGCCATAAAAAATATCGCCACGGCGGAAGGAATGAACAGAACCGCCATGTAGTGAATACAAAACTGGCTAACCTTTTGCAGATTATCAGACACACCGCCTTTTACCCGCAACCAGATCAACAGCAGAATAAGCCCCGTTACCGCTCCGGGTACGGGGAGATTAAACATAGCACTGATTGCCTCACCAGCAACGGTGAACAAGAGCAAAGTCACAAAGCCTGACAGCATGATATTCGCCTGAGTACTGAAAATTCAAAAGAGCCAGAGGCTTACTTTTACCATAAAGAACATTGACCGATAAGAGAGCCACTCCTCAAAGCTATTTAATTTATTAATTATCTTCATTAACTAACCATGCCCAATCAGATAAAATCTGGCTGTTTTTAAACCTTCCAACCAGTAGGAACCACCTTGCCCGATCATCTGCCTCCGAAACCTGACCACTCACTGCACCAGCTGCGAATCAGACTGTCCAGTGCCGATGCCCTGCCCCAGCTGACCGCTATTGGCATGCTGATCGGATTGCTGGCAGGCGGGCTGCTGATTCTGTTTCGGGAAATCGTTACCGGTTCGACCAGTTTCTGGCAGTCAGGAGGCGATGAGCATTTTGAAACCCTGTCTGACCTGTTGCGCTTGATTATTCCCATCATGGGGTCACTGATTATTTTGTGCCTGTTTACCTGCACGCCGATTAAACGACGCACTGTTGGTATTTTGCATGTGGTTGAGTGCCTGCAGTTCCATAAAGGCAAAATGTCTTTCACAGGAATGCTGCTGCAATTTTTCGGGGCCGCCATCGCCCTGGTCAGTGGCTTTTCAGTAGGGCGCGAAGGGCCCGCCGTTCATGTTGGCGCAGCGACAGGCAGCTTACTGGGGCAGAAACTCCGATTGCCACAAAACACCCTGAACATTCTCGCAGCCTGTGGAGCGTCAGCAGCGATTTCCGCATCGTTTAACACGCCAATGGCAGGTGTCATCTTTGCCATGGAAGTGGTGGTTCGCCAGTACACCCTCAACAGTTTCATTCCTGTTATCGCAGCCGCCGTGATGGCAGCGGTATTATCACAGATTATGTATGGCCCTGACCCTGCTTTCATGGTGCCGGTCATTCCCATGGCGTCATTGACTGAGCTGGGCATAGCGGCCGCCTCTGCCTGTCTGATTGGCCTTCTGGCAGCAGGGTTTATCAGGCTTCAGCTATGGACAGCCAGCAAACGACAACAGCTGTTTATAAACCCATTGCTTCTGGCAGGGCTATGTATGGGAGCTGCCGGTTATTTCCTGCCGGCCGTTATGGGGATTGGTTATGAAACTGTTGATTTAATCCTGAATGGCGAACTGATGGACATCTCTTTTCTGCTGACCCTGCTGACCGCCAAACTCGTGATCACCGCACTGGTGACCGGGCTCGGCATTCCCGGCGGCATTATTGGTCCGTCACTGATGATGGGAGCCTTAGCTGCCGCAGCTTTTGGCCATCTGGGCGATTTGGCGCTCAACCTTCCTGACATCAGCACTGCTTTCCACGCATTACTGGGCATGGTCGCCATGATGGCAGCCGTGTTACAGGCTCCCATGGCGGCACTGGTTACGGTGCTGGAATTAACCCGTAATCCGCACATCATCATGCCCGCTATGTTTGTGATTGTGATTGCCTGCCTGATTTCCGGACGGCTCACTGCCCGTGGCGGGCTGATTGAAATGCAACTGAACGCTAAAGGCTACAACCACCAGCATTCGCTGCTCAATCGGCTACTCAGCCAGAAAGGCGTCGCCACTCTTATGAGTAGGAACTTTGACCTTCTTAACGATAGTGACATTGTCCAGGTACAGGTTCATGCTTCACTTCAGGACGCTCTGGAAATTATGGAAACGCATTCGGTTGAAGTGTTGGGTGTCTACACCTCAGGCAAACACCAACAAGTGCTTTGCGGCGTAATCACCAGAAAAGCGATAGATAGCTTCTACAGATAGCTCCTATAGATAGTTTCTATCATTAGATCTTTTACCCCGAAGCAGTTCCGGCTACCCTGTTGTGGCAATATATTGCGGCAACAAATAGCACAACAATAATCCAAACAGGGGTATGTGTATGCTCTGGATAAAAGCTTTTCACCTGATCGCCATGGTTTGCTGGTTTGCAGCCCTGTTCTACCTGCCCCGACTTTTTGTCTATCACGCCATGAGCGATGACAGCATCAGTCGTGAACGATTCAAGACCATGGAACGCAAGCTTTACAGAGGTATCGCCTTGCCGTCGATGCTGGCCACTGTGATTCTGGGACTCTGGCTACTGAGTTACAACATGCCCTACTACATGAGCAGCGGCTGGATGCACGCCAAACTGGCTCTCGTGTTACTGCTGATTGGTTATCACCATGTCTGCGGAGCATTTCTGAAAAAATTTGCCCGGGACGAAAACACCCGGTCTCACACATTTTATCGGTGGTTCAATGAAGTTCCGGTGCTGTTTCTAGTCGGCATTATTGTACTGGCGATTGTGAAGCCTTTCTGAGATTGTCCACCTGCTCTCTGGACAGGGACTCCAGATAGCGGGTAAGCAGTCGATCCAGCATATCGTCATCAACAATCACGGAATCCTGCCATTCCTTTGGTAACTGGTTGACTGGTAGCGGGACAGATATTCTTAACACACCAGTCTCCTCATGAGAGAACAAATCAGAATCTTTCTTTTCGTAGAACATTTGAGTCCACAACCATTTGGCTTTATCCGTTTCTGAAGCGATATCAGGTGTATGCAGCCTGAAACCATAAGTTATTCCGTATTTTTTATTTTTTATATACCGACTTAATACTCCTGACCGTTGCCCTATTAATCTATTCAGGTGGTAGGTAGCATCTAAAAGAGATTGCTTTACCAGCTGTATTTTTGTTCGTGAGTTCATATTATTTTTTTTATTTTCTCCCAGTTTTTGCAACAGTATCGTCTGGTAACGTGCCAGCTTTTCCTGATCAAGCAGGAAAGACTCTCCGACATTAAAAATAACCGGCCTGTATTGCTGCAATTCGTGGTACTCGCTGGTCTGTGCAAAAGCGGCTTTATTCTCCAGTAACCGGCTTATCTGTAACTCACCTGGCGGCTGATATTTCCAGACAGCCCTGAGTAGAGGAGTCTTTTTATTTAGCAGCACGTCTAACTCAGCAAATGGTGAACTATCTAACTGGTCATTAACAATATCCATATTCTCCAACCGTTTAATGCAGCCCATGCGATAGTGTTGATTTTTATTCAAGTTCTGTATCTGCTCATTCAACCATGGCGATAGCCTTTGACGAACATCGGGATCATCCAATAACAAATAAGGAATATCTCTCATTTGAGATGGGGCAACGTTAAAATACAGCAATAATTTTTTAAAATAGCCCAAGACTTTTTCCCTTGACTCACCTTTTAGATAGTAAATATCTCTGACTATATCCTCCGAAACATAAGGCCTAACATTTTCATTTAACTCAGGGCTTTTATGGCTTAGATATTTCAAACTGGGTAGTTCTTTCAGACTATCCCAACCGATTTTCAGTAATTCGGTGCCTGCTGCCTGTTTTTTATATCCTGAGTACTTATATCTTCCCGAGTCACAAATCTCCCTAGGAAGCTTACAGCTCAAGAATAATTCAGCACTATTCCAATCAACACCGTTCGGGGAGAATTCAACAAAAGTATTGATGTCATTTGATATCACCCGGACAACACCTGCTTTGTAATACTCAGCCAGCATGGCCGCAATGTAACTGCGATAACGATAGTCTCCCAGTTCATATTCCATCTGTTGCAATAACAGTGTCAGGCTAACATCCAGTGATTCGGGCCTTGCGGAACTAAACTGACGAATAAAGTTCACTATTTTTTCTATTTTACTGCTTCGATTCATTTCCGGCTGAATGCCAATCTCTTTATCAATGTCAGGATGAGCGGCAAAAAAAGCCTCCACTTGTCTTCTATGTTTCTCACTCATCAAATCGGGCTTCTGCTTATCAGCTACCAATGATTCCCGGGAGAACGGAAGTTCGCCTGGCTGTATCAGAAAACGAACAGTAACCTCTTCTGCCACGCCCTCCTGTTTATTGACGGTTACAAAGTAAAGCCCCTGAAAGGCATCGTACTCCACCAGAAGCCGTTCTGATGTTATGCCTTCAAACGATAAAGCCAACAGTTTTTCCCGGGGAGAAAGGCTTGCCAAAGGCGTTCTTTCACCGGTTTTTATAACTTGCTCTCCCCTGACAGCGTGCTGGTTACTTATTTGCTGCTCATCAATATCTGATGGCAGTGCCGGAATACGAACACCCCGATAAGGCAGGTCAATAAAGTGCACTACTCTATTATCATCAATTGTCATGTATTGAACTGACTGGCGGTAGTGTTCCGGACTATGGTCATGATAAAAAATCTGCTGAACAACCATATCGTCTCTGAGGGGCTCTTGCTCGATTGCTTTTTTTGCAGCCTCTCTGGCCTCTTTTTTGATATCCGCTTTAACGTTTCTACGCTCTGAGGGCTGAACGCTTACAGATTCTTTCAGGGGCTGAGACCATGAGGAACCTTCCCGACTTTCATCTTTCAACACCTGCTCAGGCGAAGCATTGACAGCTGTAGAGCGATCTGCATTGTCATGACCTGAAATCAACGACCGATCTCCGAAATCCTCCGGGTTTTCAAGCTCTCCATAGGTGCCACTGATTTCCACTGTCTGCCATGTCTTGCCATTATTCAGAGAATGTTCTACCCAGGCATGAGCTTCACTGTTCATTATCCTGACCGGAATACCATAAAACTGCATCAGACCGGCAACAGCAAAAGCAATATGTCGGCAGGTGCCAATGCGCCGCTCAATTAACTCAGCCATTAGCTCAATATCCGATTCCCGGTTTACCAAGCTTGTTATCGCTCTGTCAGGCGCAGAAAAACTCTTAGAATAAGCAATAATTTTCTCGACTCTCTGTTTTTGAGAAAGCTTTTCGTTATGACCCAGCTCAGCCGCCAACAGAGGACTTTTACTCATTAGAAGGTTCAGCCTGTTTATCCATAAAAGGGGAGCCTGATACGCCTCATCAGACTCCAGGCTCTCAACCCTGTTAACTGTTTTATCTTCCTCCACAACATAATGAATTCGTGTTGTTAAAGAACCACCTGACTCAGGAAGGTTAACGGTATAAATTCCACGGTATGCATCGTATTGCACCTCGACAGGCTGACCTGTGTTCTCTTCCGTCCAGATAGCGACCAGTTTTTCGTGGGGGAAAAGACTGGTTAACGTACCCCTCTTAACAACATCCTGAGTACCGTGGTGTTGTCCGGGTAATAAAGATTTCGACAAGTCAGCCTGAACAAAGTGAGGGTAGGGAGTCGGTTTACCTGCAGGAAAAGGTTCGAGCTTTACTTCTCCATTGTCGTAAATTTTCAGCCTTTTTATATACAGACGATAAAACGGTGGCGGAAAATTACTGGTGAAGCGCTTGGTAAGCCTGTGAGGCTGGCTCCGGTCAAAGTCACCATCCAGAGCACTCAAACCTGCCCAGACTTTGCCTTCATGAATGCCAGGAGTATCAGGTTCACCCGCAAACAGGCTGAACAACTTTGCTGTCAATGGCCTCTCAGACGCAGGGGCTGGAGCCAGAGCCAGTTCTTTCTCAAGAATTTTTACAACATCTGCCTCAACAACAGGCACGACAATGGGTTCTGGTCGCCAGCTATCTTTCAGATACAGCCGGTAAAAGGTCATAAACCGGTTTCGCAGAGCATTAGGGTTTACCGCCTCTGACTTGTCCAGCGCCTTGAGGTACTCAATCATCATCATAACGGCAGGAACAGCCAGCGCTTTGTTCTGCTTCAAAGTCTCTACCCGTTTATGGTGCCAGAGCGCAATGTCATCTGAGAAAGAGGAGTCCGTATAACTGGCGGCAATCGCCTTGAAATCGTTCAGGGTATACTCATCGAGAATCAACTGGGTAAAACGGCTCGCCAGCGCAGAAGAAAACGCATGTCGTCCACTGTACTGCACCGGATTAACCGTCGCGATCAGAAAGAACCCCGGTGCGGCCTCTCCGGATAACACATCATTTAAAACCCCCTCAAGGAAATGGGTGGGGAGTAGATTCAACTCCGATACAATGAGTATCCGGCCTTCCGTTTTTGCCCGGATAATCAGCGCTTTTAACCTGTCCCAGTTGTTGTAACCAGCGGTAATACGCAGGGGGGGCGGCAGTATAAGACCCTTAAGCGCCCAGTCCTCCCGCCACTGTTTCATCACAATGTCCAGAACCACATCCTTGCCTCGTCCGGCAGGCCCTTCGATCATCATCCCATGACGACCCGGATGACTGCGATGATGATTGTTTTCACCGGCAACCCGTTCCAGTTCTAGCCAGATACGTCGAGCCAGAGTCCGTGTTGAGTCGTTCTCCAGGTGCAGACTCGTGGACTGGTGTTTAAGTCGTTCGTAAAAAGCGTCGAAGGCGTGATGTTTTACATAATAAGCCCGGCTGGACAAGCCAACTGAACGCTTCTGCCCTGCAAGCAGGCCGGAGAAACTGTCATGAAGCGCCTGCTTTAAGGTATTTTCAATTTCATGGGTCGACTTTTGCGCCAGGTCGCCCAGGTAAAATTGAAACCGGCTGAGGACGTCCAGGGTATCCCTGGCAGAAAACGAATAGCCTGGTAACTGGCCCTGGTAGCCAGCCAGGTTATCCAGCAACAAGTCCGCTATCCAGTCACACCCATCCCGCTGACAACGCTGACTGTCCATTACTTCGAGAAAAGGGGCAATGACCTGTCCGGACAGGCCGCTGGAATCCATAGCCGCAAAACGGATGGTTTTCGCATGATTGTGTAATTCCGGGATAAGATAGCGTCCCTCAAACGACAGGGGGTTTCCGGTAATAACCAGCCGATGCTCCGGGGTCAGGTAGTAAGCGTCACCGTTACTGCTGATAAAAGGCTGTTGCAGGGTCACGCCAGACAGCAATACCTGTACATTCTTGTCCAGCAGGTTGCCTTCATCAAGGATCAGAATAACCGGCTCGCCATTTTTGCTCCGTTGCTGAGCCCACTGGAGAATGGGACCTTCAACAAACAGGGTTTCAGAGTCATCCGGATAATCAGGAAGAGGACGCAGCGCCTGCTCACCGAACAAGTCCTGACGACGACTTGTCGGGCCTGTGGTCAGCTGGTAAACCGTTTGCTGTCCCGCCAGTTTTTTTGCGACACGGCTGGCCGTGTAACTCTTGCCACTGCCCGGAGGCCCTTCAAGATAGACCAGGGCGTGGTTTTGTATCGCTTCGCTGACGGTCTTTACCAGTTGTTCTGGCCTGTTCCAGTTCACGTGAACCGGCTCTGACGGTGATGAAACAGAGGGAGCTGCCTCATCATGCTCTGGATTGTGGCTCAGCCATTCCGACCAGGATGAGGTCACCGCCAAACCCGGTTCCAGCCACTGAACCCGGATATCCGGCTGGGAGTTGATGAGGGATAACTGTCCAAACCGGGGCACAGAAGGCGTACCGGACAATAGTGGCTCCAACAGTTTCTGGATATCGGGATTCGACTCCAGTCCGGTAATAATAATCTGCCGGGCAGATGTTTGAAGTGCTTTGTAGAAGTCCGTCGAGTGCTTTTGAAAACGCCGGTTCTGACGGCTTTCCATTCTGATCGTTTCCAATAGTTGACTGGCATCCAGACTGGGCGATACGACCTCGATGTGCGCGCCGGGATGTTCTTCCCGTATTTTTTCCAGAGATAAGGTTCCGGAAAGCCTTTGCACCAATGAACCGTTAACCGCCTCTTCCTGTCTCTGAAACAAATTGTCAGGTACCACAACAGGCTGGTCTTTCTCACGAACCCGCAACGTCAGGTTCTCCAGTTGTCCACCCGCAGACAACAAGCCTGTCAGTCGTTTCCACTGATGGTTCGTCAGGGTGGACGTGACTTCAATTCCTTGAAAATTCTGCTTCAGGTTGCCACCGACACCCGATTTGACCAGCTGCCCTTTACGCAGTGCCATTTCGCTAAAGACAAGGTCAAAATTAACACTGTTCAGGGGAAACCAGCGGGTCTCTGCATCCTGGTGTCGCTTTCCGAAAGCTTCCAGAGTTTGCGCCATCACCCCTGGTGAGGTGTCTTTTCTTTGTAGAAAAAAACGGGCGGGCAAAGCAAGGCACTGGTCACCGCTGTCCATCCCCCGGCTGGCAAGCGTATTAGCCAGTTGTACTTTGAACGCGATATCTTCCCAGGGGGCGTCTTTAAGGATAAACAGGGCATCCCCAAAATCTCCCAGCGCAGCGTCCCGAAAGATTAGTCCACCCCCGGAATCCAGCTCAATCCCCCCCGACAAGACATCGCCAGCCGACAGCCCTGAAGCGAAATCAAGGGTTTTAGCAGGCAGGTGGCTGACATCAAAGGGGATCGAATCCCAGACATGCCTGCGGACATATTGCTCAAGTGTCGGTACGCAATGGCTGGCCTGTTTCCGGAGCAGGGAGATATCCGGCGCTTGTCCGATGTTATTAACCCGACGCCAGAAGTCACTGCCCGGGGCATCCGCTGACCAGGCAGCAGACAGGACTGACTCGTCCGCAACCGCAAGAATCCGGGTCGTGTTTGAAAGTCTTTTGCCGTTGTAGGTCCGGACGCTGTCCAGAATCCCGTTCAGTTCAGCCACCTGCGTAGCCGTCATCTGCCGGTAATCCACCACCAGTATCACGGCCCTGTCGTTAAACATCATTCCGGGGGCGGGCGCACTCACGTTTCCCTGATCATCCAGAAATAACCGGGTTTCCAGGCCGCCTTCCTGTAAGTCTGTGGCTTTTGTGATGTAACGAATAATATGATCCGGGAACTGTGTGACCACATACCCAAGCAACTGATCCAGCTCGTGATCCGACGACAGGTTGACATAAGCCGTAGAGCGCTCATTCTCAAACAGTCCGGGAAACCCTGCCCCGGCGGAGTCAACAACAATAGAACTGGCTTGTGTTGATAGCGCCAGCAACAGCAGAACTGAACGAGGTAATAAACGTTTGGGAAGTCTGAAAAAGGAACGGTATATCGAACGAATTAAAATTCCGGACAATATTAAAAAGTATTTTGCTACATCCATAAGTACCACCTGATAATTTTATTCCTGATAATCAGTGCGGTTCGTGTCAGTTAATAGCTGCCAACCAGTCCCATTCCAACAATCAGTCCTTGAATTGTTAAATTATGACCAGAAACGGACTGATTGGTTCCTAAAACAGCCTGCCAGTCAGCCGATGGGGACGGCATGGATGCATGCCAAACCGGCTCTCTTTCTGGCCGGCATTATTGTACTGGCGATTGTAAAGCCTTTCTGAGATTGTCCACCTGCTCTCTGGACAGGGACTCCAGATAGCGGGTGAGCAGGCGATCCAGCATATCGTCATCAACAATCACAGCATCCTGCCATTCCTCCGGTAACTGGTTTACTGGCAGTGGGAAAGATGATCTTAGCACTACAGTTTCACTATCCGGTGCTTGATCATTACCTCTTAAAATTTTTATAGTTTGAGTCCATAACCAGCTAGCCCCTTCCATTTCTGAATCAGGATAGGGTTTATACAACCTGAAACCATAAGTTCCATCTCTACTTTCATATCGACGCAGTACACCTGAACGTTGTCCTGTTAACCTATTCAGGTGGTAGATAGCATCAAAAAGAGATTGTTTGACCAGCAAATTGATCATATCAAAATTCAATCGATGCTCTTTCTCCAGTTTTTGACCCAGTATGATCTGGTAACGCTCCATCGTTTCCGAATCAAGCAGGGGGGATCCTACATTAAAAATAACCAGCCTGTTTTGCTGCAATTCTTGATGCTCGCTGGTGTGTGCAAAAGCAGCTTTATTCTCCAGCAACCGGCTTACCTGCAACTGACCTGGCGGCTGATATTTCCAGACTTTTTTTAGGTTAGGAGTCTTTTTCTTTAGCAACTGCTCTAATTCAGTAAATGGTGAACCATCTAAATAGTCATTAACAGTGACCTCATTATTTATAAAGGCAAAAGTTCTTAAAAGAGGTTCCTTTATCTCATCAGCGGACAGCTCATCTATAGATTTACCTGCAGTGGTTATATCCTTTACAGCAGGGGAATTTTTGGAAATAAGATGTACTTGCTGGAGGTTCTGCAACTGCCTGTTCAGCCACGGTGACAGTTTTTGATAAACCTCAGGGTCATCCAGTAACAAATAAGGAATATCCTTCATTCTGGATGGGTCAGCATTAAAATACAGCAGTAAATTTTTAAAATAGCTCAGCACTTTTTTCCTTGTCTCACTTTTCAGTTTGTGAAAGTCCTTGATTACATGACCCAAAGCATAAGGCCGTAAAAAAAACAGTGCATCTTTATTTAAATCTTGTTTTTCATAGATTTTTTTCTCTTTCACACTCGGTATTTCTTTTAAGCTATCCCAACCGGTTTTCAGTAATTCGGTGCCTGCCGCCAGCTTCTTATATTTTGAATACTTATAACCTTTCAGGTCATGCCCCTCCCAATTAACACCGTCCGGGGAGAATTCAACAAACGTATTGACGTCATTTGATACCACCCGGGCAACACCTGTTTTGTAATACTCAGCCAGCATAGCCGCAATGTAACTGCGATAGCGACAGTCCCCCTGTCCATATTCCATCTGTTGCAATAACATTGTCAGGCTAACGTCCTCTGACTCGGGCCTCGCGGGACCAAACTGACGGACAAAACTCACTATTTTTTCTATTTTCCTGCTTCGAGCCATTTCCGGCTGAATATCAATCTTTTTAAAAATGTCAGGATGAGCAGCAAAAAAAGCATCTACCTGTCTTCTATGTTTCTCACTCATCAACTCAGGCTTCTGCTTATCAGTCATCAATGAATCCCGGGGAAAAGGAAGTTCACCCGGCTGAATCAGAAAATGAAGGGTAACCTCTTCTGTTCCCCCCTCTTGTTTATTGACGGTTACAAAGTAAAGTCCCTGAAAAGCATCGTACTCCACCAGAATCTGTTCCGATGTTATGCCTTCAGACGATAGGGCCAATAGTTTTTCCCGGGGAGATAGACTTGCCAAAGGCGTTCTTTCACCCGTTTTTACAACTTGCTCTCCCCTGACAGCGTCATGATTACTTAGCTGCTGCCCCTCGATATCTGATGGTAGTTCTGGTATACGAATACCCCGATAAGGCATGTCAATAAAGCGAACTGCTCCATAAGCATCAATTCTCATGTATTGAACAGACTGACGGTAGCGTTCTGGGCTGTGCTCATGATAAAAAAGCTGCTGAATAGCGATATCGCTTCTGACAGGCTCTTGGCTGATTGCCTTATTTGCCTCCTCTCTGACCTCTTCTTTTTTGATTTCCGCTGACGATTTTTGTTTAACGACTTCATAGTCTCCATAGGTACCCTTGATTTTCAGTGCCTGCCATGTCTTTCCATTGTTCAGAGAATATTCTACCCAGCCATGAGCTTCATTGATCATTACCCTGACCGGAATACCATAAAACTGCATCAGCCCGGCAACAGCAAAAGAAATATGTCGGCAGGTGCCAATGCGACGCTCAATTAACTCAGCCATTAGCTCAATATCCGATTCCCGGTTTATCAGGCTTGTCATCGCCCTGTCAGGCGCAGTAAAACTTTTAGAATAAGCAATAATTTTCTCGACTCTCTGTTTTTGAGAGAGCTTGTCGTTATGACCCAGCTCAGCCGCCAACAGAGGACTTTTACTCATTAGAAGGTTCAGCCTGTGTATCCATAAAAGGGGAGCCTGATATACCTCATCAGACTCCAGACTCTCAACCCTGTTAACTGTTTTATCTTCCTCCACAACATAATGAATTCGTGTTGTTGAAGAACCATCTGACTCAGGAAGGTTAACGGTATAAATGCCACGGTATGCATCGTATTGCACCTCAACAGGCTGATCTGTGTTCTCTTCCGTCCAGATAGCGACCAGCTTTTCGTGGGGGAAAAGACTGGTTAGCGTACCCCTCTTAATAACATCCTGAGTACCGTGGTGTTGTCCGGGTAATAAAGATTTCGACAAGTCAGCCTGAACAAAGTGAGGATAGGGAGTCAGTTCACCTGTCGGAAAAGGTACGAGCTTTACTTCTCCATTGTTGTAAATCTTCAGCCATTTTATATCCAGACGATAATACATTGGCGAGAAATTACTGGAGAAGCGTTTGTTAAACCTGTAAGTCGTGCCCTGGTCATCAAAGTTGCCATCAATGTTTTTTTCGTCGTCGTGAGCTTCCTTTGCAGCATCATCCTGTGTTGCTGCCCAATCGGTATGACCATCAACATCAAAAGCTGCCTGCATGTTTCCATGACCTTCTTCAGGAATGCCGGCAATCTCTTTTTCATCAAACTTATTCAGAGAATTGTCGGAAGCATCCAGGGTCTGACCTCCGGTTATTTCCTCCTTTGCCTCTTTCGCCTCCGGCTCACCCGCAAACGGGCTGAACCACTTTGTCATCGGTGATCTCTCAGACGCTGGGACTGGAGCCTGTTCTCCTGCTTCCTCCTCTGCCTCTTTTGTCTCAGACTCACCCACAAACGGGCTGAACCACTTTGCCATCAGTGATCTCTCGGACGCTGGGACTGGAGCCTGTTCTCCTGCTTCCTCCTCTGCCTCTTTTGTCTCAGACTCACCCGCAAACGGGCTGAACCACTTTGCCATCAGTGATCTCTCGGACGCTGGGACTGGAGCCTGTTCTCCTGCTTCCTCCTCTGCCTCTTTTGTCTCAGACTCACCCACAAACGGGCTGAACCACTTTGCCATCAGTGATCTCTCGGACGCTGGGACTGGAGCCTGTTCTCCTGCTTCCTCCTCTGCCTCTTTTGTCTCAGACTCACCCACAAACGGGCTGAACCACTTTGCCATCAGTGATCTCTCGGACGCTGGGACTGGAGCCTGTTCTCCTGCTTCCTCCTCTGCCTCTTTTGTCTCAGACTCATCCGCAAACGGGCTGAACCACTTTGCCATCAGTGATCTCTCAGACGCTGGGACTGGAGCCTGTTTTCCTGCTTCCTCCTCTGCCTCTTTTGTCTCAGACTCACCCGCAAACGGGCTGAACCACTTTGCCATCAGTGATCTCTCAGACGCTGGGACTGGAGCCTGTTCTCCTGCTTCCTCCTCTGCCTCTTTTGTCTCAGACTCACCCACAACCAGACTGAACAACTTTGTCATCAGTGATGTCTCAGGCACTGGAGCCAGTTCTTTCTCAAGAATTTTTACAACATCTGCCTCAACAGGCACGACAACGGGTTCAGGTCGCCAGCCATCTTTCAGATACAGTCGGTAAAAGGTCATAAACCGGTTTCGCAGAGCATTAGGGTTTACCACCTCTGACTTGTCCAGCGCCTTGAGGTACTCAATCATCATCATAACGGCAGGAACAGCCAGCGCTTTGTTCTGCTTCAAAGTCTCTACCCGTTTATGGTGCCAGAGCGCAATGTCATCTGAGAAAGAGGAGTCCGTATAACTGGCGGCAATCACCTTGAAATCGTTCAGGGTATATTCATCGAGAATCAACTGGGTAAAACGGCTCGCCAGCGCAGAAGAAAACGCATGTCGTCCACTGTATTGCACCGGATTAACCGTCGCGATCAGAAAGAACCCCGGTGCGGCCTCTCCGGATAACACATCATTTAACACCCCCTCAAGGAAATGGGTGGGGAGTAGATTCAACTCCGATACAATGAGTATCCGGCCTTCCGTTTTTGCCCGGATAATCAGCGCTTTTAACCTGTCCCAGTTGTTGTAACCAGCGGTAATACACAGGGGGGGCGGCAGTATAAGACCCTTAAGCGCCCAGTCCTCCCGCCACTGTTTCATCACAATGTCCAGAACCACATCCTTGCCTCGTCCGGCAGGCCCTTCGATCATCATCCCATGACGACCCGGATGACTGCGATGATGATTGTTTTCACCGGCAACCCGTTCCAGTTCCAGCCAGATGCGTCGAGCCAGAGTCCGTGTTGAGTCGTTCTCCAGGTTCAGGCTCGTGGACTGGTGCTTAAGTCGTTCGTAAAAAGCGTCGAAGGCGTGATGTTTTACATAATAAGCCCGGCTGGACAAGCCAACTGAACGCTTCTGCCCTGCAAGCAGGCCGGAGAAACTGTCATGAAGCGCCTGCTTTAAGGTATTTTCAATTTCATGGGTCGACTTTTGCGCCAGGTCGCCCAGGTAAAATTGAAACCGGCTGAGGACGTCCAGGGTATCCCTGGCAGAAAACGAATAGCCTGTTAACTGGCCCTGGTAGCCAGCCAGGTTATCCAGCAACAAGTCCCCTATCCAGTCACACTCATCCCGCTGACAACGCTCGCTGTCCATTACTTCGAGAAAAGGGGCAATGACCTGCCCGGAGAGGCCGCCGGAATCCATAGCCGCAAAACGGATGGTTTTCGCATGATTGTGTAATTCCGGGATAAGATAGCGTCCCTCAAACGACAGGGGGTTTCCGGTAATAACCAGCCGATGCTCCGGGGTCAGGTAGTAAGCGTCACCGTTACTGCTGATAAAAGGCTGTTGCAGGGTCACGCCAGACAGCAATACCTGTACATTCTTGTCCAGCAGGTTGCCCTCATCAAGGACCAGGATAACCGGCTCGCCATTTTTGCTTCGTTGCTGAGCCCACCGGAGAATGGGGCCTTCAACAAACAGGGTTTCAGAGTCATCCGGATAATCAGGAAGAGGACGCAGGACCTGGTCACCGAACAAGTCCTGACGACGACTTGTCGGGCCTGTGGTCAGCTGGTAAACCGTTTGCTGTCCCGCCAGTTTTTTTGCGACACGGCTGGCCGTGTAACTCTTGCCACTGCCCGGAGGCCCTTCAAGATAGACCAGGGCGTGGTTTTGTATCGCTTCGCTGACGGTCTTTACCAGTTGTTCTGGCCTGTTCCAGTTCACGTGAACCGGCTCTGACGGTGATGAAACAGACGGAGCTGCCTCATCATGCTCTGGATTGTGGCTCAGCCATTCCGACCAGGATGAGGTCACCGCCAAACCCGGCTCCAGCCACTGAACCCGGATATCCGGCTGGGAGTTGATGAGAGATAACTGTCCAAACCGGGGCACAGAAGGCGTACCGGACAATAGTGGCTCCAACAGTTTCTGGATATCGGGATTCGACTCCAGTCCGGTAATAATAATCTGCCGGGCAGGTGTTTGAAGTGCTTTGTAGAAGTCTGTCGAGTGCCGTTGAAAACGCCGGTTCTGACGACTTTCCATTCGGATCGTTTCCAATAGTTGACTGGCATCCAGACTGGGCGATACGACCTCGATGTGCGCGCCGGGATGTTCTTCCCGTATTTTTTCCAGAGATAAGGTTCCGGAAAGCCTTTGCACCAATGAACCGTTAACCGCCTCTTCCTGTCTCTGAAACAGATTGTCAGGTACCACAACAGGCTGCTCTTTCTCACGAACCCGCAACGTCAGGTTCTCCAGTTGTCCACCCGCAGACAACAAGCCTGTCAGTCGTTTCCACTGATGGTTCGTCAGGGTGGACGTGACTTCAATTCCTTGAAAATTCTGCTTCAGGTTGCCACCGACACCCGATTTGACCAGCTGCCCTTTACGCAGTGCCATTTCGCTAAAGACAAGGTCAAAATTAACACTGTTCAGGGGAAACCAGCGGGTCTCTGCATCCTGGTGTCGCTTTCCGAAAGCTTCCAGAGTTTGCGCCATCACCCCTGGTGAGGTGTCTTTTCTTTGTAGAAAAAAACGGGCGGGCAAAGCAAGGCACTGGTCACCGCTGTCCATCCCCCGGCTGGCAAGCGTATTAGCCAGTTGTACTTTGAACGCGATATCTTCCCAGGGGGCGTCTTTAAGGATAAACAGGGCATCCCCAAAATCTCCCAGCGCAGCGTCCCGAAAGATTAGTCCACCCCCGGAATCCAGCTCAATCCCCCCCGACAAGACATCGCCAGCCGACAGCCCTGAAGCGAAATCAAGGGTTTTAGCAGGCAGGTGGCTGACATCGAAGGGGATCGAATCCCAGACATGCCTGCGGACATATTGCTCAAGTGTCGGTACGCAATGGCTGGCCTGTTTCCGGAGCAGGGAGATATCCGGCGCTTGTCCGATGTTATTAACCCGACGCCAGAAGTCACTGCCCGGGGCATCCGCTGACCAGGCAGCGGACAGGACTGACTCGTCCGCAACCGCAAGAATCCGGGTCGTGTTTGAAAGTCTTTTGCCGTTGTAGGTCCGGACGCTGTCCAGAATCCCGTTCAGTTCAGCCACCTGCGTAGCCGTCATCTGCCGGTAATCCACCACCAGTATCACGGCCCTGTCGTTAAACATCATTCCGGGGGCGGGCGCACTCACGTTTCCCTGATCATCCAGAAATAACCGGGTTTCCAGGCCGCCTTCCTGTAAGTCTGTGGCTTTTGTGATGTAACGAATAATATGATCCGGGAACTGTGTGACCACATACCCAAGCAACTGATCCAGCTCGTGATCCGACGACAGGTTGACATAAGCCGTAGAGCGCTCATTCTCAAACAGTCCGGGAAACCCTGCCCCGGCGGAGTCAACAACAATAGAACTGGCTTGTGTTGATAGCGCCAGCAACAGCAGAACTGAACGAGGTAATAAACGTTTGGGAAGTCTGAAAAAGGAACGGTATATCGAACGAATTAAAATTCCGGACAATATTAAAAAGTATTTTGCTACATCCATAAGTACCACCTGATAATTTTATTCCTGATAATCAGTGCGGTTCGTGTCAGTTAATAGCTGCCAACCAGTCCCATTCCAACAATCAGTCCTTGAATTGTTAAATTATGACCAGAAACGGACTGATTGGTTCCTAAAACAGCCTGCCAGTCAGCCGATGGGGACGGCATGGATGCATGTCAAACCGGCTCTCTTTCTGGCCGGCATTATTGTACTGGCGATTGTAAAGCCTTTCTGAGATTGTCCACCTGCTCTCTGGACAGGGATTCCAGATAGCGGGTCACCAGCCGATCCAGCATATCGTCATCAACAATCACGGAATCCTGCCATTTCTCCGGTAGCCAGTTCGGTGACAGTGGAACAGACACCTGTAACAGATTTTCGAAAGAGGTAGATGTTCCATCTTTTTGGTCGTAGAAAATTAAACTCCAAAACAACTCAGACTCCGGAAATTCTGGCTTGTACACCAGAAGTGCGAAAATATCAGAGCCGTAACTATCGTCTCTTCTTCGCTTTAAAATACTTGAGTATTGTTTTGCAAAGCCCGTTATTCTGGTCAGATGTCTGGCAGCATCCAAAAGAGCCTGATCAAGTATCTTGCGCTTTTCTTCTGATGACATGCTGTTTTCTTTACCCTCATCCAGTTTGTTAAATAGTATCGTCTGGTAACGTGCGACCTTATGCGGGTCCAGCAAAGGCGACTCCCCCACATTAAAAATAACCCGTCTGTTTTGCTGCTGTTCGTGATGCTCACTGGTATACGCAAAAGCTGCTTTATTGGCCAACAGCCGGCTTAGCTGCAATTGGCCTGGTGGCTGATATTTCCAGCTTTGTGTAAGGGATGAAGTCTTTTTAATCATTAACCGCTCCAGCTCAGCGAATGGTGAACCATTCAGACGTCCATTAACTTCCTTCTTCGAGTGTTTAGAAATCAAATATAAAATGGGATCGTACGTTTCTGGGAGATTCTCTATCTGTTCACTGAGCCATGGCGAAATTTTTTGACGAACTTTGGGATCTTTCATTACCAACAAAGAAAGGTCTTTCATAACGTGCGGCTTAACGTTGAAATACAGTAATAAATGTTTAAAAAGGCTTAGCGCTTTGTCTATCGAAGCATCTCTCGCATGATAAATCTCAAGAAATTTATCACGACCATCGGGTATAGTAGATTCGAAATCGCTCTCAACAAAACGAAGCACTTGAGGACCTATACCAGAAAGGCGAGGATCACGAGTTTCCTCTCTAAAACTATCCAGGCCTGGCTGTAATAGTTCCAGACCTGCAGGCTCTATGTCGTAATCCTTAGAGTAATCATTGCATATAAAATTTTCGTTCAGATTATAGCTATGCCAGCGAGTCCCATCTGCTGAGAACTCAACAAATATCCTCTTGTCATTTGATACCTTGCGGACAGTGCCTACTTCAAAATACTCCGCCAGCATAGTCGCGATAAAGAAGCGATAATTACATCTGGATTCTAATATATGTTTCATCTGGCTGAACAGCGATATCAGGCTGGAATCCTCTATTGCTGACAAAGCTAAGCGAAACTGCTCGGTGAAAGCCAGTATTTTTTCCATTTTAACCTTTGAGTCCATTCCCGGTTCAATACCAATTTTTTTGTAAAGTTCAGAATGCTCCGCAAAAAAATCATCCACCTTCTTTCTCAATTCAGCATTTATCAATTTCGGTTGCTGTTTATCAAGCAGCTGTTTATCAGTTAGCCATGTTTTCCGGGATAGAGAGGGCTCATCTTCCTGTATCAGGAAATGAAGCGTAATATCATCCGCAATACTCGTTCCTTTGTTCACCGTTACAAAGTAAAGCCCCTGAAAAGCATCGTATTCCACCAGAAATTGCTCCGGCGTCACACCTTCAGACGATAAAGCCAACAGCTTTTCATGGGGATAAAGGCTGCCTAATTGCGTTTTCTCCCCGGCTTTTACCACCTGCTGCCCTCTTAAAGCATGCGGGTTACTGAGTTGTTGTTCCTCGATATCTGATGGCAAAGCTACTGGTATACGGATACCATGGTAAGGCAGGTCAACGAAGCGAGCTCTCCCATTATCTTCCATTACAACGTGTTGTATAGACTGACGATAATGATCAGTATTGTGCGAATGATAAAATATCCGTTGAATAACCAACTTCTCTTTCGACTGTAATGACCGTTTAGGTACGTAAGCTTCTGCCAAATCCTGTTCATCTCCTTCACGACTCTTCAAGATTGACTGAAACAGATAATTTGCTGTTTGCTTAAGAGGCTGTAACCATGAACTCACCGGGCTTTCTTTTGGGCTTTCTGTCGGCAAAGCCATTTGAGGTCTTTCCCGGGAATCGTCAAGATCTGATGGCTCCCGGTTTACCGTACTTTCATCTTTCAATGTCTGTTCAGGCACGGCAGTGGCAACCGAAGAATCATCTGAGTCGTCATGACCTGAAATCAACGACTGGTCTCCGAAATCCTCCGGATTTTCTGCACCACCATAGGTTCCCCAGGTTTCCGAGGTTTGCCATGTCTTGCCATTATTCAGAGAATATTCTACCCAGGTGTGACTCTCATTGAACATCACCCTGACCGGAATACCATAGAACTGCATCAGACCAGCAGCGGCATAAGCAATATGCCGGCAGGTGCCAATTCGACGTTCAATCAACTCAGCCAGCATCTCAATATCAGACTTCTGGTTTTTCAGACTTTCTATCGCTTTGTCAGGCGCAGTAAAACGCTTGACATAAGCAATGATGCTCTCGACCCTCTGCTTTTGAGACAGGCTTTTGTAATGATCCAGCTCGATTGCCAACAGAGGCCTTTGGCTCATTAAACGGTTCAGCCTGTTTATCCATACAAGGGGAGCCTGATACGCTGCTGAAGGCGCCAGACTTTCGGCCTCATCAACCGCTTTATCTTCCTCCACAACATAATGAAGTTGTGTTTTTGAAAAATAACCTGCATCCGGAAGGTTAGCGGTATAAATTCCACGGCGTGCGTCGTATTGCACCTCGACAGGCTGACCTCTGTTATCTTCCGTCCAGATAGCGACCAGTTTTTCGTGGGGGAACAGACTGGTTAGCGTACCCCTCCTGGTAATATCCTGAGTACCGTGGTGTTGTCCGGGTAATAAAGATTCCGACAAGTCAGTCTGAACAGAATCTGGCTGATAGTGAGTCAGCTCACCTGCCGGAAAAGGTTCGAGCTTTACTTCTCCATTGTCGTAAATCTTCAGCCATTTTATATCCATACGATAAAACGCTGACGGAAAATCACTGGTGAAGCGTTTGTTAAGCCTGTTAGTCTGCCTCTGATGGAAGTCACCATCCAGAGCATGATTACCTGCACTGACTTTGGGCAGGTATTTTTTCAGAAAATCAGGCAGGTGTTGTCCGACATTAAAAGGTGCGTGTTGCCTGGCTGCCTGTAAAACATTCGCTAACGGATTAGCAGGTATGTATCCTCTCGCTGCCTGCAATACATTCGCGATTGTATCAACAGTAGCAGCCACACCTTGTTCCATGACTGCCGCAGTTCTTTCCATGAAAGGCTGAGGCTGTTTACCTGTTGTCCTTTGATCCGGTTTTTCTACTTCTGGAACTACCTTTGCAGGTTCATTCTGTGTTGCAGGCTGACCTGAATGATAAACAGCCTCAGGAGTCTGGCCTTCGGTTGCTTCCTCCTTTGTCTCTTTCGTCTCAGGCTCACCCACAACCAGACTGAACAACTTTGTCATCAGTGATGTCTCAGGCACTGGAGCCAGTTCTTTCTCAAGAATTTTTACAACATCTGCCTCAACAGGCACAACAATGGGTTCTGGTCGCCAGCCATCTTTCAAATACAGCCGGTAAAAGGTCATAAACCGGTTTCGCAGAGCATTAGGGTTTACCGCCTCTGACTTGTCCAGCGCCTTGAGGTACTCAATCATCATCATAACGGCAGGAACAGCCAGCGCTTTGTTCTGCTTCAAAGTCTCTACCCGTTTATGGTGCCAGAGCGCAATGTCATCTGAGAAAGAGGAGTCCGTATAACTGGCGGCAATCACCTTGAAATCGTTCAGGGTATATTCATCGAGAATCAACTGGGTAAAACGGCTCGCCAGCGCAGAAGAAAACGCATGTCGTCCACTGTATTGCACCGGATTAACCGTCGCGATCAGAAAGAACCCCGGTGCGGCCTCTCCGGATAACACATCATTTAACACCCCCTCAAGGAAATGGGTGGGGAGTAGATTCAACTCCGATACAATGAGTATCCGGCCTTCCGTTTTTGCCCGGATAATCAGCGCTTTTAACCTGTCCCAGTTGTTGTAACCAGCGGTAATACGCAGGGGGGGCGGCAGTATAAGACCCTTAAGCGCCCAGTCCTCCCGCCACTGTTTCATCACAATGTCCAGAACCACATCCTTGCCTCGTCCGGCAGGCCCTTCGATCATCATCCCATGACGACCCGGATGACTGCGATGATGATTGTTTTCACCGGCAACCCGTTCCAGTTCCAGCCAGATGCGTCGAGCCAGAGTCCGTGTTGAGTCGTTCTCCAGGTTCAGGCTCGTGGACTGGTGCTTAAGTCGTTCGTAAAAAGCGTCGAAGGCGTGATGTTTTACATAATAAGCCCGGCTGGACAAGCCAACTGAACGCTTCTGCCCTGCAAGCAGGCCGGAGAAACTGTCATGAAGCGCCTGCTTTAAGGTATTTTCAATTTCATGGGTCGACTTTTGCGCCAGGTCGCCCAGGTAAAATTGAAACCGGCTGAGGACGTCCAGGGTATCCCTGGCAGAAAACGAATAGCCTGGTAACTGGCCCTGGTAGCCAGCCAGGTTATCCAGCAACAAGTCCGCTATCCAGTCACACCCATCCCGCTGACAACGCTGACTGTCCATTACTTCGAGAAAAGGGGCAATGACCTGTCCGGACAGGCCGCTGGAATCCATAGCCGCAAAACGGATGGTTTTCGCATGATTGTGTAATTCCGGGATAAGATAGCGTCCCTCAAACGACAGGGGGTTTCCGGTAATAACCAGCCGATGCTCCGGGGTCAGGTAGTAAGCGTCACCGTTACTGCTGATAAAAGGCTGTTGCAGGGTCACGCCAGACAGCAATACCTGTACATTCTTGTCCAGCAGGTTGCCTTCATCAAGGATCAGAATAACCGGCTCGCCATTTTTGCTCCGTTGCTGAGCCCACTGGAGAATGGGACCTTCAACAAACAGGGTTTCAGAGTCATCCGGATAATCAGGAAGAGGACGCAGCGCCTGCTCACCGAACAAGTCCTGACGACGACTTGTCGGGCCTGTGGTCAGCTGGTAAACCGTTTGCTGTCCCGCCAGTTTTTTTGCGACACGGCTGGCCGTGTAACTCTTGCCACTGCCCGGAGGCCCTTCAAGATAGACCAGGGCGTGGTTTTGTATCGCTTCGCTGACGGTCTTTACCAGTTGTTCTGGCCTGTTCCAGTTCACGTGAACCGGCTCTGACGGTGATGAAACAGAGGGAGCTGCCTCATCATGCTCTGGATTGTGGCTCAGCCATTCCGACCAGGATGAGGTCACCGCCAAACCCGGTTCCAGCCACTGAACCCGGATATCCGGCTGGGAGTTGATGAGGGATAACTGTCCAAACCGGGGCACAGAAGGCGTACCGGACAATAGTGGCTCCAACAGTTTCTGGATATCGGGATTCGACTCCAGTCCGGTAATAATAATCTGCCGGGCAGATGTTTGAAGTGCTTTGTAGAAGTCCGTCGAGTGCTTTTGAAAACGCCGGTTCTGACGGCTTTCCATTCTGATCGTTTCCAATAGTTGACTGGCATCCAGACTGGGCGATACGACCTCGATGTGCGCGCCGGGATGTTCTTCCCGTATTTTTTCCAGAGATAAGGTTCCGGAAAGCCTTTGCACCAATGAACCGTTAACCGCCTCTTCCTGTCTCTGAAACAAATTGTCAGGTACCACAACAGGCTGGTCTTTCTCACGAACCCGCAACGTCAGGTTCTCCAGTTGTCCACCCGCAGACAACAAGCCTGTCAGTCGTTTCCACTGATGGTTCGTCAGGGTGGACGTGACTTCAATTCCTTGAAAATTCTGCTTCAGGTTGCCACCGACACCCGATTTGACCAGCTGCCCTTTACGCAGTGCCATTTCGCTAAAGACAAGGTCAAAATTAACACTGTTCAGGGGAAACCAGCGGGTCTCTGCATCCTGGTGTCGCTTTCCGAAAGCTTCCAGAGTTTGCGCCATCACCCCTGGTGAGGTGTCTTTTCTTTGTAGAAAAAAACGGGCGGGCAAAGCAAGGCACTGGTCACCGCTGTCCATCCCCCGGCTGGCAAGCGTATTAGCCAGTTGTACTTTGAACGCGATATCTTCCCAGGGGGCGTCTTTAAGGATAAACAGGGCATCCCCAAAATCTCCCAGCGCAGCGTCCCGAAAGATTAGTCCACCCCCGGAATCCAGCTCAATCCCCCCCGACAAGACATCGCCAGCCGACAGCCCTGAAGCGAAATCAAGGGTTTTAGCAGGCAGGTGGCTGACATCGAAGGGGATCGAATCCCAGACATGCCTGCGGACATATTGCTCAAGTGTCGGTACGCAATGGCTGGCCTGTTTCCGGAGCAGGGAGATATCCGGCGCTTGTCCGATGTTATTAACCCGACGCCAGAAGTCACTGCCCGGGGCATCCGCTGACCAGGCAGCGGACAGGACTGACTCGTCCGCAACCGCAAGAATCCGGGTCGTGTTTGAAAGTCTTTTGCCGTTGTAGGTCCGGACGCTGTCCAGAATCCCGTTCAGTTCAGCCACCTGCGTAGCCGTCATCTGCCGGTAATCCACCACCAGTATCACGGCCCTGTCGTTAAACATCATTCCGGGGGCGGGCGCACTCACGTTTCCCTGATCATCCAGAAATAACCGGGTTTCCAGGCCGCCTTCCTGTAAGTCTGTGGCTTTTGTGATGTAACGAATAATATGATCCGGGAACTGTGTGACCACATACCCAAGCAACTGATCCAGCTCGTGATCCGACGACAGGTTGACATAAGCCGTAGAGCGATCATTCTCAAACAGTCCGGGAAACCCTGCCCCGGCGGAGTCAACAACAATAGAACTGGCTTGTGTTGATAGCGCCAGCAACAGCAGAACTGAACGAGGTAATAAACGTTTGGGAAGCCTGAAAAAGGAACGGTATATCGAACGAATTAAAATTCCGGACAAAATTAAACTGTATTTGGTTACATCCATAAGTACCACCTGATAATTTTATTCCTGATAATCAGTGCGGTTCGTGTCAGTTAATAACTGCCAACCAGCCCCATTCCAACAATCAGTCCTTGAATTGTTAAAGTTATGACCAGAAGCGGACTGATTGGTTCCTAAAACAGCCTGCCAGTCAGCCGATGGGGACGGCATGGATGCCAAATATTACAAGGTGCTCTTTGAAGGCAGAATTCTGCCTGGCAATGACGAAGACAGCGTTAAAGAGCGTCTGAAAACACTGTTTCATGCGGATGATGTGCGCATAAGTCGCCTGTTCTCCGGCAAGTCTTACGCCCTGCGCAAAAATATTCCGGAAAAAGAAGCACGCAAATACGAGAAAGCCATCAGGCAGGCTGGCGGGCAATGCCGGATTACTGTCATGGACGACAGTCTCGAGCTGGAGTCCATGGAAGAGGAACAGACTAAAAGCGGGGCACCTGAAAATTCCCTGTTCGCCGATATCAAGAGTCGCATCAGCACACCCTCATCCAAACCTTTCTTCCTGATCCGGCGCATTGGTCGCTGCCAGTACATCAACCTTTGCTGGCTGGTGACGATCATCGAAGCTGCGGCTATGCTACTGCCCCAATACCTGCATGAGAACCTGCCCATACTGACTGGCACAACGCTGACCATTCAGCAGACAATGGCCATGACGCTGGGGTTTCATGCCCTGGCCATCCTGATTTCGATTTATGCCATGATCGCCCGCCTGCATGACATGAATCGCAGCGGCACACAGTGGCTGTTCGTGGTCATTCCCATCATCAACCTGATGTTCATGCTCTGGCTGACCTTTGGCAAAGGCTCGCAAGGGTACAATAGCTATGGCAATCAGCCTGCTACACCCGGTCTCTTTGCCAAACTGCCGGGGCTCTATATTCCAGTTGGTGTGCTACTGGGAGTCGCTGCCGGAGTCTACCTGTACCAGAATGAGCTGCTGAGCCTCATCCAGCAATTGCCTGCCGAGCTGTCGAAACGAATTCCCGAGGGAGTCAGGGATTATCCACTTCAGGACAAATTGTTCTGACGCACCGTTCAGTCAAAGTGAAAAATATTTTGTGATTTTTGCCATAAGAAGACCATGTACACTATTAACGTTGCCTCTCCAGATTCTATATTTCTTACGCATTTCAATTGCCTGCTGCAGTGAAATCAGAGGGCTGGGTTGCCAGAAATGTCTTTTGCTTCGCTGGACCAAATGGTTTTTATAAGTTACATTTTCCGGCGCTGGGAAAAAACCATACTGAGTAAAAAAACCCATAGATGTCCTGAACGGTGACGCTAAATACAGGTAGTCCGCACCATTTACCTGAACCTCACAGACTATAACAAACATCAGCAAGCTACCCAGATGGGTAAATTGGCATAGCTCATCAGTCAAAATAAGCTCAACCACATAGTGACATTTGAAATCGTATGGAAGCAGATGATAGGGGAGTTCTTTCTTTTTATATAAGAACTTGTCAAAACGGCTGGAGACTCTTGCATCGGCGATCTCCTCCCCACTCGGGTCAAGAGTTAATTGCAGAAACAACTTCCCATTCGTTAGCTGCCGTTTAAGGGAGATAGTGCTGCCGGACGCAAGGTGTGTGAACTTTGAGTCCTCATCATAACGAATATGTTCAAAAGGCATAATCAGCGACCTCTTACAAACAGCCATGATTAAAAAATACGATTTCCGTCAAGCCAGACGATGAATAAGCATTTTCATGGAAATAAAAATCAACAGGTTCGTAACACCACGTTTACCCATACCTCTCATTCATACTTGAGTATTTGTCATAAAGGTCTACATTTGTCTGTAGTAATAGCAGGCTAGTGGTAAACAGCCAAGAAAACCATCAAGTAAAACACGATCTACAGCCACTCTCCAACAGTTCACATTGGTTAACACTCAACCACCCATATACGCATCAATACGCAGTACATTGATTTAGATCAATGGTTATAATCACGCACTTTACGACACATGCTCCCTAATCAGATCGCAAGCACAGTCAGTCTGATTTTTTCCATTACAGACTGTTTGCATCCGGAGTATGTAATCGCCAGACCAGAAGTTTAAGGATCGGCGTGACGACCTGAAACAGTCATCACAAAGTTCTGAAAACGGACTGATTGTCCTTATTCAGTTAGGTATAATTTTTATGAGCAAAGATAACATTCTCGTTATTAACTGCGGCAGTTCTTCCCTGAAGTTCTCTGTCATCAACCCGGCTACCGAAGAAGAATACATCAACGGCCTGGCTGAGCGCATGGGTAGCAGCGAAGCTGAACTGAGCTGGAAAATCAACGGCGAGAAAGGCAACCAGTTCCTGGGTCAGGCGGCTCATGACGAAGCCATTGAAGCCCTGATGGGACTGCTGAGCAAAGAAGGGCTGATCGACAGCATCTCTGCTATCGGTCACCGTGTTGTACACGGCGGCGAGAAATTCACTCAGTCTGCCGTAGTCACTGATGAAGTAATTACCGCTATCGAAGAGTGCGTACCACTGGCGCCTCTGCACAACCCGGCTCACCTGCGCGGCATCAAGGCGGCACAGAAATTCTTCCCGGGTCTGCCGAACGCTGTTGTATTTGACACGGCCTTCCACCAGACCATGGCTCCGGAAAACTACCTGTACGCCATTCCATACGAGCTGTATGAGAAGCACGGTGTTCGTCGTTACGGTGCCCACGGCACCTCCTACCGCTATGTTGGACAGGCTGCTGCTAACATGCTGGGTCTGGACATCAACAACAGCAATATCATGGTGGCTCACCTGGGTAACGGTGCCTCTGCCTGTGCCATTAAGAACGGTCAGTCCATCGACACCACCATGGGCCTGACACCTCTGGAAGGTCTGGTTATGGGTACCCGTTCCGGCGATATTGACCCTAACGTCTTCAACTTCCTGAAGAACTCCCTGGGCTACTCCCTGGAGCGCACCACCGAGATGCTGAACAAGGAATCCGGCCTGCTGGGTCTGTCCGGCGTGGACAGCGACTGCCGCAACATTGAAAATGCTGCAGCGGAAGGTAATGAACGTGCACAGCTGACCCTGGACGTATTCTGCCACGTACTGGCTGAGAAACTGGCGGGCTTCGCGGCTGCCATGGGTAGCATTGACGCCCTGGTATTCACCGGTGGTATCGGCGAAAACTCCAGGACCATTCGCAAAAACGTGATTGAGCGCCTGAGCATCTTCGGCTTCAAGCTGGATGAACAGAAGAACGACGAAACCTTCCGTGGCAAGAGCGGCGTAATCACTGAAGAAGGTTCTACCGTTGCTATGGTTGTGACCACCAACGAAGAACTGATGATCGCTCGTGACACTAAGGCTCTGACTGCCTGATACAAGGATCGTGCAAACGCTGGTTAAGCTTCACGGCTGACTGGTGTTTGCTGTTTTTATCAACAGGAGGCGTACGCCTCCTGTTGTGTATGTCTGAAGTTATTTCTGGAATAGACGAATGCGTACATTCTTCCTTGCTCCAACCCGCTACGGTGTCGGTCTGACCTCCGTAACTCTGGGTCTGGTGCGCGCCCTGGACAAACTGGGTCTGCGCGTTAAATTCTTCAAGCCAATTGCCCAGCTGAACATGACGGACACAGGTCCGGAGCGCTCCACCAAACTGGTACAGCGCATCATGGATCACGAGCCACCTGCGCCAATCGCTGCTAACCGTGTCGAAGACCTGCTGGGCGACAACAAGGGTGATGAGCTGATGGAAGAGATCGTCGCTCTGTTCGACGATGCTTCCGAAGATGCCGAGGTAATGGTTGTGGAAGGTCTGGTGCCTACCCGAGCCATGCCCTATGCCAACCGTCTGAACAACGATATGGCACGCACCCTGAACGCTGACATCATCCTGGTATCCGAACCGGGTGAAAACACCCTGGAAGACGAAGCCGACAAGCTGGAAATCACAGCGGACAGCTTCGGCGGTATCAAGAATCCAAACATGATTGGCTACATCCTGAATAAACTGGACGAGCCAACCATCAACGCCCTGAAAGGTGAAGACGGTTCTTTCAAGCCTCTGCCGGAATTTGCCCGTAAAAAGTTCCTGCCGCTGGGTTACATCCCCTGGGATGCTTCCCTGTCTTCCCCACGTACGCTGGACATCAGCAATCATCTGGGTACGACCATTATTAACGAAGGTGAAATCGCGACTCGCCGTGTTACCTCTTACACATTGAGCGCACGTACACCGTCCAACATGATTCATCACCTGAAGCCGGGCAATCTGGTCATTGCACCGGGTGACCGCGATGACATCATTCTGGCGACAGCCATGGCAGCACTGAACGGTGTACCACTGGCTGGCCTGCTGCTGACCAGCGACCTGCGTCCTTCCGAGCCAGTGATGGAGCTGTGCCAGAAAGCGATCGCATCCGGCCTGCCGGTTCTGCTGACCGACCTCGACTCTTACAAAACCGCCAGCATGCTGGATCGCATGAACAACGAACTGCCGATTGACGACATTGTTCGTGTTGAAACCGTGATGAACACCCTGGCTGATCACCTGAACACTGACTGGTTCAAAGGTCACTGCGATTCAATTGCCGAGCGTCGTCTGTCTCCGCCAGCCTTCCGCTACAACCTGGTTCAGCGTGCCATTGCTGCCAAGAAGCGTGTGGTTCTGCCAGAAGGTGACGAACCCCGCACCATTCAGGCGGCAGCCATCTGTCAGGAACGCGGCATTGCCGAATGTATCCTGCTGGGTAACCGTGAAACCATCGAGCAGCTGGCTCGTGATAACGGTGTCACTCTGCCTGAAGGCCTGATCATCATGGACCCGGAGCACATTCGTGGCCGTTACGTTGAGCCAATGGTTGAGCTGCGTAAGCACAAAGGCCTGACAGCACCGATGGCTGAAGCCCAGCTGGAAGACACTGTGGTGCTGGGCACCATGATGCTGGCTCAGGGTGAGGTTGACGGCCTGGTATCCGGCGCGGTTCACACCACAGCCAACACCATCCGTCCTGCGTTCCAGCTGATCAAGCCAAGCCGCGAATCCGGTGGTCTGGTGTCCTCCGTATTCTTCATGCTGCTGCCTGACCAGGTACTGGTATACGGCGACTGTGCGGTTAACCCGAACCCGGACGCTGAAGCGCTGGCCAACATCGCTATCCAGAGCGCTGACTCTGCCGTGGCATTTGGCATTGATCCGCGTATCGCCATGATCAGTTACTCCACCGGCGCTTCCGGTATCGGTGCTGATGTTGAGCGCGTTCGTGAAGCCACTGAACTGGTTCGTCAAAAACGTCCTGACCTGATTGTCGACGGCCCGATGCAGTACGACGCCGCAACGGTTGAGTCTGTAGCACGCAGTAAGGCTCCGGATTCTGACGTAGCCGGTCGTGCGACAGTGTTCGTCTTCCCGGACCTGAATACTGGTAACACCACTTACAAGGCGGTTCAGCGCAGCGCTGACGTTATCTCTGTTGGTCCTATGCTGCAGGGTCTGAACAAACCTGTAAACGACCTGTCCCGTGGCGCGCTGGTAGACGATATTGTTTACACCATCGCCCTGACCGCGATTCAGGCTGAAGCGGATAAGTAATTATCGGTTTCATGTGTTGAAAGCAGCCTTGCCTGCTTTCAACACAACCTTGTCCTTTCACTACTTTTCTTTCCGGTTCTTGCCACCCCATGACGTATAAACGTCAACAATCCTAAACAAAAGCGTCACAATTCCTTTTTAAACTGCTAAAAATAGTAGTAATTAGAAACATACCGGGCTTTTAGCTTCTGGCTATTAGCTTCTGGCTTTTAGCTGTTCATGCAGCTAACAGCTAACAGCTAACAGCTAACAGCTAACAGCTAACAGCGGTATTTTCTAAGCTTCAGTTCCCCTAAGCCATGAGTGTTAAGAATGATGTGTCAATGTCGATATCCGTTTATTACGTACTTAAGAAAAGCAAGAAAAAGGACCCATTCATGAAGCATCATCTGCATACCCGATCCAGCATTACCTGCTCCGACTGCGGTCACACTTCGGATGAAACCATGCCACTGGATGCCTGTGTCCACCTGTATGAATGTAAAAACTGCCAGAAACTGATGACCCCCGATTCCGGCGACTGTTGTATTTTCTGCTCCCACGGCAGTCATTGCTGTCCGACCAGCCAGAGAGAAAGTCGGGCCTATAGAGAAATACCCTCAGCTTCCTTCAAGGCTGCTTCTATCGTTAACGCCGCCCAGACCAGCTGAATTTTTATCCCCATGCCAGCCCAAACTATCCATGCGCCACCACAAAGGCAGGCTGGCGCATAATTCCCCCTCCCGCGAAAAACGAAAACTATGCACTTATACCCATTGCAATAATCAGCTGTTCTATTGTGATTAGTAATGCACACAAAACGACCACTATTGTTTAATATTTACGTTCGGGTAAGGGTAGAATAGCGCCCTCAATTTAACCAGGCAGTAAAAAGGTTTGTCAGTGACTATCGAAAGAATGGAAATCAAGCAGCGCATGAGCCGTATCGTTAAGCATAACGGCACTATTTATCTGTGTGGACAGGTTGCTGCTGATGCCAGTGCAGGCATTAAAGAGCAAACACAAACCATGCTCGACAAGGTGGATACTTTGCTGGAGCAGGCTGGCAGCGATCGCGAACACATTCTGTCCGCCACTCTCTACATCAAAGATATGGCTCTGTTCGCGGAAATGAATGAAGTCTGGGATGCCTGGGTGCCAGAAGGTCATGCGCCTGCCCGTGCCTGTGTCCAGGCCAGCATGGCTCGTGAAGAGTTACTGGTTGAGGTTTCTGTGGTTGCTGCTGAGAAGTAACACAAAACATCCTGTCGTCATCCCTGCGAAAGCGGGAGTCCACTGTTCGTTTTGGATTCCCATCTGCGTGGGAATGGCGGCAAATGAACTTTTCTCCTGTCAGTCGCTCTAACTGTTTGAAAAGCTATGTGATTTCAGGGAGGAAATATCATTATGGCCAATGTACAGGAACCAGTAACTCATTCGTTCTGGCCGGGATTACCAGGCTTAAGCCTTATCAAAACTACCAGTCAATACCTTGGGCAAGCTATCGGGCTTTACGCTCCAGTTAAATCGATTCCCGATGTATTTCCAACGAACACTCCCCGACCCATTCATATAGAGAACTGCCGTGTCGCGCCATGCAGCTATCCGAAAATAAAAACTCACGCTCTCAAAAGGCTTGAAGAAGAAAAAGATAGAGAAGACGCCATAAATACCTGCAATATCGATGTACTTCGCCGCGGGGTCATTAATAACACTAAAGCCTTGCTGGAAGATGATAATTTGCAAGGGCTGGTTATCCATTATCAAAATTTCAATTCCAGTTTTTCCGCCTTTCCCTATGATCAGATTCTTGAAGAGTGGGATGAATTTACCGAGCGGAGTGAATCACTCTGCAAGGCATGCGATGAATTAATTAACGCCGATGATATGCCAGGACTGTTAGCCAAAACCCCCGAGTTAAAAGAGATATATACCGATATTCCCACCGACAACTGTAAGCGAACCTGGAAAAGCTTCATTACCAGCCGTCAGAGAGAACTGGACGAATGCCAGCGGCTTTTGAAAGACGGAAACCTGCAAGGGCTGGAAGAGCGAATTCAAAAGTTACCAATGTCTTCTATTACCCTTCCGAAAGGTCGTTCTACCGCATCCTGGCAGGAACAAATCCAACGCCACCGGGTATTTCTTTCAGGCTGTCAGTCCTTTGTTGAAAACAACGATATGATCGGCGTGATGAAATACGCCAAAGAAAATCCCGACATCTTCAGGCAACGACCGGATACTCAGCTCAAGCAAGAATGGCAGGACTTTATCCGGACCAAACGTCAGGAGGTTCAAAAGCCAGTTTTCTTTGATGAGAAATTCGAAGCTGTAACGTTTGACGACAACCTCTGGAAAGGGGCTAAAGAGTATGACGCCCTTCTCATGGCCATCCAGCATGAACTGCTTAATGCCCAGTCCCGGATCTTTACCCAGTGTAAAGACCCGAATGATCCACAGATAATAGCTTTGAAAAACTGTGCCCAACTCATTGAAGAGAAAAAAAGTCTGGATACTCTGTTTTTCGAGGTCAGAAATTACAACTTCCTTTTCGGCCCATTGTTTGAAAACTTTCCGTTTGATCAGTTGAAAGCCGCTTATCTGGACAGCAAAGGCATAACAGAAGAAGAGTTTGCCCCCAAAAACCTGGGAGAGCTGAGAGACCGGTTTGCAGCTATGTCCGCTGGTTTTGCCAGGGATATGGATAAAAAAACCAAACAGTTCAACCCCAACAGTCGGGTTTTCTCCCAGATAATGGCAACACGCTGCCTGGGCGAAAACGAAATGCAACGCTTTATCGACGTGTATCAACGCAGCCTCTGGCTTCAGGCAGTATTTCCCCCTGAGTTTATGGGTTGCATTATTCAAACCCACCTTGCAAACCAGGCGTTTGACGCTGAAATCCAAAAATTCCTTATCCCACTGGATAAAGATAATCGTAACTGTGCCAGGGACCGGGTGGCATCTACTCGCAGAGCCTGCGTCATGCAGAAAAACAAGAGCCTTTATTTGAATATCGACACACAACTGCGTAAGGAAGCCAGACGTCTCGGGGAATTAAAAGATAATGAAAAACTGGCAGCAAAAAATGAAGGCCGCCCCAGTCAATGGAATCAGGAAGACGATCAAAAGTTGAGTGCAGCCGAAGACGCCTTAAAGCTTTTTGCGGCTGATAAGTGGGAAGAGCTGACATCTCATCTGAAAGAAAATCTGCCAGAGTTTTATCAGCGTAAGGACATTAAATGTAAGGACATTCAGAGTCTGTTGGGCAGGCTGGTCAATGAAACTCGGCAGGATGTCGCCCATTACTGGCCACAGATAGTGGCAACAAGACTGGCCATTACTGGCAAAGCCTGTGCCGCCAATGGTACAGAACAGGATTTTCTGAAGATGTGCCAGACCAGTCCGGAACCCAAACCGTTCGACCACTGGACCAATCGGCTGCAAAGGCGTGAATATCAAGAGTTAACCGCCGCCCTGCAAGAAGCCCGCTCTTATGAAAAAGGGGTAGAAGAAACCATTGAAACCGCTTTGCAAAAATACATGCCGCTGGAGCAGGAAACGTAGCGGCAAAAAAATAATCGCCGCTACAAGTGGCGGCAATTATTTCTATCGGTCAGAAGTTGTTTAGTTTTGACGGAGGTCAGGCACCAGGTCAATCTCTACCCGTCTGTTCATTGCCTTTCCTGATTCTGTTTCATTGTCGCCTATAGGGTTGGACGCCCCCATACCGTAAATTTTCATACGACCAGCAGAGACTTTCTGAGCCACCAGATATTTGGCAACCGACTCTGCGCGGGACAGGGACAAAGGATTGTTTATCTTTGGATTACCGGTACTATCGGTGTAGCCGCGAATCTCAATACGGTTCTTATTGAACTCATTCATCACTTTGGCAACAGAGCCCAGAACCGGGTAAAAGCTGGACTTAATTTCAGCCTGACTGCTATCGAAAGTAATGTTGGAAGGCATGATCAGTTTAAGGTTATCCCCCTGCCTGGACACCTGGACACCGGTTCCCCGTAGCTCCTGCCTTAACTTCGTTTCCTGACGGTCGGTATAATAGCCATAACCGGCTCCTGCCGCGCCACCAATGGCAGCTCCTTTCAAAGCCCCTTCACTACCGTCAGCAATGCCACCAATGACAGCACCAGCCAGTGCTCCCAGACCGCCATACTTTGCCGCATTCTGGGTTTTCTGCTCACCAGTATAAGGGTCTGTCGTCTGGCAACCTGCCATAAAGACAGCAACAAACAACAGTGGCAGTGCATTTCTGAATGATTTGATCATCAATAGTCTCCCGGAAAAACTGCTCTCAGGGCATCAGCCCCTGACAATACTGTTCTCTCGAATTTCTTCACCAATGGTTGTATCGGGCCCATGGCCTGTCACCACGCAGGCTTCTTCATCAAGAACATATAAACGTTCACGTATAGATTTTTCTATCGTTTTAAAGTCCCCGCCCCAGAGGTCGGTTCTGCCAATGGAGCGACGAAACAGTGTATCACCTGCGATCAGCAATTTGTGTGACTCAAAGTAAAAGCTCATTGAACCTGGTGTATGACCCGGTGTGTGCAGGGCAACACCACAACCACAGGGCAGTTCTTCATCATCTTTAAGCCAGTAATCCGGATCGGGGACCGGAGCATAAGGCACACCAAACATACGACACTGCCCTTCAAGGTTATCCCACAGGAACTTGTCTTCCTCATGCAGATAGATGGGAGCGCCAGTCAGTTTTTTCAGTTCCCCGCTGGCCAGGAAATGATCCAGGTGAGCATGGGTATGAATCAGGGCAACCACCCTAAGTCCAAGCTCATTCAGTTTCGCTAGAATAGTGTCGGCATTGCCGCCAGGGTCAACCACAATGGCTTTCCCCGTCGTTTTGTCACCAATGATGGTGCAGTTGCACTGCAGTGGACCCACCGGAAAGGTGACCCTGATAAAATCGGTCTGGTTTGTCATACTGAATCATCCTGAAGCCGATGTAGACAGATTTAATAAACCGCAGGGCTTGTGACATTAATGCCATTATCAGAAATATCCGGAGTAAAGATTACCAAAAAACTTCTGAGCCTCTACGGGAGAAAAGTTGCAGGTCATTTTAATGCAGGGCCTCAGGAATACCCAGTGTTATATGGCTAATATAGGGTACTGTTTGGGTGAATTACCGTTGTTCGGTGCATGATGATGAAGAAGTATTACTGAGCCTTACGGCGAGAATGCTAATGCTGATACAATTCCGGAAATTTTGTACTGAACTCCTGTTCAAACAGCTGGATAGCATTGATAGATGGACTGGGGCCATCCACTAACCGGTAATGCATTTGTGTGATCTGCCCGGTTTCATTATCGGTATCAACACTCATATGTTTATTGGCAAACTGTTTGGGCTGTTTAACAGCAAGCTGTTTCATAGTATTGAAGTGGGTTGAAACTAATAGCGATACGTGGGGCAGGTTGCCGATTTTTCGCACCAACAGTTCGGAGGCAGAATCTCCCTCCGTCGGGTTAGTGGTACGAAACAGCTCATCGGCCAGTATCAAACTACGATGTGCCTTGTTCAGCTTACTATTCACCCCCCAGACCCGAACAACAGCATCCACTTCAGTTTCATAAGAGGAACGGCCGTGTTTGTCTCGCTTCTCCATAAGACTGTCAAAATGACTATAAGGTCTTAATTTGAAACTTTCTGAAGCTGCAACCCCCAAAGTTTGTGCCATAAAAATAGTATTAATGCCCAGCCCCCTGAGTAGTGTGGACTTTCCTGAGGCATTAGCTCCGGTAAGGATAATGTTCGCAGGGTCGCTCCCCCCCAGCTTCACATCACTGGGAACCGCCTTTTCAGGGGGAAGTCCAGGATTCCATAGTTTTTTTGCCATTATCTTTGGTTTTGGCTGGATCTGTCCTTCATGGCTATACCACTTTACAAAAGACCATAAACCGGGCTCTTTGGTTTTTTCAGCTACTGAAATATAAAAGTCCAGTCTGGATATATTAACCAGATACCTGACGATGAGTTCTCTCTGCAATAGTACCCACCTTAATGTGCTGGCAGCTGCCGCAAAACTACTCAGAAAATTATGACTCCTGTCAACCTTAAGATTATTGATTTTACGTAATACAGCATCAGTGATTATTTCCTCATCCCGGGTCATGGTAAAGTTTATCAGTGGTAGGCCCTGAACCTTTTTAAATGAAAAAAGCACTTCCAGAAAAGGCTTTAAAGCCATCAGTTCGTCAATAAGGACTTCTTTAGTATTTTTCATACTATTATGGATGCGAGGAATGGTGAAGACATCTGTTGCAAACTGTTCTAGAGCTAACAGGTAATGGGAATAACCTCCTAATGATATTGTTGACCTCATAACATTTGATATATAACTTCCTGGTCCCTGCCAGGGAATATTTTTCAAAGACCTTGCATTTTTGGAAAATCTGGAATTAATAATGTTCATTGGAATAGATAAAGCGCTTGTAACATAGGGCATAAGGGCCATTTGAATGGTAGACTGGCCGATAAGGTTGTTTTGAAAACTACTACGCTTCATACGGTCAAAATAAGTAGAACTGTCAAATCCGAAATAATTGTTCATATAAGAACTGATATCACTATTAGATGCCAAGCTTCCAAATCCCCTCTCTTCCATAAAAATATTTGTTTTTGACAATTTATTAAAAGGATGCACTTTGTCGAAAATGGCCAGCCCCGGGGGCAGAAAATGATTGAGTTTCTTCAATTGTTCCCGGAGCTGATCAGCCAGCCCCCTTTCCTGTATCTGCCGAATAAGCCCCTGTCTCTGTGTCAACAGGAAGTGGTTATGTGTTGCTCCTGCTACCAGCATATAAGCTCCATACACCTCTCCCATTGTGGTCGTGCCAGGAAAGGCTGCATCATAAATATGAGCCTTGCCCGGAACCATGAATACCTGAGTGTCATGCCATACATCCGTATGATAATTCACAGGCATAACATTGGGTGATTTTTTCTTATTGGAGCACTCCAGACATAAATAGTGCAACAGGGTGGCTCTTACTTTGAGAGGTGTCATCCTCTCATCGAGAGCATAGCGCTTTAACTCATCGGTTTCTTCCAGAGGTTTGATATAGATATGACTGTCTTGCTTTTTTTCAGTATATTTTGACAGATAGTGTTTTTTTAATAATGTATCTGGATTCAGATCTTCTGCCTGAATCGATAAAGCAATGAGGTGTAATAATAAAGCAGCAATATAAGGACTGATTCTTTGCTTATCCATTATTGTCAACCTTTCTTAGACGCTCCAATTCTGAATAAATATCCGGGAATGATCGAAACTTTTCCATTAAATGAAACAGTGCATTGGATTGTTTATTCTGACCTTGCCTGAGCTGGTAGGTTTTGACCAGAGTTCCGTTCGCTTTTTCAACATGCATGTGCATTCGGGCGAATTCATTTTCGTCGTTAACACCCACGGTGTTTACATCATAATGAGACGAAACAATATTAATTGTTCTCAATTGTCGCGCCATGAGGCTGAGAACTTTATTTGTGACATAAAGGCTTGCTTCGGGGTCTGTGTTGCTGAACAACTCATCAAAACAGGCCAGCATATTTTGGCCACTTTCCAGTGAACTGGCTTGCTCAATCAACTGCCTGGCCTGCATCAGCTCACCTTCATAAGAAGAAAATTCACCTGTGTGGTCATATTTATCCATATGGCTGTAGATAGCATGAAACAGTCCTGTCTGGAAAGACTCTGCGGCAGCTATCCCGAAAGTCTGTGCCAGATAAATCGAATTCACAGTGATGGCCCGCATCATTGTGGATTTACCCGATGCATTACAGCCCGACAGTAACAGATTTCCCAGCGGGAGCTCTGAATGCGCACTACAGGTTCCGTAAACATAAGGCCAATTTTCTCTACGTGCAGGGCTTGCATCGCTTTTTTCAAGGACAATATCATTAGTGACCACTTTGTCAGCATTAAGAACCGGGTTCCAGAGCCCCCGGGCTACAATCAGGGGTTTCTGCGCCGTGAACTGGGCAAATGTTAACTGACCACTAGCGGCGGGGGAATTCATGCGCCTTGCAATAGCCTGGTATATATCTATTTTTCCACTCTGGTACAGAGCTTTGGCAATAGCCTGCTTTAGCTCAAGAGAATGCGATAGCATTTCTATGGCATATTCCAGGTAATTTTTCTTAGCTCGGGGATCTTGCTCTATTAACCATTCAGTACCATACAGAAAATGTTTTATTAAAGTCATTTCCTGTGAAGTAAAGCTCAGTCTCAATTCTTCCGGCAAGTCTGTAAGCTGTTGCAGGCTCAATGCCTGACGCAGATAGTAGGACAATATGTCAACTCGAACACGAATGGTTTTGTAGAGTGCTATTTGCTGACTTTCTACCAACTTGTCCAATACAAAGTGGTCCAACAAGTGTTTAGCGCTCATAATGCCCAGAGAGAAGACTGAATACGCTATTCCGGTAAAAAAACTACATGAACAGTAACGCTCATTTAGAAAGGGTTCTGCTACCATAGACATCATTGACGCCATCAAAACTAAATTTTTCCCCTTCGTGTAGACCCAAAACAAGCTATTCAAGAGTAAGTTATAAGCTTTTGTTGTCCAGGTGAGGTTGCGAAACTTTTCTGTCCGCTCCCTTACTTCGGGGAAATAAATGATATCAGCATTATCAAACAGAGATACGACGGTAGGTTCGTAATCTTTTAGCTGTTTCAGAATTGCTGGCAGCCGATTCTGCAACGACTCAGTCTGCATTGTCTTTTCTATCAGGTCCTGCTGATGGCGCAACGCTTTAATATCACTGGTGGGCTGTGCCAGAATCAACGCTTTTAAAACTTCTCCGGACAATGTGTAACCGGGAAACAGTATGTCCAGCATAGAAGACTTTCCCAGTTCCTCATTACCTAATACCCGGGTATCCTGTAAAATATTGGCACTGGTTTTAACGGGCTGGGAAGCTTGCCTTATCTGGGTAGAAAGAATTTGAACCAGTACCTGCCTGGTACGATAGGTTATTTTTAAAGGCTCAGAACCGAAAGGATTTGGAGCAAAAAGCTCATAAGCCCAGGCGATATTTCTCTCTTTTTCCGGATCAACCAGCCTCGCTGGATCCTCAGTCATTTCATGGTTATACGATTTTAAGTAAATATCACCCGCCTCCCTGACTGCGTCCGGCACATCAGCCAGGGCGATATTTCCTGCAAAAAAAATGAAAAATAAAAACCAACCAGGGAACTTGTACATGAATAAAACTCTTTTTCTGGCCTTGTTTTTCTTTTAAAGCAAAAATGCATCAACGTTTATTGTGGAATTTAATATAGCTGCAATTTGAGCTTTGTCTGGAAAATTAAAAAATTAAAAGCAGAGACGATACCTGAAACGTTTTTTTACAGGGAACTTAACGACATTTGTCTTAAGATTAAGCCTGCGAAGCGGACTCCGGGGAATTAAAGCATTGCCGGAGTCACCGTCAGTCGTTTACAACCACCGGGAGGCAGGCGTTCGCCAGTGCCAGTGAGTTTTTCCAGCAGCAGATAAACAGGCGCGCCGTGGCTGAATAACAACACATAACGACCCTGGTGGTTATGGCATTTTTGATGGATAGCTTTGAACGCCTCAGACATTCTGGCTTTTATTGCTTCCCGACTTTCACCATTAAATGATTCCGGGCTCTCGGGAAACCAGAAGTCCTTGTCATTATATTGAGTAATTTTCTGGCTCTCCCTGTCCCCCATCTGCGACTCGATCAGTTTCGGCTCAATAATCAGTTTTTGTTCGGGAATCGCAAGAACATCCATAACGTTTCTGGCCGACTCGCAGGTTCTGGGCAATGGTGATGCAAACACCTGACAAATGTTATCAGCTGTTAAACCTGTTGATTTAAGGTCACTTCCCAGTTGACGAACCTGTTTGATACCCCTGGTTGTCAAATGCGCCTCGATATAGCTTGGATGACGAGGGTTTGAGCTGTACCACCCTCCTATATTTTGTTCCGCTTCGCCGTGTCGACAGATAATTAGTTCCAACGTGTTCTCCATCACCGATAAAGCCAATAAATCTACCAATAGCATGATCAGGAACATTCTGACAAATGCCTCCTACCGAACAACCTGAAGCAGGATTTTACGGTCGTTATGACGAAACGTTCCGGGTGAAGCCTGCTGAGCTGTTAGCGCATAGATGCCTTTAGAGTTGAGTCGTATCAGCCGTTTTGTTGCCACAGTCACCCAAAAATTAATCCCCCCGGGCCGCTGTTCATAGCCCGGGTAGGGAAAGCAGGGCTGTTCCAGCGACTCTTCCTGCTGATCAAACTCTTCCAGTGATTCAGGCAGATCAAAACGAATTGTCATGCTTCACCTCCAGACACTGACTACGTGTAAAACATTCGTACAAAAATGCCCGAAAAGAGCGCGACAGCCTTAATTCCGACAGAATCCTAGTGTAGACAAGCTTTTTAGCTCTATAAGCAAATATCGAATTTGCATTAGAGAAATCGGAACCTGAGGCTAACCTTTCTGTCTATGAATAGAGAAAACCTTTTTTTAACACCCGTTTCCAGCAGGAAAAGCAGACGCTTTATGTACGGCTTTATGTACGGCTTTATGCACTTCAGGAATCAGGAGAAAACACTCTTAAAGAGAGCTGGCTCAGAGAAGCCCGGCACTCGTTGTTGTCGCTCGCACGACGTTTGATTTACACGGTTTTAAGAATGTTTGAGGGTGTAAGGAGTTTAATCATGTGCGACCGATGCAACAAACACTATAGAGTCAGCTCAACAGCTCTGCTGCTGCTGGCTGCTGCCTTGGGGATGCTGACTGGCTGGCTTGATTTTCCGGTCATTAATAATATCTGTGAAGTCATTACCGACATTTTTATCCGGCTGCTGAAGCTGGTGAGCCTCCCGATTATTTTCTTCTCACTGATCGCCACGCTTTCGGGCATGAGTGGTATGGGTGATGTCAAGGTGATGGGGGGCAAGGTTCTCAAGTTTACGCTTCTGACTACTTTCGTTGCAGCCGCCATGGCTCTGCTGCTTTATACCAGCTTTGACCCGGCACATCAGGCCAGTCTTGCAGCCAGCCGTTCCGGTCAGGAGCTGGAGGTAGTCAGCTACTGGAACTATCTGCTGAGTATTATTCCATCCAGTTTTATTGAACCGTTCTACAACGGTAACGTGATGGGAGCTTTATTTCTGGCACTGCTGATGAGCGCCGCCATTCTATCGCTAGGGCAGGATCATAAAGAGACTTTGCACAAACTCTTTGACAGCCTGTTTGCAGCCGTTATGAAAATGACCAGTTTTATACTTAAACTGATGCCTCTGGCGGTCTGGGCTTTTGTGACTCTGTTTGTCCGGGACTTCCAGAATCAGGACATGCTTCAGGGACTGGTGGTTTACCTGGTCTGTGTATTGCTGGCTAACGTTATTCAGGCAGGCGTTATTCTGCCACTGTTCCTTAAAAGCAAAGGCATCCCACCGTTGAAAGCGCTCAAAGCCATGTGGCCAGCGCTGACCATCGCCTTTTTCGCCAAATCATCCAGTGCCGCCCTGCCCTCAGCAGTCAAGTGCGCAGAACAACGACTCGGAGTGAATGGTAAGGTTGCCCGTTTCAGTATGCCCCTGTGTATCAGCGTAAACATGAACGCTTGTGCAGCATTTATTCTTATCACTGTACTGTTCGTATCCCAGAGCAATGGCGTCCAGTTCTCTATGCTGGAACTTTTGTCCTGGGTATTGATTGCATCGATTGCTGCGATTGGCAATGCTGGCGTGCCGATGGGGTGCTACATGCTGTCCAGTGCGTTTCTGGCGGCCATGAACGTTGACTTGCAGTTGATGCTTTTGATTCTACCGTTTTACAGTTTCATTGATATGCTTGAAAGCGCCATCAACGTCTGGTCCGATTCCTGTGTAACCGCCATGGTCAATCATGAACTGGAGCAGGCCGGTGAGCTGGCTTCAGAGCAGGCTGACAGTTAAGGTTCCAAAAAGCGAAGGGCATTTCAACCATGCCCTGGAAGCCTGTTTACTCAGGCAAAGGATACGCTTTTAATCATTTCACTCAGGGCTTTCAGTACATCCTGACGACTGATGACACCCAGCAATTCATCATCCTGAATCACAGGGTATACCTTGGGTTTGTTGATCTGCATTCTCTGGGCGACATCAATAACAGACTCCTCAGGCGTCACAAACAAAGGTTCCCCGTGCATCAGGTCAGCCACCACTTTGCGGTTGTCGGAGTGGTAAGTACCAGAAAGCATCTGTGCAATACAATCCTGCTCTGATAAAAAGCCCACCAGCTTTCCGTCATCATCAATCACTGGCAGACCGGTTAGCCCTGACGCAAGAATCCGTTCTACCGCTTCTGCCAGATAAAGTTCCGTTGGCAGCGGAGTAATATTCCTGCGAACGATGTCTTTAACCACTTTCATATCAGGCTCCCACATAAGTCGTGATCCGTGGTCAAATTATGAACCGATTAACGGCACAGACCAAACAAAAAGCGCCTATGTATCAGAAGCGTTTAGCTGTTGGCTGTTGGCTGTTGGCTGCTCGTACAGCCAAAAGCCAAAAGCCAATATCTAATCCTCAAATGCGGCTGACAACCCGACAGAACCGCTGACACAGAAAATCCAGTTCTTCGTCACTGATAATGTAAGGCGGCATGATGTAAATCAGTTTGCCAAATGGACGCACCCAGATGCCTTCCTCAACAAACATAGGCTGCACTTCCTTCATAACCACCGGTTCTTTCATTTCAACCACGCCAATCGCCCCAAGAATCCGGACTTCAGCCACGCTGTCAAGCTCTGCACAGGGCGACAAACCACTGAGCAGCTTTTGTTCAATATTGGCTACCTGAGACTTCCATGCACCCGTGGCAAAAATCTCCAGGCTGGCGTTGGCGGCAGCACAGGCTAAGGGATTTGCCATAAAGGTTGGCCCGTGCATAATCGGCCCATGGGCAGAAATGGTATCGCTGACTTTTTCAGTACACAGTGTGGCTGCCATAGTCATGTAACCACCGGTTAGCGCTTTGCCCACCGTCATGATGTCTGGCACGATATTGGCGTGTTCACAGGCAAACAGCTTGCCGGTTCTGCCAAAACCCGTGGCAATCTCATCATGAATCAGCAGGACATTGTACTCATCACATAATTCCCGAACGCGCCTGAGGAAATCAGGCGAGTAGAAATACATACCTCCTGCCCCCTGAACGATAGGTTCAATAATGACCGCTGCCACCTGTTCGTGCATAGTTTCCAGACTATTTTTGAACTCACTGATATGGGATTCAGCAAACGGCTCATCAAACTTGCAGGGAGGACGCGGCACAAAATGATGCTCGGGAAGAATACCCGTAAACAGGGAGTGCATGCCGCCAACCGGGTCGCAGACCGACATGGCACCCGTCGTGTCACCGTAATAGCCACCACGGAATGTCAGCATTCTGGTTTTACGGGTATAGCCCTGAACCACCCAATACTGCATAGCCATTTTAATCGCCACTTCCACAGATACCGAACCGGAATCTGCAAAGAAAACGGTCTGAATGGGTTCTGGTGTCATATCCACGAGCTTACGGGCAAGGTCAATGGCCGGCTTATGGGTCAGACCACCAAACATGACATGAGAGAAAGTATCAATCTGTGCTTTCATGGCCTGGTTCATGTGTGGATGGTTGTAGCCATGGGCCATACACCACCAGGACGACATACCATCAATGATTTCCCTGCCATCATTTAATGTCAGTTTGACGCCATTCGCTCCGACAACAGGAAAAACAGGAAGCGAACTGTTGGTCGAACTATAGGGGTGCCAGACATGTCTGGATTCAAACTCAAGATCCCCGGTACTGAGATGGTGGTGCAAAATTAACTCCTGAATCGGCTGGCCAGGAAACGACCAGACAGCACTTATATTTTCGAAGGGTCATAATAATGAGAAACCCGTTGCAATGTGAAATAAATTTTATCGTTAGATTTTTTTGATGGCCTGGTGCCAAATTCAGATTGAACATTAAGACAGGCATTCCAATGTAGAGTAAAAAAATCATTAACCACATTCTGCTGTCGATGAGGTTCCCTTATAATCAGGGCGACCTCCTGATTTTTTCCTGGTTATTTCCTGATTTGATCTATCTATAGCAAATAATTCCTACAATTTTTCCAACATCGAATAGGCTTGTCGATACAAGGCAAATACAATTTTTAGCGGTGATATTTGTTTCTCATTTTTCCTAAAAAATATGGTTTCTCGATGTCTCGATATGCTTTTGGTATAAATGCCTCAAGTTATTGTCAGGCTCTGGAAAGAGTTTGTAAATTCATTACCGGGCTCATCAGAAATTACCTTTTTTTTCCAGCCTTTTTGAGCTTGTTACTGTGTTTTCAAAGTAAAGCATACGTACATTTACCGAACGCTGAAAAGTCTTCGATATGGGCGGTTGACCTTTTTATAAACGATGTCGGTCAGTATTCGCTGATCAATAGAAAAGTAGAAGGGGTTGATGCTTACACAGCCATTGATTTCACCCCGTCCCCCATTAACTGGACGATAAAACTGTGCAGCCCTGACTATATTCCACGGCGGACACTGGAACAAATGACTGAGCTGGGTGTGGCAGTTGAAGGGACTTCCCCAGCCGGAGATGGCACAAGCAGGTACTGGGTGAAATTCAAACCCGGCTATGGCAAGAAAGGCCATATTGTTGTAGAAAAAACTGTACTGAGCGAATGCTCGTTCGTGGAAGTCGAGCAAGAGCGCTACCTGTTTGCTAAAGCGTCAAAATTTACAGCCCCACTGCGCGAAGCGGCTATTCCTGATTCCCCCCTGAAGATTAAGCTAAGGGTGGCAGAAAAACTGTCGGCACCGGAAAAATCGTCGATCCCTGATCAAAAGCAGAAAGTCTTTGAAGGGGGAGGGGCAGGTTCTGATTCTGACTGGAATGACAATGATAAGCCGGGGAAGCCTTATCCCTACCAGCTACCTATAGACGACAAAGAACAGCAAGTCATTCTAATGCTGTCGCATATGGCCATGAATTTTTCATGGGAAGAAGTACGATCCTGGTACAACACCTGGCAACAGTTTTTTTATAGCCATTTCTTTCCTCAACAGGCCATGAGCTATCTCAGGGAAACCATAGCGGATAGCTTTTATCATCTGTATACGATCATATCTGGCAACTCTGACCTGAGTACAGAATCCGCACAGATATCAGCAACAAAAGGTGATGCAAAAAAAGCAAAGGGTGAAGAAAAAAAGCCTGCTTACCCGATTGAGTTTATTACTGCCAGAAATGGAAAAATTATCCCTTATGTCGTCATATATACCACGGGAAAATCAGGCGAGCGGATTAAAAATCTTATACCTGCCTATCTGGCCGTTTCAAACAGTGAAGACGAACCTTTACAAACACTGTCAATGGAGTTTTTTAACCCTGTCAGAAGCCAGTTCAAATCTGAAACCGGGGGCAAACATGATTCAGACATGGCTTTCATGGTGGCTTTTCTGCATATCCTTCAGGGAAAAAGAGTAATGTGGGTAACGGGAATGACGGGACTGGACGCCATTCCCTTCACACCCGAACATTTTGATGCTTACCGACAGCATCTGAACGATGCCCGGTTCATGTCGCTCGCTCCCTCAGCGCGGGCACAATATTCGGAGCACCTGAACCGTTTGCTGGCAAACAGGTTCAACCCGGAGATTGCCGCAGATGGGCATTGCTTCTTCAGAGCTATTGGCCGTATTGTTTTCGGTCACAACCCGTCAGATCAGGAGATTCGCCAGGTCAGAAAAGACCTCCGTGAAGCTCTTGCCAAGCTTCTGAACCCTTCTGATACATCAGACAGTCCTCGTACACCTCTGGACCGAGCCCATATATCAAATCTGCTGGACTATTATCAAGACGACATAAGCTGGGGGGGCATTGAACTACTCCGTCTGGCGTCAGAAGTCTACAAGCAGCCCATTTTTGCGATTATACCCACACATGCTGGCGGATTTGAGCTGACCAGGGCCAACCCTGATGGTTCAGCGACATTATTAGACAGCGATCAGGTCCGTGACACTGGCGCTTTTCTCTACCATGACCAGCACCATGGCCTGGACCACTGGGGCGTCTCATTAATGACTACACCCGAACAGGAAGTAGTGGATGGCGCAACCTCTGACAATCCGAAAAACCATGCTCAGGGGGCAAGTCAGGGTTCAGCAAGTGCAGGACAACAGGGGCCATCCCAACCTTCCTCTTCCCGTCAGGGCAATGAGCCACATGATGATGAACTTCAGCGTGATAAAAATGGTGACGGGAATAAAAACCCGGGCAATGGCAGCAGCCTGGTGAAAGGAAAGCAAATCCAGAGCAAACTCAAGAACCTTGAACTGATAGAGACTGTCGATAGCGAGCTGGCAGAGTCTATCAGCGGACTCGTAGATAAAATATCTCCGGAAACAGTGCATTTCCTGCAAAGCTATGTTGATCAGCTGCACGGCATTCTCAACTTCTGCAAGGTTGATCAGAATATTACAGACCCTGAAGAAACCGCCTGTGATTTTCAGTGGTTGATCAGCGCTAACATTGACAACATAAAAGTAGTCCACAGCATCATTGATACTTTGAAGCCTTCTGGAACAGGTATCGATACTATTCTCAAGCTGCTTAAGATACAGAACAACTTTTTAGGGCAGATTCCATTCAGAATGACAAGGGCTCTCATTTTGTATGCAGGAAAGAGTCACGGTGAAAACAGCGAAGTGAGCAGTAATCGTCAGTTGACCGTCGACCTGGTTAACTACCTTTATCAGAAAGATGACGACACACCCACAGAACTGAATCGCCATGTTGACCCCCTCAATGTCAGTTTTTCCAGGGCACTGGAAAGCATTGCCGGATCAAATGATCGCTTATTCAGGGAAGAGTATTCTGTTGAAGAGCTAAAAGATGCAGGTACTTTCCTTGACGAAATGTTCAAAACTATCAAAGCCAATATGAATGTACCGGTCAAGAAAATAAGAAAACATTTTGCTGAAGAGAAATCGTCAACAAGAGAAGTTCGTGAAAGAATTGAAGATATTATCTACAATGATCTGTTTGTTCTGCTACTACAGGATATAACGATTGCAGGTCACATCAAGTCCTTTACTAACGAACACGATAATATAGATAAAACCGTTAAAGCTGTCCGCGATAGCATTATGGTTTTAACAAAGAGCGTTAAAACCCATTTAAGGACGAGCTTTAGTGAATCCAGGAAAATAACGGACAGCTATTCAAAAAAAATACCTATCGACACCTTGGAAAAACTTATTGAAAAAGAGTTTTTAAAATTTTTTATACACCATGACAGACTTGGTGCCGATGGCATTACTACTTCTATATCGTCAGCTTATGGTATTGGGATGCTTTCAATCCTTCATTCAAGGTTGCTGGAATTCCTCAATGCCGAAGTACACAAGGAAGCAAGCGTCAATTTAAAGAAAGTTGCAAATCGCTTTATATGGGATAGCAGTTGGTTGTTAGGCAATCCATCGCATGAAAATATTTTCCATATAAAGAAAATGGCTGAAAACATTTTCAAACTTATCAAATTAGTAAAAAACAGTGATGAGGCCATCAAGCTTACCACATTAACAGAGAAGCACTCTAAGTATCCGAAACTCCTGCGCTTTGCAAAAATCAAAGCTATTAAAGAGCGTTTTTCTATACAATACAGAGAAATTATAAAATCACAGTCAGATCCTTTAACTCAAGCGAACAAAGCCTTTGCTGAGTTAAAAGAAATTGTTCAGGATGAATTTGGTGCCACCAGCCAAAATGACCTTAAATATCTTCAGGATATTTTTATCCCTGGGAAAGACATTGATATTGACCGAATTGAGGAATGGCAATTAAAGTTTATAGAAGGCCTGTTATTGCAGCACGCAACTAGAAAAACATCGGAAGCATCTGACACAAATAGAGAAGAAAAAGATTTAGACGAGTATTTAGAAAGAAAATTAAATACCCCTTCTGCGCTGGGATCACTTTTTCTCAAACTTGGAAAATTAATAGCAAAAAAAGCAGGAGGTAACCACTTCAGTGAATCAAAGCATGAAACTTCAGAAGATAGCTATTCAGATGATTCCGGGGCAGAAAATAGCAGGCCAAAGCATAGCCAATACACACCTTTAACCCCTATGAGTCTTGCTCACATCAACACAGATTTATGGAACAAAGGCGGGATGGCGGTATTTTCTGGAAACTTTATACACAACAGTAACGCCAATCACAGTAAATCAGGGGTATTAAAAGAACTCGTTCCCAATATGGATTCAGCAAGAAGAGGGGTTCAAAATCTACAGGACTGGTACAGCGTTATTATTCAGTCCCTCAATGAAACCCGGTTCAGTACAGGCAATGACGACCTGCAATCCTACCTCTATGACCGGCTGGTAGTGCTTCAGGATTTACTGAGCCAAAAAAACAGCACTGTTGAAGAAGATAAATATCATATCTTTGACATTATCATTGATTATTCTAAAGCTATGGGTATGGAAATACATGATGGGTTAAAAGTAGCCTTATCAGAAGCCCTGAAGAAGCATTACTCTAATTCGAAATATATATTAAATGGAAAAACACCACCCAGTCACACTGAGGCGCTTAATTATCCTGTAAATATCGATGCAGAATTAATGAAATTTATCCAGCGGTTCACCTATGCTCTTCTGAAAAATATCACTTCAGATCAATTCCGATTTATGGTAGCAGCAGACCTGAACTCTCTGGAGTTTTTATCTCAGATAATCGCCCTGCTCAACATTAATACTACTCATGCCAACACTCATATTTCATTGTTCAAAGCCATTGAATTAACAGAAGAGCAGATGGATACAATTAACAGCTATTACATCCGACTGGCTTCTGAGCATTTCCAGAAACTTGGTGTTCTACATGGTGAAAAATTTAACTCCATGATTGAAAAATCAAAATCGTTGAAACCTGAAGTAAAACATACGATTGATCAGCTAAAGCACCATCAGCACCTTTCTAAGTTTCTGAAAGACCTGGGGGCTTATTGGGTAAAATCAGCGAACCCCGATATAGTCAGGGCAAAATCAGTCCATGATTTTTCTGAACGCCTTATCAGCGATACTGACACAGTTATTAAGGAGCTCGAAACTAAGGTATTAAGCCTGGAACAAGATTCAGAGACTCCTTTCGATTCTTTTAACCAGGATGATAGCGAACTATCTAAAGTCGTAAGCACTCAGCCAGAAAGCACTATAAATATGGCTAACAAGCCCCTGCTAGATCAGTCACCAACACGAGATAAGGTTCGTCTCAAGGCAATCAATGAGCTTAATGAAAAAATTCAAACCGGCAAGTTTATCCTTGATTATCTGAAAAATGTTAAAATATTGCTGGATGATGATAGTGATTTTTTTGCAACCGAAGCTGAAAAACAAGCAGCTAAAGGCCGATGGCTGAAAGCAGCGGAGTGGTTAGAAAAAAATGAAAAAACCATTTCATTAACCTACTTTTCCAGTTCCCTCACGGCTATCTACTACCGAACATTTGGGGATGGTGGGCAGGCAAGCTATTACTCTGGTGGAGGAAAAGCGCCTTTTGCAACCGTTGTAATGGGGCCTGTTGCTGTAGATTTCCTGCTGGCTTTAATTTCCGTTGGCTCTGTTGTGGCACAGGTTTCCCAGGCTGCCGGGTGGAATGTAGACCTGACCAGAAAGCTGGAAACAATGGAAAAGACAAAAAACTTTCCGCTGACTCTGCCATCGCTACCAGCAGAGTTGAAAAGCGATATTATAAAGTACTACCTTCTGGTAGATGTTCAGAACGATTTTTTATTTTCAGAATCCACAGATAAGAACCCCTACCTGCAGCTTTCATCCCGCTTAGACACTTTGAGAGACCTGTGGAGCCTTTTCTGCTGCAGGCAGTCACCAACCAGCGACTCTGTTAGCTGTCCCGGGTCCCTGAACTATCTTGGTCGCGCAGCCACATTACCATGCCGTTTGTTTGCCCAGGATAGAGTCAGTGGAGGGCTTGACAAAATATCTGAAAATTATCACCAGAAAATAAGAAACAGAATGGCCTCGTCACTGGTTCGGCTTCTGGGTGAAAATACACCAAAAAGCATGAACAATATGTGGGGAGTGTCTATCTGGCAGCAGCTTACAGCCATATTGATTCATCTGATCGATGGACCGATTGCCATTACTGAAATCAACGATATGGGAGCAATGCTGGAAGCTAAATCCAAACTTGATTTTGCCACACGGGCTGTCTCTAAAGTGTTTGATGGTGAACCACTTTCCAAACATGACATAGACCGCATTAATGAGATGTACGGTTCCCTGTCAAAAGAACGCCTGAATCTCACCCCCGACACAGCATATGAGACCAACGAGCTATATCGGTTCAGACAATGGGTAACCTATGGTCTGGCTAATGCACTTCAATTGGGTGCTGTAGGAGCTATGACCTATGATTGGGATTTTTATCTCCTTAACCCTATGACAAGTGTTGGCGGTCTGGTTAATGGCAAGTGTGATGTGTCAACCGCAAAAAAAATGCCCGGCCTGGGTGGCACCGATGCAGAGTGCCTCTTTGCCCGGTTTGCCAATGATAGGAAAAAAGCACCTTTAACACGCCTGACCAGCGTTATTAGTATGAAAGTAGGTTCCCTTATTGGCAGTACCCTCTCCCTCATTTCGTCAAATGCAGCGCAAGGTAAAATCTCTCATGATGAAATGATGCTGGGCACCCTGATCGCAGGACTTCTTAAAAACAGTTTGCTGGGACCTCTTGAAAGGATGATGCAGCTCTCTCCGGAGATAACCCCTAACACCATTGGCGATGTGGTGGGTCAACTTGACACTTTTCTGAAAGAAGCCATTGAGTCAACTGTCCAGCGGCTGGCTCCGAAAGCACCAATCGCTTTGTCAGAGACTGGTAGAAACATGGTTATGGAAGCCCTGTCCGAAGCAGAAGGCGATCCGACCAGAGTTCACGGTCTTCTGAAAGAAAGGTTGGAACATCTGGAACAGAATGTAGGTTTTGAAGCCATGAATGCCTTTGCAGAAATGCGGCATGCCCTGATTTTGGGGGCATTGGAAAATACACAGGTAGAGCGAGACAGTTCATTCCAGAACTTTAAACATAAACTAGAGGGTGAACTCACCCAAACACTGCCTTCCCTGAGTCCAAAGAGGCAGGAGGTAGAACCTGGACTCATTGCCGACTACTCAAAGCTAAAGCAGTCAAGCCAGGAATTCCTGTCCACTACGGACAAAGGAGAACCATTAGTACCTGCAATCATTAAATTAATCAGTGCACTGAACTCCATTCCTAACCCTTACCCTACTGTTGATCATTTAGTCAACTCCCTCCTGACCAGCAGTGGGTCAGGACAAGGACAGCCGCCCACCGTATCACCTGAGCCTGCTGCAAGACCCGATGATTTCTGGGAAAAAACCATTAAGAAATACCATCTTATGAAAGAAAACGACAAGCTGAAGTCATCACCTGTTGTCGACAAGGTTGACTAGAAGCGCAGGGGCTTTAGAGGATTAAGCCTGACGAGCCCCGGTATTTCACCTGAAAGAATCAGAAAGATGGTTTAAACTTTAGTCTCACTATTTGACATCTGATAAGCAAAGTACCCTTTATGACCGCCCTGTTTGTAAACCAGCTCACCACTCTTGATTTCAGCTTTCTTTCCCCTGAGCGAGGGGTCGTCGGAGAAACCTGGCTGGCTGATGTGGTTTTATATGGAGACCTTGATGAGCAGGGAATGGTGTTTGATTTCGGGCATGTGAAGAAACAGGTAAAAGCCTCCCTGGACTTTCTGGCGGATCACCGCTTGCTGGTACCTGTTGCCCATTCATCTATTCAGGTTAATTCAGACAAAAACCGTCTGGATATCACCATGGAATCACCCGGTGCAGGTACAATTAACTGCAAGGCGCCCGCCCAGGCCATACTGCTGATTGACGCAGAACAGATAAGCACTGACGTATTAACACCGGTTCTGGAGAAAGCACTCCTCTCAGAGCTGCCAGATAATGTCAAAGACGTTAAGCTCCGACTCTACAATGAACCCATTGAAGGAGCCTACTACCATTACAGCCATGGTCTGAAAAAGCACCTGGGTGATTGCCAGCGAATTGCTCATGGTCACCGGTCCGCTATTCAAGTCCACGTTAATGGAGTACGAGAGCAATCCCTTGAAAAGCAGTGGGCAAAACGCTGGCAGGATATCTATATTGCAATCAGGGAAGACCTTATTGAACGGTTTGAACAAAACGGACGAGCTTATAACCGCTTCGGCTACACCTCCGACCAGGGGTATTTCGAGCTGACCATTGCCGAGCATCTCTGCTACCTGATCGATACAGACTCCACAGTGGAACTACTGGCACAACATATTGCTGCTGAAATAGGCAAAGAATTAGCAGAAAACTCTAACCTTCAGGTAACCGCCTATGAAGGGTTTCAAAAAGGCTCTATTGCCGTAGTTAGAACATAAGTTACAACATAAGTAACCACATAAGTGACGGCATACCCCTCAACTAAACTTAAGGCATGTCATATAACAATGGAGAAGGATTTCCAATGTCTATAGAAAACATTAGTGATCGCCCCAAACCTGCTGAACCCGGGCAGGATACACAAGTCGCCCTAGGTCTGCAGGATAAAGTTGAAGAAGATATTGCACAGACCTTCGCCTCTGCCCGTAGTCAGTTTGAAGACATGTTGCAATTCAACTTTGGTGTTATCAAAGAGCTGCTGGACAACATTGCTGCCATTCATCCCCACCGCCCGGATATGGCACTGGGTAAACAGCCAGAGCTGGCGGCTATTGATGCCAACAATGAAACAAAGCAAGTTGCTGTAGCCCCTGTGGGCGACTCCAGCTCTGAAAACGTGGTAAAAGGCTTAAAACAGGTTGAGGGGATGATGTCTGCTCAAGACATCAAGCTGCAGGAACTTTACGACAAATTAACACTATCCCGGTCAGGTCGAAAACCTGATTTAAGCAACCAGGGTCGTGAATTTGAACGACTAAAGTCTATTATCATTCAGACAGAAGGCAGAATGAATCAGGCGCTTAGCAGCTTGCCGGAAACCCTGCCAACTATTCCCGGTGAAACTATCACCAGCATAATGCCTGAGTTTGTTGACGCATTAAACGGATTTGATGACAGCTTCCGGACCGCCCTGGAAGCTGTGCGTCACGAAATTGAACTCGCCCAACAGAAAGGCGGTTCATAAATAGGTTACCCGCTGGTATATACACGACCGTAGCAAAGAGGTAAACCATGCCATTTCATCAAGTTGGATTACCTGATGGTGCCAATTTCAAGCATATTTCATCGGATCGGACTTTTATAGTGACTGCTCCCCACCCTATCGGGTGAGGCTTCTGATTTCTTAGGCAGCAACCGACAGTATGCCGGATTTACGCAAGCCTCCATCAGCAGAAACGGACAGTCCTTCCGCCTTTAATTTCAATATGCCTTGCTTCTTGATATTGCGAGCTGCATTAATATCCCGGTCATGGATAGCACCACAGCTACACTCCCATGATCGGATTCTCAATGGCATTTTTTCCTGTTTCAAATCGCAGACTGAGCAAGTTTTAGAGGATGCAAACCACTGGTCTATCTTCACCAGATGTTTACCTTCCTGCTTTGCCTTGTATTCGAGTTTGGTTATCAGTGAGTGCCAGCCAGCATCAGCAATAGAACGAGCAAGACGCTTGTTCTTGAGCATGTTTTTAACTTTCAGTGTCTCCACAATCACCGCTTGGTTTTCGTCGATGAGTTGTTTTGATAGCTTATGCTGAAAATCATTACGGGCAAAGGCTACACGCTCATGCGCCTTTGCCACCAATAAACGGGCTTTGTGCCTACCTTTTGAGCCTTTCTTGCAGCGAGATAGAGCCTGTTGTTTTCTTTTCAGGTTACGTTGTGCTTTTTTCAGAAAGCGAGGATTGCCAGTCTTATGGCCGGTACTGGTGATAGCCAGATCAGCAATCCCCATATCAACACCGACAACCTGATTAGCTTCAAGATTATCAATCTGTTTTGGTTGTTCCTGGGTATCATCAGCCAATATGGAGGCAAAATACTTGCCGGTTAGCGTTCTGCTCAGGGTGATAGACTTCACCTTACCCACTATTTCACGATGCACTTTAGCCCTTATGGGCTTGCACTTGGGGATTTTTATCCAGTTATCGCCCACAGAGACAGACGTACAATGGTAGCTACTTTGCTTGCCATGCTTTTTCTTGAAGCGAGGAAATCTTGCCTGCAATTTGGGATTGAAAAAGTTTTGAAAGGCCGTATCCAGATTGATAGTGGCCTGTTGCAGTGCAATAGAGTCAGCGTTTTTCAGCCATGAGTACTTTCGGCTTTTCTTGGCTTTTGCCAGCAAGGGCTTCAGGTGTTTTTTGGGAGAAAGGCTCTGCCCACGAACCTTGTAATAATGAACCTTAATAGCCAGGGCCTTGTTCCATACGAACCGCACAGCATCAAACTGACGGTCGAGAAATTCCGCCTGCTCTGATGTTGGATAGATTCGTACTTTGGTGGCTCTCAGCATGGAACGTTATTTCAGTGCTCATTAATATAAGCTTAATATTACAGGTATTTGAAAGAGGTTTTCAAGTGAGCGCACACAATAAAGATTTGCTTGAAGGGTATCTTCGCAAACGACATAGCGTTACCAAGCTGGTTGTTCATTTGGTGTTCACGACAAAGTACAGGCGAAAGCTTTTTGATGGCTATATGATCAAGCAGTTACGGGAGTCGTTCGAGAGTGCATGTGAAAAACTGGAATGCCAGTTAGGGAAGCAGCAGAACATAATATACCGCTGTTGGCTGTTGGCTGTTGGCTGTATGAGCAGCTAATAGCCAAAAGCCAACAGCCCGGTAAGTTATTGAATGCTGCGCCCCTTACTTGAAATGGATGGCGAAAAAGATCACGTACACCTGTTGGTGACCTACCCACCAAAACTGGCTATCAGTGTCATGGTAAATAATCTCAAATCAACATCATCAAGACGGTTGCGAATGCTGAATACCCACCTTACTGCTCAGAGCAAAGCAGGCTTAATGTGGTCAAGGTCTTACTTTGCTTGCAGTGCTGGCGGTGCAACTATCGAGACTCTGAAGGACTACGTTAATAGCCAGAGTACACCAGATTGATGGCGGAAGGCTCTGCGCCTTCCCGTCTTATATCCCCGCCCGCATTGGGCGAGGGTTTACAACGATTTTGCTAAAACGCCGACAGGGCATTCAGACTTCCTCTGCCGGAAACGCTGCCCGCCGGTGCCACTGCAGGATAATCACAGCAAAAACAAGCAATAGCCCAAGCAGCCCGAAGCCTGCCGGATTAAACAGCAATAACGGCAGGCTAAGACCACATACAATGCGCTCAACCCATGAAAGCGCCCTGAGCAGGTAACCTTCAACAGCCATCGCCATAGCGACGATAATGGTCAGAGTCTGAACCACTCCCACAACAAATCCAAAGGCATTACCGTCAGTATTGATCAGGCCGGAATACGCCATCATGATGGGAATCACAAACAGGCCAGCAGCCAGCTTAAAGGCCTCAACGGATGCCTTGATCGGGTTAGCGTCTGCCACACCAGCCCCGGCAAATGCTGCCAGGGCAATAGGCGGAGTAACGTTTGATGTCTGGGATAACCAGAACACCAGAAGGTGTGCACTCAGCAGTGGCAAACCAAAGTCACTCAGCAATGGCACTGCCATCACTGCCAGCACAATATAAGCGGCGGTTACCGGCAGCCCCATTCCCAGTACCAGCGCCACCAGGCTGATTAACAGCAGGGCAGTGAATAAATAGCCACCGGAAAGCGTCATCACAAACTGGGTAAACTGCAAACCAATGCCCGTTTGCCCCACTACCCCGACAATAATACCAGCCGCACCACAGGCGGCTGATATTGGCAACGCCAGCAAAGCGCCATTTTTCATACCCAGAATAACTTTCTGTATTCCTATACGACTATGGCTACGTAACCCTGCCGTTACCAGAATGGCACCACAACCAATAACCCCCACCAGCAGGGGTGAAAAGGCCATTAATAATAGCGCCGTGATTAACAACAATGGCAAAAGAAAATGCGCCCCGTGCTTCATGACATCCCGGGCGGCTTCCGTTCTCTGGGCAGAACTTAACCCAAGCTTGCAGGCCATGATATGGACGTATAACAGGGTGCAGAAAAAGTACATCAGAGCTGGTGCAATGGAAGCAATCATAATGTCGCTATAAGGCACACCAGTAAACTGCGCCATCACAAAAGCTCCAGCACCCATAATTGGCGGCATGATCTGCCCCCCTGTAGAAGCTGCCGCCTCTATACCGGCTGCCTGCTCTGGCTTATAACCCAGCTTTTTCATCATTGGGATGGTGATCGAGCCCGTTGTCACCGTATTGGCAATGGCAGAACCGGAAATTGACCCCAACCCCGCCGAAGCAATCACTGCTGCTTTGGCAGGGCCACCCCGGTACTTCCCGGCGATAGCAAACGCCAGGTCGATAAAAAATTTGCCTGCTCCGGTCACCTCCAGAAAAGCACCAAACAGAACGAAAATAAAAACAGTGGTTGCTGCTATGCCCAACGCCGAACCAAAGACGCCATTGCTGGAATACACCTGAAACTGTATCAGCTCCTGCAAACTGTAAGCTTTGGTCGCCAATGTTCCCGGCAAAACACTGCCAAAGGCGCTGTAGGCAAGAAACAGTCCGGCAATCACCACCATCACCCAGCCAACTGTACGACGACAGGCTTCCAGTAGCAGTGCGAGACAGACGACACCTGAAATAAGATTGGGAGTAGCCAGTCCATACAGCAAATAATTGATATCGTTATAGTCAAAACTGACGATTAAATAGCCAGAGACTAAAGCGGCAACCGCCAGTACCAGATCAAATAAACGCCCCGGAATATAAAGCCGGTGTTGCTCATTACTGATAAGAGGGAAGTGCAGGAAGATCAGCACCATCACCCAGCTCAAATGAGCTGGCCGAAAATAGGTGGCTGAAATAGTTGAAGTAACGCCCTGCCATATCTGAAAGCCCGACAGCAGAACCGCCAGTATCAGGACCAGATAGCCAGACTGCTTAATAACCGACTTCACCATGACTTACTCCCTCCACAAGTCTTCTGTCGAGCCGCTTACTGAACGGTTTTAAGATATCTGGCCGCGCCGGGGTGTAATGGCACACCGTTAAGGCTGCCCGCATTGGCGAGGGTGGTCGCGTTAGCGGCTTTAACCACTTTTCGCACCTGATCAATATTCTCAAAAGCGGTGCGGGTTAGTTCATAAGCCAACTCTTCCGGAAGGTCTGCATTAACAACAAGCACATTCCAGACACTCAGGGTATTGACAGCCCCCACCTTGTTATAAATCCCTTCAGGGATGGTATAGCTGCTGTAGGCAGGGTACTTTGACTTAAAAGTCGCCTGCTCCTGTTCAGACACGTCAAGAAGACGAATGTCGTGAGTCAGTGCCAGCTGCGTCACAGCGCCAACGCCTTGTCCTCCGACAATAAATCCAGCGTCAATCTGACCATTGGCAAGGGCATTAGTGGTTTCAGAGTAGTTCAGGTAAACCGCGTTCACTGCCACCCCCAGAGATTCCAGTAGTGCCGCAGAGGTTACAGCAGTACCTGAACCCGGCGCTCCCAGGGAAACCCGTTTACCGTTCAGATCAGACAGGGACTTAATATCCGTCTTTGCTGTCGTCAACGCATGAACCAGATTGGGGTAAAGGGCAAATAACACATTCACCGGCATTTTTGCCGGAAACTTACCTTCTCCTTTATAGGCATCCAGAACAACATTGCCCATGGCCAGACCGGCCAGCATGTCGCCCCGAACCACTTTTATTGTGTTTTCAACCGAAGCCGCCGTGACTTCTGCCTTAACGTTGACCCCCTCGATATTATCGGACCAGACTTTGGCCAAAGCGCCTCCGAATGGATAATAAATTCCACTCTGTCCACCTGTACCAACGGAATAATTGTTCGCACTCACCGAAAAAGACAATACCGGCAAGATCAAAGCAACCAACGACAATAGTCGTTTACCCATGGTTTTCCCCTTCTATTTCATTATTGTTCTATGAGATTTTTTATTTCGAGAGTCTAACTTTAGCGATGGCCTGATACAACGACATTGGCTATCAAGGGTAAATATAATAAAAACTGAAAGCTACTATATAAAAAACTAATTTTGCTTATGTGTCATCTACTGTTAGATTGCCTCCGTCATTGTCATCACTTCCAACAAGTGGGCAAAAAATATGGAACAAGCACAACAACATCCTTTGACAGTTAAAGTGGACTCCAGCCGGATAGCCGCTAAATTAAGCAGGGTACCGACTCCATTGGGCGGGCTGGCGCTCAGTATCGCCAGTTTAGGCGGCGCCTGGGCACTGGCGAGTCCAGACGCTGCTACAGAGCTAAAATTAGTGACGGCGATTATTGCAGCAGTGCTGATTATTAAAGTCATGCTCAAATTTTTATTGCATCCACACCTGATTAAAGAAGAACTGGCACATCCGGTTCTTGCGAGTATCATTCCCACCTGCGCCATGGGGACAATGGTCATCGCGCAGTCGCTGTTACCTTATGCTCCAGCCTTTGCACAGGCGCTTTGGCTGGTCGCTGTAGGCTGTCATTTATTGCTATTGGGCAGTTTTGTGTTTCATCGTTCACTTCAGTTCAAAATGGAAGACATGGTACCCAGCTGGTTTGTGCCACCGGTAGGCATTATTGTTGCTGCGGTTACCAGCACGGGTATGGGGCATGAGAGCCTGGTAGTCGGACTCTTTATTTTTGGCCTTGGCAGTTACTTCATCAAGCTGCCGTTTATGCTGTACCGTTTGATATTTCGTGATGCCATTCCAAATGCTGCACTTCCAACGTTTGCGATCATGGCTGCACCAGCCAGCTTGTCACTGGCAGGCTATTTAACCATCACTGACGATCCTAACCCGCTACTATTGCTAATTCTGGTGCCACTGGCGATTTCCATGACCTTTCTGGTTTACATTGCCTTTACTCGTCTGTTGCGCCTCCCCTTTTCTCCAGGATATGCAGCATTCACTTTCCCGATGGTGATCGGTGCCACAGCCCTGCTGAAACTCGATATCTGGTTATCATCCCATGACCTGGTATGGCTGGCTGAAAATATCCGACATTTAGCTCAGGTTGAGATTATTATCGCAACAGCCATCGTCGTATACGTATCTGTTCGTTACTTGCACCATTATCTGGCAAAGCCATTTCTTAAAAAATAAGTTGTCCTGATTACCACTGAACGTCCGCCAGTTTCAGGAGCCGTTCAGGCATAGGGGCGGTGTATAGGTGGCTACTTCGAACATAGCCGAAATACGCGTCTTGCTCTGGGTGATGAGGTATATCCCAAGGAGCCAGCACGTTAGCGGTAACTTGGTGGCTTTGAATATGGTGGTGATGCCGTCCTGTTATAATACGAATTCAGGATCATCCGGGTACTCATAGTTTGCACCATCGGCATTGTGCATTTCAGCCCGACAAACGGGACAGTGGCGGGCTCCTGACTCGACAAGCATTTTTAAACACCTGTCGTGTAATCTGTGATGACAATTGTGAAGTGATCTGTGAGGACGTAGATACAAGCCTGTCAGGCAAATGGGGCACATGTCGGTTTCCATACTTGAAAAATAACCGTGATAGTTAGTTTTACCCCAAGTATATTCTTTTAACTCAGAATCGGGGGGTCGTTCCGGATCTGCTGTGCAGAATGACGCTAATAATCTTTGAGACGCCGTATCTACATATTCTTTGATGAAGAGGGCTTCCCCACTCTCATTTTTATTACAAAACGGATCGATGCAGAAACGGATCATATCTTTGTGTTGCTCCATTAGATGTTCTTGTAGTTTATCTCTAGTGGAAAATCTGAACCCACATATTTTGCAATACCAATAACCGATGGAGGCGGTATGCTGGTCTCCAAAATAAGAACCATCTACCAATTTAGCAGCCACATGAGAAAGTGCGTGAGTAAGGTATAGCCTATTATTCCAATATTCAATAGTGGTATTACAAATTAGACAATGATGTCGCATAGGGAGGTCACTCGTGAATGGTTATTCTCCAGCGAAGGAGCATTTCGGTAACAACAACCACTTCGACAATTTCAGGTAGGAGAAATAGCTGTCTTGTAACGGGGTAACATCGACGACGCAAAATCAACGGGAAACAGACACTCGGAGTCAGTTGTACATTGCTACAGCCAGCTTTACAAGTGGGCAAAAGTTTCATACTGACCTGTACTATCATTCCAAATTACCTTCCTGCGTAGGAAACGGAATGACATTCCAAAGCACTTCATTTTAAACTCAGTAAACGCCAATAAAACCCACGTCCTTACATTTTAAGACCGATCCTGAAATCATCAACCTCCCAAGGTAATCGGGCGGGCTGCTTTGAACATGTTCACAGCAAAGCCAGGCGGCGTTGTACGAGATACCCAGTTGCCGATGCAGGTTCATGCCGAAATACGCGTTTTGCTCTGGGTGATGAGGTATATCCCAAGGAGCCAGCGCGTTAGCGGTAAACTTGGTGGCTTTAGGGGCGCAGCATTTAATAACTTACCGGGCTTTTGGCTGTTGGCTTTTGGCTATTAGCTGCTCATACAGCCAACCGCCAAAAGCCAACAGCGGTATATTATGTTCTGCTGCTTCCCTTAAATTTTGAATATGGTGGTGATGCCGTCCTGTTATAATACGAATTCAGGATCATCCGGGTACTCATAGTTTGCACCATCGCCATGGTGCATTTCAGCCCGACAAATGGGACAGTGGTGGGCTCCTGACTCGACAAGCATTTTTAAACACCTGCCGTGTAATCTGTGATGACAATTATTAAGTGATCTGGGAGAGCGTAGATACAAGCCTGTCAGGCAAATGGGGCACACTTCGTCTATTCTTGAAAAGTCATATTGACCCCAGGTATATTCTTTTAACTCAGAATCGGGGGGACGTTCCGGATCTGCTAAGCAGAATAACGCTAATAATTTTTTAAGCCCCATATCTGCATATTCTTCGATGAAGTAGGCTTCCTTATTCTCATTTTTATTACGATGCCATTGGTCGGTACAGTAAATGATCATGTGTTCGTGTTTTTCCGTTAGATGATCTTGTAATTTATCTCTATTGGTAAATCTGAACCCACATATTTTGCAATACCAATAACCGGAGGAGGCAGTATTCTTGCCTACAAAATAAGAACCATCTGCAAATTTGGCAGCCACATGAGAAATTACGTGAGAACGGTATGCCGTAATAGTCCAATTATCAAAAGTGATATTACAAATCAGACAATGTTGTCGCATAGGGAGGTCACTCGTGAATGGTTATCAGGGGAAATGGCTATCCAGTAACAGCAAAGGTAATAAGTTGTTTTTTAGTATAGTCTCTATAGCATGGCACGGCTTCAGTGGCAATAAACTAACTTGTTGTTATATATACCGAAATCGTGATTTCCATACATTATGGAACCGTTAAATAATATTTATTTTTCTTCTCAGTTTTTATCGTCATAATACCGCACCTTTGATGTATATCACTGAGTGAACGGAGCGTATGGGTAATCTATCAGAGCGCTTTCCAAAGTTGCGCGAAAGCTCTGACTGGCTGGCGACAGTCAAAAAAGAAAGGAAAGGTAAATACTGCGGTAGCTGCTTAGTATTGGAAGCTCGCTCCTTCAGGAGCGAGTAGTTCACTATGGTGTTGCTGGTAAAAGAAGTTGGCTTCCCGGTAGCCCATAACCTTCAGGCTATGCATTGATTAGGATGAACACCCATACGGGGTATGCCACTGAGCCTGGTGGTTATGCCGTCCTGTTATAATACGAATACAGGATCATCCGGGTACTTATAGAATGCATCCTCGTGCTCGCCCATCTCAGCCCGGCAAACGGGACAATTGCGGGCTCCTGACTCAATAAGACCTCTTAAACACCTGCGGTGTAATTCGTGTTTACAATTCCGAAGTATTCTGAAAGGGCGTAGATACAAGCCTGTCAGGCAAATGGGACACCGTTCGGTTTCTATTTTTGTCAAACACTTGCTATAGTTGCATATACCCCAAGTATATTCTTTTAACTCAGAATCGGGGGGACGTTCCGGATCTGCTGTGCAGAATGACGCTAATAATCTTTGAAACGCCATATCTACATATTCTTCGATTAAGACGGCTTCCCCACTCTCATTTTTATTACAAAACGGGTCGGTGCAGAAATGGATCATTTTTTCGTGTTGCTCCATTAGATGATCTTGTAATTTATCTCTATTGGAAAATCTGAACCCACATATTTTGCAATACCAATAACCGATGGAGGCGGTATGCTGGTCTCCAAAATAAGAACCATCTACCAATTTGGCAGCCACATGAGAAAGTACGTGATTAAGGTATGGCAAATTATTCCAATAATCAAAAGTGATATTACAAATCAGACAATGTTTTCGCATAGGGAGGTCACTCGTGAATAGTTATCAGGGGAAATGGCTACCCAGCAACAGCAAAGGTAAGTTGTTGTCCAGCATTGCCTCTATAGCATGACGTAGTTTCAGCAGCAATCAACTAACCTGTTGTTATATATACCAAAATAGTGATTTCCATACGTTATGGAACCGTTAAGTAATATTTATTTTTCTTCTCAGTTTTTATCGTCATAATACCGCACCTTTGATGTATATCACTGAGTGAACGGAGCGTATGGGTAATCTATCAGAGCGCTTTCCAAAGTTGCGCGAAAGCTCTGACTGGCTGGCGACAGTCAAAAAAGAAAGGAAAGGTAACTACTGCGGTAGCTGCTTAGTATTGGAAGCTCGCTCCTTCAGGAGCGAGTAGTTCACTATGGTGTTGCTGGTAAAAGAAGTTGGCTTCCCGGTAGCCCATAACCTTCAGGCTATACATTGATTAGGATGAACACCCATACGGGGTATGCCACTGAGTCTGGTGGTGATGCCGTCCTGTTATAATACGAATTCAGGATCATCCGGGTACTCATAGTTTGCACCATCGCTACGGTGCATTTCAGCCCGACAAACGGGACAGTGGCGGGCTCCTGACTCGACAAGCTCTTTTAAACACCTGCCGTGTAATCTGTGTTTACAATTCTCAAGTGATCTGTGAGAACGTAGATACAAGCCTGTCAGGCAAATGGGGCACACTTCGTCTATTCTTGAAAAGTCATATTGACCCCAGGTATATTCTTTTAACTCAGAATCGGGGGGACGTTCCGGATCTGCTAAGTAGAATAACGCTAATAATTTTTTAAGCCCCATATCTGCATATTCTTCGATGAAGAAGGCTTCCCCACTCTCATTTTTATTACAAAACGGATTGGTGCAGAAACGGATCATATCTTTGTGTTGCTCCATTAGATGTTCTTGTAATTTATCTTTAGTGGAAAATCTGAACCCACATATTTTGCAATACCAATAACCGATGGAGGCGGTATGCTGGTCTCCAAAATAAGAACCATCTACCAATTTAGCAGCCACATGAGAAAGTGCGTGAGTAAGGTATCGCCTATTATTCCAATATTCAATAGTGATATTACAAATTAGACAATGATGTCGCATAGGGAGGTCACTCGTGAATAGTTATCAGGGGAAATGGCTACCCAGTAACAGCAAAGGTAAGTAGTTGTCCAGCATTGCCTCTATAGCATGACGTAGTTTCAGCAGCAATCAACTAACCTGTTGTTATATATACCAAAATAGTGATTTCCATACGTTATGGAACCGTTAAGTAATATTTATTTTTCTTCTCAGTTTTTATCGTCATAATACCGCACCTTTGATCTATATCACTGAGTGAACAGAACGTATGGGTAATCTATCAGAGCGCTTTTCAAAGCTGCGCGAAAGCTCTGACTGGCTGGCGGCAGGCCTTTTTTTCCTGCTGAGTTTAATCTGCTTGCTGACAAGCATTTCATCAGCTGTAGCTTTGCTTTTGGGTATTATTCTGGCGGTTTCACTGGGTAATCCATGTATTAAACTGGCACAGAGAGTTATTGGCCTGCTATTAAAGTTCTCAGTCGTTGGTCTCGGTTTTGGTATGAGCGTTCAGCAGGCGATTGATGCCAGCCAGAACGGCTTTTTACTAACAGTGTCGTCCATTGTCTTTACATTGATTCTAGGAGCGTTGACTGCTTCCAGAATGGGACTCACCCGCCACGCAGGGCAGCTGATTTCCAGTGGTACGGCAATATGTGGCGGTAGTGCGATCGCTGCGGTGGCTCCGGTCATCAAAGCTGGCCCCCGGGATATCTCCGTAGCCCTGGGTGTTGTATTTATTCTTAATTCAGTGGCGCTGTTTGTGTTCCCACCCATTGGGCACTGGCTGTCAATGACACAGGAACAGTTTGGTCTTTGGTCAGCGATTGCCATTCATGATACCAGTTCAGTAGTGGGTGCCAGCGCCAGCTACGGCGCAGAGGCTCTGGCTATTGCCACCACGGTTAAGCTGGGGCGGGCGCTGTGGATTATTCCATTGTCTTTGCTGATGGCTGTTATTTCAGGTGGTAGCGTCCGGAAAATCACTATTCCCTGGTTTATTGGGCTGTTTATTCTCGCCATGCTGGCCAACAGCTTTGTTCCGGGGGTAGAAATGTTTAATACCGAAATTGTTGAGTGGTCAAAAAGAGGACTGGTGTTAACCCTCTTCCTGATAGGTTCGACAATGACACGAGAGCTGTTAAAAAGTGTCGGCATTATGCCGATGGTCTATGGCATTTTCTTGTGGGTAGCCATTGCTTCTTCTTCACTGACCTTCATTATGTACGGCTAGTCAAGCATTTGTTAAGGGTACTGCGATTTTGTTAGTACCCTACTGCTTTAACTGCGAATCACAGCGAGTTTACAAATCTGACCAATGCGGTTCGCTGCGCTTTATTCATATCCATAACCGCCTGCTTTGCAGCCTCTGCCTCACCGCCGTGCCAGAGAATCGCTTCCATAATAGTACGGGCGCGTCCATCGTGTAGAAAAGTAGCTTTCGGGTTCACCATTTTCGTTTTGCCAATTCCCCACAAAGGTGGAGTACGCCACTCACGACCCGACGCCAGAAACTCAGGACGATTATCCGCCAGCCCCTCGCCCATATCGTGCAACAGCAAATCGGTATAAGGCCAGATGTTCTGCTGTGACTGTTCCGGATAGTTTTTCACCTTAAGCGTTGTAAAGTTGGGAATATGACACCCACTACAACGAGCTTTTGCAAACAGTGCTTTTCCCTTCAACACCTCAGGTTCCTTGGAATCCAGCCGCATGGGAACAGCCAGATTGCGGCTGTAAAACACGACCTTTTCCAGTGTGGAGTCAGAAATGTCCCAATTTTGTTCTGGTGTAGCCTCTTTGCAGGCAACCTGACTTTCTGTGCAATTATCATCAGGAAACAGGCTGGAAGTAATGCCCATATCCCCATTGAATGCCCCGGCACTCTGCTGGGTCATATTAGGCTGTCCCGCTTTCCAGCCAAAACGTCCCAATACCGTCTTTTTGTTTTTAATATCCCAGACCCGGTTACCGCGACCGGAAATACCATCGCCATCACGATCTTCCGGGTCTTCATTCGCCAGAATCTGCGAATCTGATATAGCTTCCAGCAAGCCCAGCCCAATCATTGGCGAGGCAATTCGAGGCGACATCATCACATTATCTGGCAAAGGACCATAGTTTAAATCTTCCAGCGAAATGACCGGCTTGCGAATCTGAACACTCTCCCCGTCAGAAAAACGAACCGTTGAATATTCATAACGAACCCGAACTTTAGCCTCGTGCTTAACCCCTTTCAGAGAAAAGTCCTGAATCTGATCACCATAAACCGGATGTGGAATCACCCCACTGCGAGTCAGCTGCTCTTTCTCTTTCTGAGTAATGGCTGGCACGCTGATCCTCACCAGCAGCCCCTCTTCATTGAGTTCGCCATCAGCGGGCGCGTGTCCCCGGCCATCCAGAATATGACACCCCTCGCAGGAACGGGTATTAAACAGAGGACCTAGCCCGTCACGAAATGAATCAGGTTGTGGAGCAGGCACCCAGTCACTTTTGAAGAAGCTGTCGCCGACACTGAAATCGAGCCTGCGATTGGCTGCCATATTGGCCGAGGCCCGGGAGAATGAACTTTTTCCTGAAACGGTGACAGATGTTTTTCCGCCCGGCCATTTCTCGCCGTCTTCATAGGCCGCCGGTTCAACCTTTGAGCAACCCGGAAGGCTGAACAGCACAATAACCGTTATGGCCGTTGTCAATAAAGAAGCGGTCAGCCCTTTAACCATTGTTAGAATTCCGAGAGCAGTGAATCGTTAGCTTCAACTATCGGCACCACTGAACAATACCAAAGCATCCATCTCACACTGGCTTCCGGGCAGGCTGTTTCTGATCAACATGCGGCTGTGATAAGGTAGTGTGCGTCGCTGGAAGATTAAAAATAAACACAATACCGGACAGACTCTCATGCCTGCTTTGCGCCACCGCCCCCGACTTGTAGCCCTGGCTCTTTACTGTACTCTTTATTGCATGATGCCATTACCCGTTTTTGCCAGTCCTGAATCGGGTAGACCTCCGGTCAGTGTCACCACTGAAACCGTTCAATACCAGCCATACTCGCGCCCAATAAGAACCAGCGGCATTCTCGCTTATAAATCCCAGCAAACACTGTCCTTTAAAACAGCAGGCCCTGTGGCACAGCTGATGGTTGACGAAGGTGACCGGGTACAGGCCGGGCAGTTGCTCGCCAGCCTGACCATGGAAGAGGTCAATGCCCAGGTCGACGAAGCCAGGGCAAAGCTGGAACAGGCAAAACGTAACCTGGAACGCATCAGCAAACTGCACAAAAATAATGTTGTGTCGCTGGATCAACTCCAGTCAGCCCAAACCGAACTGACGGTTGCCCGGAGCCGGTTGCGTATCACCCGGTTTAACCAGAAGTACTCTCGCATAGAAGCGCCGTCACAGGGTCTGGTATTACGCCGTCATGTGGAAGAAAACGAGCTGGTGACGCCCAACCAACCGGTACTGGTGGTAGCAGACACGGCCCGTGGCTGGGTGCTTAAAACTGGCCTGACCGATGCGGAAATTGTCCGGGTAAAGAAAAATGACAAGGCCCTGATTCAGTTTGATGCCTGGCCCGACCAGACTTTTACCGGCCAGATTACCCGTCTTGCGGCACTGGCCGATGAACGTACAGGCACCTTTCAGGTAGAGGTCACCTTCCCTGAAACCACCAGCAAGCTGCGTTCAGGCTTTGTTGGCAAAGTCACTCTGGTTCCCTCCAGTCAGCAGACAGTGACTCTGATTCCTGTCGAGTCTGTGGTTAACGCCAGTCACTCATCAGCAGAGGTATTTGTCTACAGCCCCGGCACTCAGTCAGTGACACTAAGAAGCATCACGATGAACTTTATGGAATCAGGCTTCATTGCCAGTGACTCCGGCCTGACTGAGGGCGAAACAGTCATCAGCTCCGGTGCAGGCTTCCTTCTGGATGGCGATACCGTCGTCATCGTTTCTGAAGTGGCTTCTGAAGTTGCTACCGGCGTTGAGGAGTAACCACCATGAAACTTCCGGCCATTGCCATTCAAAACCGGCGCTTTACCCTGGTGGTGATGTTATTGCTGGTCATACTGGGCATTGTGTCATTGATGACCATGCCCCGCTCAGAAGATCCCCAGTTTAAGTTTCCGGCAACGATAGTGCGTGTTGTCTACCCCGGTACGAACCCCCTGGATATGGAGAAACTGATTGTTGACCCCATCGAGGAAGCTATCCAGGAATTAGACGACATAAAGATTTTAAAAAGCGATATAGAAGACGGTCTGGCGGTGGTTCGGGTAGAGTTCCTCTACGGCACCGATCCCCAGGAACAGTATGACGACGTGGTGGCTGAAATTGCCAAAATACGCGACCAGCTGCCTGAGAATATTCCAGTGCTGGCGATTGACCGTATCTCTCCGATTGATGTCAGCATTATCCAGATTGCCCTGATGTCAGAATCCCAAAGCTATAACACACTGCGTTTACTGGGAGAAAAACTGGAAAAACGCATCGAACGGATTCCCGGTATCAAAAAAGCGACAACAGACGCTTACCCCGAACAACAATTACAGGTTCAGGCAGACCTTGCCCGCATGCAGGAACTTGGTATTGGGGTTGAAGACCTGATTTCCGCCATAAAGGCGTCTGGTGTCAACCTTCCCGGCGGTCATGTTCTGGCCGGTAAGCGCCGGTTTACAGTACGAACCAGCGGCGATTTCAAGGATATTGAAGCGGTTGAAAGAACGGCGGTGGTGTCCACTCCGGGTCGGGTTGTGTTTGTCAAAGATATTGCGGACATTGTCTTCACCGATGCCCTGCCCACTTATCAGGCACGCTTTCAGGGAACCCGCTCCATCTTCGTCACCGTTGTCCAGCGCAAAGGCAGCAATATCTTTACCGTCATGGATGCCATCAAACAGACGCTGAGTGATTTTGAGCAGGCGTTGCCTGAAGACATTACCATCGGCATTGCCCACGATCAGAGTGAGTCAGTGCATGATCGTGTCTCCCAGTTTTTTAACAGCCTGATTCAGGGTTTGATACTGGTTGGGTTGCTCACCATCCTGTTTCTGGGTGTTCGCTCGGCGGTTGTCATTATTCTTGCCATTCCCCTGTCAGTGTTTATTGGTCTGGGCTGGGTTGACCTGGCTGGCTATGGCCTGCAACAGATGTCCATTGCCGGGCTGGTGATCGCACTGGGGCTGCTGGTTGATAATGCCATTGTGGTGACTGAGAACGTGCACCGTTTCCTGCGCAAAGGCTATACGCCAATGGAGGCCGCAGCACAGGGAGCCAGTCAGGTTGGCTGGGCGGTGATCAGCGGTACCCTGACCACCATCCTGGCTTTTGTGCCGATTCTGCTGTTACAGACCGGGGCAGGCATATTCATGCGCTCCATGCCAGCCACCGTTATTCTCACCCTGCTGGCTTCCCTGATTATTGCCCTGAGCCTGTCACCACTGCTCGCCAGCATTATGTTGAAAGGGCAGGACAGTAAACCGCCATTGCTGTTAAGGGGGTTACAGACGTTTACTGACGGTCCCTATAGATCGCTACTCAGCGGTGCCCTTCGTTATCCGGTATTGATCCTGATCGTAGCCGTCATTACCCTGGCGGGTTCTATCATGCTGGCAGGCACACTGGGTGTCAGTATGTTTCCCAAGGCGGAAAAGCCGATGTTGCTGGTCAATGTTGAGCTGCCTGAAGGTTCCAGTTTTAAGCAGACAGACAATGCCGTACGACAGGTTGAGACTATTGTTAAAGACTACCCTCTGGTTCGCTCTGTGGTCAGCAATATTGGTAAAGATAACCCCAGGATTTACTACAACATCTTTCCTAAACGTCAGGTACCCAACTATGCCCAGGTGGTCGTTAACCTGAATACTGGCCGACTCAGGGAAGTAGAGCCTTTTGTTGAATCCCTTAGAGACGACTTTAGTCGCATTGTTGGGGCTCGTGTGGTGGTTAAGGAGCTGTTACAGGGCCCCCCTTATGAAGCCCCCGTAGCCTTCCGGATTATGGGCGACGACCTGAAGCAGGTTCTGACAGTCTCCAGGGATATAGAGCAAATTATTGCTGCCACCCCGGGAACCGTGAATGTCGACAATCCCCTGGACAACCCCAAGGTAGACATTAATGTCACAATAAACCGCGATAAAGCCGCGATGTACGGGGTCGCCATCAGTTCTATTGATCAGGTGATCCGGGCCAGTCTTGTGGGCGTGCCTGTCAGTCAGTTCCGTGACATCTCGGGAGAAGACTACCCGATTGTTATTAAAGGTCAGTCGTCCGATAATGAACCGCGTCTCGAAGACTTTGACCGAATGATGGTGAAGTCCTCAAGCGGTGAGCTGGTTCCGGTGAAACAACTGGTTAAACTGGAAATGCAGGATGCCCTGCCCCGTTTTCAACACCATCTGACAGAACGTATGGCAAGAATAACCGCTGACCTGAAAGCCGGTTATCAGGCTGAAACCGTGACCAATGCTATTCGGGCAGAGCTGGACCAGTACCCATGGCCGGATGGTGTGACTTATCAGGTAGGGGGAGAACAGGAACAGCGGGAGGAGTCCTTTGCCGGTATGACCAAAGTGCTGCTGATTGCCCTGCTGGGTATCTTTGCAGTGCTGGTATTGCAGTTCAACTCGTTCAGTCAGCCGCTGGTGATTTTTACCGCCATTCCTTTTGCCGTTACGGGCATGATTCTGGCACTGTGGCTGGCTGGCTTCACCTTCTCCTTTACTGCCTTTATCGGACTGACCTCCCTGGTGGGTATTGTCGTCAACAATTCGATTATTCTGGTGGATTACACGAACCAGCTGCGCAGAAAAGGCATGGCGATAAAAGAAGCCATTCTCGAAGCCGGGCAGGTAAGGTTATTGCCGATTCTCCTGACCACGATGACCACCATTGGCGGCCTGCTGCCACTGACCCTTTCCGGCTCTGTGATGTGGGCACCCATGGGCGCCAGTATTATTGGCGGTCTGCTGGTATCAACGCTGCTGACACTGTTTGTTGTGCCGGTTCTCTATTCACTGCTGGGAAAAAGAGCGCTGGATTGAATGAAAGCAGAAGTTGGCAATTTCAGCAACAGGCTTATAGACTTCCGTACACTCAAGATTTTGCAAGAAAGCCAGTATGAAACTTTCCCCCATTTTGCAAAAGCTTAAAGATGCTATTTTTACCGATCCGACAGGTAATGAGCAAAAGCCCGAAGCCTCAACCATAAAAATACTTATGGCGGCAGGGTGTGCTGGTCTTTTCTATCAAGAACCAACTTATTCACTTCATGAAAGCTTAACTTCAAAAGCTCTACGCTGGACTTTATATGCTGGCGTCTATGGTGCTGGTACTGAGATCATTCGACGCCAGCACACTGAAAACATCTTTCAACAAGTGATACTGGGAGCAGGAACAGGAGCCCTTGTGCGTGCTACGGGTTTGCACGCTTCCGCTGCACTTAGTTATGTTTTTTTCGATATGGACAAAATAGTTAGGCATGGTACTGGTGGCAGTGCCCCCAGGCCACCCTCAAGCATAACCAACTCCGGACTTCAAGATGCAATAATAGAAGAGGCGTTCTTTCGGGGGGTGCTTCAAAATGTTTTGGAAGTGATCTTTCTTCGCTTGTGGACAAGTAAAGAGGACAAATGGAAAGCAGAAAAATTAAGTACCTTACTTGCTGGCACTCTGTTCGCATTGGCACATTTAGCTGTTCCTAAGCCTTCTCTACATCAGGTTGCTTGCGCTTTCTATGGGGGGCTGGTTCTTGGAGAGGTTTATCGGAAGCACGGACTGTTAGCAGCCATTAGTGCTCATGCAGCTGTGAATCTCATGAACTTCACACCGACCGAACTTTTTGATTACGCCTCAGAAGCTCTTGGCAAAGCGCTGTCTTAAGGCAATATGACAATAGTGTAACCCTGTGTATGGATATAAAGAGATTGCAGGCTGAGCAGGAAATTACTTGTCAAGCGGCTATGCTTCCTTCTCCAGCAATTCCACAGGATCATGAAAATGCCCTGGAGATACCCAGTTCAACACTTCTTAATCTATTTGCTTCTGGTACTTTTTTTCAGCCCTGCCCATGCCTTAACACAATTTGAGTTCACGCGACTGGAACCCACAATAAAAAGCAAAGGCAGTCAATTCTTTAAGCAAGATGATCAATATTCGCTGGCACCTGGCCACCTGTTAGCCGAATGGTTTACGTTTTATGATAAGACCTCTGTCGCTCCTGCCTTTTCATCTTATGGCCAGATAAGGCTTTGCTTTAGATCATTGAGAAAAAAACTTTATCCAATAACGCCTCCCAATATAATAATCGCTGATGAGACTAAACCCGTTGAACTCAGTTATGCCAGTGAGCTGAAACTTGAAAGGGTTGAAGGCTGGCATGCCTCTTTTGTGCTTAACAATCAATCCTTAAATGGAAGCACTGTTATTCAGTATGATCCTGGAGAGTGGGGTTTTAACCCCGATTGCAGCGTATTTACCAACGGTTCTGAGGCTGCTGATGAAGCATTAACGGCTCCTTCTAAAGTGGTTATAACCACTGCTGATGACTTACTGCCCGAGCAATTCTCACAAAACCACTTATTCCCTTATGAACAAAAAAACCAGAATAAACAACCGGAAGAAGTGTACGCAACAGGTGGTTCTTTCAGTGATGATTCGGACGACAAAGGTGACTTTTTTAAACGCCCCGGAGGCTTTCACCTTCAGCCCATCATCTACGAATGGTCACTCAAAATGATGTCTCTGTTTTACTTGCCGGGTGTTCAACCCGAGACCAGAGAACCTGCCATCCGGCTTATAGTCTGGCATAACAGCTGGCAAAATACTGAGATCGCCATACCAACAGAGCTGTGGCGAGTACTGTTACAACGGAATCATCACAGGAATCCGTCAGTGCTTGCGGTATTGTCACAACACCCCAATGACACAACAAAAGCCTACTGGCAGTGGGTAAAAAAAAACCCGGATTTAAACCACCCCTATGGAGTTAACCCTACACTCATCCTTGATAAATTAGATCTGCTGGCATTAATTCCCGGGAAAGCCCCGACTCCCGTCGGACACCCCTTAGAAGAAAGAGAACAAATGAAACGCGGTAGCCACAATGAAGGTTCTCAAAATGGCAGTTCGGGGGAATCGGCACAGAAAAAACTCAAAAAGTTTGCGGGTGGGCATCAAAGAGAGGGTGAAGACGACGGTCATAACCCATCAAAAGGTAGCCTTTGCCCTTTGTGTGGTGCAAACGTTCGAGACAGTTCAAAGATTTATTGTGAAAATTGCCTTGCACAGCAGAAAGATACTTCCGGCGATGGATTGAATGAAAAGTTAAAAGAAGCCTTTGAAAAAGGCAATTACCCTTTAGCAGATAAACTGATAGATCAGGGGGCTAGCCTCGATAGGGGATATATTCTTGATACCATAAAAAAGTATTTTGATAATAATACCATAGTTGGTAACAAGGTGGTAAAGCTTCTTCTCAAGGCAGGCTCTATGAAGGAAAATGATGAGGTTCTGCTAAACTTAGCAAGCAGTAAAGTAAGAGATGAACTTAGAAATGAACGTAATAACTTAGGTTTAGGGTTACTTGCGACAAATTCACTAATAGAAGACTTATTTTCTACCCAAATATCCCTGCAAGCACGGACAATTATATTTGGCGAAGCTTTAGAGCAAAACAATTTCGAAAATGCACAAATGTTATCTTATATGGGTGGCGTCTATATAAATTCGAAACAGGATATTCTCACTAAAAAACTGACAGAAGCTGTAAATAACAACGATAAAAAAGGTGCTTTAATTTTATTTGAGCTGGGAGCTTTACTAAATGATCAAACACTAACATTTTTAGCAAAAAATGGCTTAAATGTTATTAAAAATATAGATAAGGTAAAGGTTTTTATAAGAAGAGGAGGAAAAATAAATATTGAAACAATAAAGAGTGTTATAGAATATTGCAATGAAAGTTTCAAATCTCATATGTCGGCACTAAAAACATTACTAAGCAATTCTAATAAAGATTATTTTAACGATATATTATCTTATGCATTTGAAAAAAATTTCTTTCTAGCCATAGGTATGCTGATAGAATTCCCAAACAAAGAAATTTCTGACCAAACTCGTAACATTGGCCTTGCCTATGCTGCTAATAGTAGCCGTCCCGATATGTATAGAAAATTAATAAAAGACTATGCCGTCCCAATAGATGAAGATGAAGATGAATAAATCGAACAAGTAGGGTATATGCATTAAAACAACAGGTATAAACAACGGGAGAGCCGAAGCTCCCCCGTTGCTACTCTACAAGTTGCTTAACCATCCAGATCGACGACTCTAAGGTACGTCATGGTCTGGTTTAACAGACGATAACCGATCTCTCCAAAGGTAATAGGACCCGGTAAGCCTGCCTGTTTTCCTTCCAGCCCTCCATAAAGGAAATTCAGGATGCAGTTACAGGAGAACTGCATATCCGTACCTTCCTGCGGCAGGCTGCTGGCAAACGCTGCGGCATAGTCAGCCAGCGGCGTGGCAAAGCGATACTCTCTTCCTGAAAAAACCGGGGCGTAGAAATATACTCTCCCTTCATCGGTATTCACTTCTTTGATGCAGGTGTTAATGATCGCACCAGAGTAATCACTGGTCAGCGGTACCTGGGTATCAATATTGTGAGCCGTAACATATTCGGCAAAATTTACCCGCTCCCCATCAATCAGGCAGTCTCCCGCCTCAAAAGCATCCGTATCAAACTGGATCACCGGACTCTTTGGGTCTGGCTTGTGGATATTGATGATCTCCAGTTGGGGCATCTTGTTAGCGGGCAGCTCAACATGCAGTGCCACCACTTTGTCGGTCAGCTCAGTACCTGTAGAACCGTCGTATACCTTCGGCGTATCAGTGGAATTCAGGTCAATACCGGATACCCAGCCCAGCACCGGATTGTCGTACAGGAAGTCATAACCGTCTGCATGCAGGGCAAAGTCTGAATGAACCTCCGAGAAAGCCGGTATCACCAGTATGCTGTAGCCATTATCAAAGCGGTCACGGGTGAAAGAAGGCAGCGTATGCTTATCGTATGTCATGATTTTGTAGTGAGTGATACCACAGGAAATTTCATCGACATACACTTTTTCCTGTGAAAATTCGCCCTGACTTCTTCCCATAAAATAAGGCGTTGACCCAGCGACCCAATTACCTTTGGGCAGCTGTGACAACACCCGTTCGTCCCCGGCCAGCGATAACACTTTACCCGCCTCAATCAGCTGGATGACCTCTTCGACACTCTGTAACTTTTTCATGATAAATCCTTTTATCCTTTAATTCTGTCTACTGTGCAGATCCGTTTTTTATCCGATCCGATTTAGAAAAAGCGTTCACCATGCCCTGAACACAGCCTTCAGGTCACTAACAAAGCCTTTGGGGTATTTGGCAAAATACTCATAAAGATAATTTACGGCTTCTTCCTGCGTCATATCGCCGGCCTCAACCCCTTTTTGAACTTTATCGACCTGTAACTGAAGAACAAATTTGTCCATTTTGTGCTGACCCTGAACCAACTCCGCCCATTCAGCCCTGTCTTTTGGTGGTATATCCTGTGTCATAAACGTGTTCCAGTGAATTAGGAGAATTGCATGGGTTCTATCGACAGCTACCCACGATTTCTATATAGACAAAAGTTTTAGACTGAAAAAAATTCCATAAGCTATCCGTCAGAAAGCGGAAAATCCTTCCAGAACGGCCACGGTATTATGACCGAGCGCTTCCAGGGCATAGCCTCCTTCAAAGACAAACAGGGTTGGCTTTTTCAAAGCGGCCAGACAGCGCCCCAGCTCCTGAAAATCCGGGGTAGTGATATTAAAGAAAGAGATCGGGTCCCGCTCATAGGTATCGAGCCCCAGGGAAACCACCAGATAGTCCGGCCGGAACTCATCGATGCGCCCCAGAGCCAACTCCAGAGCCCTGCGGTATTCAACCCAGCCTGTAACCTGCAGCGGCAAAGGCAGATTCATATTAAAACCCAGCCCCGCGCCCTCGCCGGTTTCATCTTCATGCCCAAGATAATGGGGGTAATCCCGCCGGGGATCCGCATGAAGAGAGGCATACAGTACATCGCTGCGGGAGTAGAAAATAGACTGAGTACCATGACCGTGATGATAGTCAACATCCAGTATGGCCACCTTTTCAGCGCCCTGATCGAGAAAAGCCTGAGTCGCAATAGCAGCGTTGTTAAAAAAACAGTAGCCTGCCATGACATCCTTTGATGCATGGTGTCCGGGTGGTCGGCACAAGGCAAAAGCAACAGGCTCCCCATCCATTATCCTTTTCTGGGCCGTCAGTGCACAATCCACCGAGGCTCTGATGGCTTTCCAGGTTCCTTCAACCACGGGGGCCGTCAGATCCATGGCGTAATACCCCAGCGCACCTTCGATCGTTTCCGGAACCACATGCCTCAGTCCCCGGTGGGGAAAACAGTAAGGCGATGCCTGAGTAGCTTCCGGATAAGTCTGGTGCCAACGCTGCCAGGCGGTTTCCAGAAACTGGATATAATCCGGTCGATGCACTCTGGCAATAGGCTCGGTGGAAAAACTATCCGGCCACTCAATTCGTCCCAGATCGTTGCGCTGGATGGCTTCCAGAACATAATCCAGCCGTTTTGGGGATTCCAGATAAGGCACCAGGTCACCCCCAAGGAACTCTCTGGCAGGGTTGTGCAGCTTTTGCTGTTCACTGTAAATGGTCAGCATCGACGTTCTCCTGAACCATTGACCTGTCACTGACGTTAAAAAGTCAGCGCAGGGAAAAATGCGTCAAGCAACACGAATTATAAAAGGCTGAGAAGCTTTCATGTGAACAATAAATAAGCCGCCAACCACAATGGCTTTTTTTTTGCAAAGCTTTTCAGGCGGCAGAAATTGACACAGATCAACTGTAAAGGTTTTTAGCGGTTAGTACGTATTAATTACTATTCCACCTACTACTTACACTACTTATCAGGACTCTTTATCAAGAGAAGGGGGAGATATAAAAATGATATTTGTGACAGATGATCATCGAACGATACGCATGCCAAAAGAAACCAGGCAGACACCGGGCGTCGTACCCGATGCCCTTGACCCGGTTCTTCTGGCAGCCATCCACCAGACCAAAGCCTGCTTATCAAAAGTGAAGCCGGCCATTAAAAACTCTAAGACAAGGTAAACCGGTATCTGGCTGCTTTTTCAACAAAAGCAGCCTGCCGGTCAGCGATCAGAAAAGCAAAAAGTTATAATCAAGCCAGACGCGTAGATCCCGCTCTTCTTTTTGAATGGCCTTCCGTAACGCCCGGTCATTTTGGTAATGGCCATATTTCAGCTTGAATTTCAACCCTGCCAATACAGTCTCAGGAAACGCATAAATCAGATATATGTCATGTTCGCGTTCTGCAACTGATTCTTCTCGACCTCCGGGAATACCAACCTTCATACCAGAGCCGTAGTGGAATGCGTAACCGACCTCCAGCCCTTTAAACACCGATTCTGAAAAATTATAGGCAACCCCCGTCATCCATGCTGTTTCCCCGTCGTACAACATATCTTCCGCAAAACCGGAAGTACCAATATCCCAGGCACCGTGAGTATTTTCGCCAAGGTCATAATAATAAACGCCGGGCTGAGTATAACCAGAGACTGAAGACTTTACGCTGGAAGGTGCCCTGAAATGGCTGACGCCTGCACGAAAATGCCATGCGCCCGCAATCAAATCCCCATGCACATTGATAACACTGGCCTTGTCATCAAATAACGGCGAACCGCCCCGACCTTTACCCTGCCAGAGATCACCATCTTTCTGGCTTTGATAATAACTAACTCCCAGTTTGATCTTGCGATTGAGCCCCGCAGGGGTCGTGAATAAAATGTCACCGTTGTGCGCCTGTAAAAAATCTTTTGCAAAAGCATTGCGGTACCTAAACCTCAATTCACGTTCATGGATAAGCGGAAGAACATAGGTAATTTCAGCGCCTATGATGTAATCAATTTTCTGTCCGGAAAAGTTGTTCAGGTCATGGAACCCAGCCTGATTCCTTAGTGATATTTGATTAACCAGGGTTCCCCCCACTTTCAGGTTTTCAATGGCACCATTGAGTTGAAAACCTGACCATGTACTGGGAACCGTTCTTGAGCTGGAGGCCGAGATTAACCCACTACGAAACTCCCGCCTCCCTATAACAAAGCTGGCTGACCGGCTTTTATTCGTCGAAGGTGATTTTATTTCCAGGTATGCCTGCCCAAGCTTACTGAAACCTTTATTGTCATCATTTAACAACTGGTATGAACTGGTGTTTCCTTTTGGCTGATAGAGTTTGGTGACACCATAAAAGCTGGCACCCACACCTGCTATATCTGCCAGATAGCCCGAACGTAGATTAATCCAGAGACCTCCTGCCCAGGCTCCTGCTGTTGAGTCTTTTTCTGTATTTTCTACATCGTAGTAAACGGTTCGAAGCTTTCCGTCCAGTGTCGTATTATCGATAAAAGGCGAAGTTACAGACGGTGATTCGTTTGATAAACCCGCAGCCACACAAAATCCCGAAGCAAAAATAACGAACCAATACAAATATGACTCATTTATCATTTTATAGCCTGCCCTATCAGTTACTTAAAAATAGTCTGCAATTTTATGAAGTTTTTTCTTTCGACGGCTTCTGACTTGCAGTGGGGTGAGCATTGAATTGTAGTAACTCACTTTTAGCCTGCAAAACCGGGGAACCTATTACCATGCTCTTATCTGCACTGGGTGCTGGCTCATCAGGCGGCTCTTGCTCATCAGACGCTTCCTGTCTTTTTTGAACTTTTGCATTAAACTGGCGTCCCAGTGAGCGGGCAGCACCAATCCAGATGGCAAAAAAAGCCAATACAATAATGGCTACGTAAGGCGCAATAGCGGCCAGCGAACCCAGGGAAATCATCAACACCTGCTGGATAACGGAACCTGTTGATTTGCCGGTTGGATTGCCAATAACATCCACCGCAGCCTTACCCTTTACTTTTTCTTCAGGGTCAAGCGGGATATAACTCATTTCTTTTGTGGGATCAAAAAGGGAGTACTTAGTCGATTTACTCATAATGTTTTGTATAGCACCCAATACAACGGTCAACATCAGTGGAGTAATACCCAGTGCTAAAAATACTGTCTCAGGTATGAAATCCCTGAAGAGTACAAAACAAAAAAACAGCGAACCGGTTATTAATAAAACCACCGGGGTACATAAAGCCGCTACTGTCCAGCCAAAGCCGCGGATAACATTATTGGAAACGAACAGCATCATGCAAATAGTCACAACGCCCGTACAGGTAGAAAATAATCCCATGAACTGGTTGTAATCATTAGGGTTCGGGTATTGCATACGCAGCTGGTTTTTCCAGGTGACTTCAACCATGTTAATACAGACGCCATAACTGATGACCAGCAAGGCAATGCAGAGCAGATATTTTGAATGGATAATATGCAAAAAACTTTCTTTTAGGGAGAGCGATAATTTTTCCTTTTTGTCAGCCGCTGTATCATTAGGTCGATAAAGTTTTGAATCAGTCAATACATTGCGGTTGATCCACCAGTAAGTCACCATGATCAAAATAGCACCAGCAGTAAACACTGCCGTCAGCAAATTCATCGAATAGCTCCATGGGTCAACACCTGGAGGAAGATCTTCACGGGAGTGCGAAGCAAAATAAACAAATAGACCGGCAGTAGGTAATGCCAGATTTCCCATCATGCCAAAAAGAGCATAAAAACGTTTCGACTCAGATATTCGGGTAATATGGTTGGCAAAGCCCCAAAACAGCAGAGACAGACAAACACTCCCCCAAAGTTCAGACATGACGTAGAAAAGAGAAAAAGTCCAGTTACGCAGGACAGCGATAAATCCCATAAATCCGGGTGGCAAAATACTCTGCAGATAATCGGCAAACTCCGTTGGGTGAAGCATCTCACGGGCCGGATAAAGAACGAGGGCAAAAAGACCAAAAAACAGTATAAAACTCGATATAACCAAATAAAACAAAGCATTCCTTCTGAATACATTACTCATTTTCGCATAGGTAATCGTAAAAATTATGGCAAAAGGTACATTAACCCATAATTTTAAAAAAGGTATTATCTCAGCCCCGGAGCCTGCACCAGTAACGACCAGCGTGTCTTTAGTGTCTCGCAATATCGTGTAATTAAAGAGTATCAGATAAAACATCAAAATCATGGGAATAAGCTTTTTCAGCTCATGAGAATGGACAGGCCACAACCTGGCTCTCCATTTACCAAATTCGGTGTTGTCTGACATATTATTGCCTTGTGTCTTATACACTGTACTAAGAAATAAACACATGTATTAGTAGAGGAGAAAGTGCAAGACGACAACTTATTGATATAACGATTAACTGCAACCTGATGCAATATACTTACAAAAAGTACTTAACAGTCTGTTTTTTTAAGCATCAATTGGTCTGGAGATGAGTTAGCACAAGGCTTGCCGGTAAATTTTGATTGGTTTGTTATTAATTTATTATTTGGTTGAATCAAAAATGAAAAAAACGGCTTTGAATTTGATTGTCACCATAGGGCTGCTTGGCCAGCCTGCTTTTGCAACTGCCCCTGCAGAGGATGAAAAGAGTCAAGACTTTTACATTTTGGATCATCTTAAGACAGGTGTCGCCTGGGGGCTGGTTCCCCTGAGTTCCGAGGTGGCCATTAATACACTTCAGTCCTATTTAGAGAGTCATAAACTTTCTTTTCTTCTTAAGTTACTGGCTATTCACAAAAGTAATATAAGACGGGCGTCAAGCCAGCATCTGACTGATAATATCAGCGCCCTGCTGGAAAGTGTTAGCTATAAAGCTTTATCAGACGATCATGTCAGGCAAAAAACAGACGCTTTGCAAACGGATTTGCGTTACCGCTCATTGTCTACATTTTCGGTGCTGAGCCTTCATGCCCAAAAGGCCAGAAAGACTTTTTACCGTCTTCTCGATATTATCGATACAGTGTCTTCTTCTGCAAATCTCGCCATGTCCAGGGGTGATGAAAACAGAGCTGCCGCATTGATGGCACTTAACGCCCTGTCTATGACCTACCTTCACCCGGAGGCCACAGGCCGGGATGTTCTGGACAGTGTTTATGTCAGTTTCAGCCAAAACATTGACTGGGATAAGCACCCTGACTTCAGAACTCACATAACTCAACACCTTAACGCCATGGATCCCTTGATGAAGCACTCGGCGATGATGGGGCTGAGATACTGCAACATGCTGAATGAGTGGAAGGTCAGTAGCGCTGACTGTCTCCAGTATGAAGCGGCCACAATGGATGAGTTAAAAGGCCTTGCCTCTGCCAGTAACCTTGAGGAAACAGAACTTGTTAAGTCTTTGCTGAAAAACGTTCCGAAAGATCAAATCAGGTCAGGTATTTTTGTTTTAGGCGTTACTCTACCGGCCACTTTTCTTTATTTTCTGGGAAAACGACATTTTGCCATTAATGTGATAGCCAAACATTTTTCCAAAATAGTGGGAGCAGCAACCTCAAAACAAAATATGGAGCGATTTGCTTCCCAATCAAGACGTACCCTTGAAAACTGGGGAGCTATTAATACCGGATCAACGATCAACAGGAAATCAGGCAGTGTTGATTACACCAATCAGTATTTCAGCAGCCTGCAAAAAAAAGCGGGAGCGATTCTGGCTGAACAACCCAACTTTGCCCGGTCCAATAGCCAGAGATCCCTGGAAACATTAGTTATTCATTTTGCAGATGCCTACAGAAACACTGATAACAAGGCCAGCATTTTAGCCTCTGCCATGATTCAGAATCACAGAGAGATTGTTGAAATAAACACTGAAGATACTGTAATCAAGGGCGCTTTAATGGCTTACCTGCCTATTAAAGATGAATCAGAGCTTAACGAGATATATAAACACATCGAAGTTCTTGACCCGCACGGTTTGAAAGACCCGATTTTTTATAAAGGGTATAAAAAGCTCGCTGAAAGCTGGGCAGAGGTTACTTTGAATGACACACTATCCAGCGTGTTCCACCCACAGACTGTCAATGAACAAACCGACACCTGTCCTGCAGAAGGCTGTCCTCCCGAAAAAACAGCTCAACCCGAAATTTTTTTTCCATGGTATTACCACTACCTGCCAGGTAAGGAAACTGTAACCAATGCAGCGATACACTTTACTCCCCTTGGATATTCTATGGCCATCGCACTGATTGAACCTTACATCATTAATAAATTCAGACCGGAGAAGGGAAAGCGACGAGGCCTGCCAAAACGGGCCTGTTATTATTTCTTTTCATCATTAATTGAATTCGGTCTTCTTTCTGTGGGCGAACCTGCCATTGTTCAATTGCAGACCGCAATTAAAAACTGGATAGGCAGCAAAACCGGAATTATTGACCCTGAAGACAGAGAGATTCAGAACGAACTGACTGGCAAAATCAATGTTATAAACCAAAAGCTCAGTATTGAGGCTCAGACAAGTCGGTCATATAAAATGACCATGGAAGCCATGTTGGTAAAATCCCTGTCACTGGCAAGTGCGCTTTTAATCAATGAGGAAAAAAGTTACACAGACTCAGCCAGAGTGGTTGCCTACGCGGCTTATCTCATCCGATATTATCATCCGGAATTTGAAACAGACAGCACAGTTATAACAGCTCTGGCCAATGCACGTCTGGGCAGTGGCCTTAACCTGTTACAACAAAACAGTCTGATGCCACTTTACGCAAAGCAGGTTTTGCTGCACCTGGCCGAGCTGGATTCAAACTATGCAGATGAGGCCATCAAGACTAATTATCTGAACATACTGAATAACTGGGGCATTGAGTGTAATCAGGATGATGCCCGGAATGCTCAGGATGTTCTGGATTCCTGGGCGGTTTATGGGGACTACGCGCTGGGAGCAACAGGCTTTATAGTGCAATCCGTTGTTAAGGCTTTTTTCCATAAGTGGGGAGTAGTTCCCCGGTCAATAGCAAACTTTCTGGCTAATACTTTTGAATTCGGCACCACGGATTCTCTCAGAAAAAAGATTTACGCTTATTCTCGCCAGGCCATGTTGAATGTAGCGACATCCTATAGCCCGGATGAAAAAAAGTCGGCAGATTATGCCAATAAGGAATTAACAAAATCCTTCCGACGCCAAAAATTCTATTTTACCAAACCGGAGCTGGATGCTCGTACCCAGCTGGTACAAATTATAACGTCTGTTATTCATTGTTTTTCAGAAGCCTTTTTTTTAATGGTTGCCAACAATACGGACAAAGCAACTGACCTGATAGCGTCAGGATTGTCACGAGCCATTTTATACGCTCCTGATTTACCCGGCGATGACGTCCACCTGAAAAAAGCCTTGCAAACCCTGACAGCCCGGTATCGAGATGAGCTGAATGGCTTGAACGAAGAAATACTCAGAAAAACCAGTGAACAATTAAAAACTAAAGTTCCTGAAGAGAGTGATATCTATTCCTCCGGAATGGCTAAGGCACAACTGATGCAACAAGCCTGGTCAAACGTTGTGGAAGATTGACATCCTCACCCACCTGATTCCGGCGGGTGATTCCTGGTGCAGTCACCCGCCTCCTTCAGAAAAACGAAATAAAACTCACTCCCTTCCCAAATACACCCACTGATGATGTAAACTCTCTAAGAAATAATACTTAATAACCATCGAAAAAAGATAACAAGTTTCCGGGAGAGAAGCCCATGACCGAGTATTCTGTCAACAGAGCAACTTTTGACGAAGTAATGGTGCCGAATTATGCACCTCAAAAAGTTGTTCCCGTCCGTGGTAAAGGGTCGCGCATCTGGGATCAGGAAGGCAGAGAGTACATTGACTTCGCTGGCGGCATTGCCGTCAACGCCCTGGGACACTGTCACCCAAAGCTGGTAAAGGTTCTGAAAGATCAGTCGGACAAACTCTGGCACCTCAGTAACGTTTACACCAACGAACCTGCACTCACTCTGGCCAAAGCGCTTACGGAAGTCTGTTTTGCCGAAAAAGTCTTTTTCTGCAATTCAGGTACCGAAGCCAATGAAGCTGCTTTCAAGCTGGCACGAAAGTATGCTTACGACCACGCAGGACCAGAAAAACACGAAATTATTTCCTTTAACAATGCTTTTCATGGCCGCAGCCTGTTTGCGATCACTGTGGGTGGGCAACCTAAATACTGTGAAGGCTATGCCCCGGTACCAGAAGGAGTCACCCACCTGCCATTTAACGACGTTGACGCTTTAAAAGCGGCGGTTTCAGACAAAACCTGTGCTGTTGTTCTTGAGCCCATCCAGGGCGAAGGTGGTGTCAGGCCTGCCACACCAGAGTTCCTGCAAGCGGCCAGAGAGCTCTGCGATCAGCACAACGCCCTGCTGGTGTTTGATGAAGTGCAGACCGGCGTAGGCCGTACCGGTGAATTTTATGCTTACATGAGCACGGGTGTAGTACCCGATATTCTCACCACCGCAAAGGCGCTCGGCGGTGGCTTTCCCGTCGGTGCCATGCTGACCACCAGCAAAGTCGCCAACAGCTTTGGCTTCGGCTCTCACGGCAGTACCTATGGCGGTAATGCCCTGGCCTGCTCAGTGGCTCTGGCAGCCATCACGCTGATTAACGAGGATCAGTTACTGGCCAATGTATCTGCCAAACATCAGCTGTTTCGCCGGGAGCTGGAAAGCATTAACGACAAGTTTGGTGTATTCACTGAAATCCGTGGCAAAGGGCTGCTCATTGGTGCCGAGCTGGTACCGGAGTGGCATGGCAAAGCCAAAGAGTTTCTGGCCGCCGCTGCGGAAGAAGGGTTAATGCTGCTGGTTGCTGGCCCGAATGTTCTGCGGCTGGCACCGTCACTGATTATTCCTGATGATGATATACGTCAGGGGATGGATGCCCTGAGAAGGGCGGTTGCGAAAGTAGTGAAAGGTTAAGGGAAGCAGCAGAACATAATATACCGCTGTTGGCTTTTGGCGGTTGGCTGTATGAGCAGCTAATAGCCAAAAGCCAACAGCCAAAAGCCCGGTAAGTTATTGAATGCTGCGCCCCTAAAGAGGCGTCATTAACAAAGACAATATTCATTCAGGGCGTGGCAGGATGCGACGCCTATTCTCACCAACAGCCTTCTATCGAACCCACCGAGCAGCCTTCCCTCCCCCGGAATCAATCTTCATGTCTGACAGGCTCCTGATGCTGGCAAATAGTGAAGCCGTTCTGGGCACTGCTATATTTAACGAACCTTGCGAAATTCTCCATCCATAGCCTCTCATTGGGAGCGGCGCGACCTCTGAAGGTTCGGATGGAGATGGATAGCGAGGCTTGCGTAGAGCAAGCCCATGTACTAACTTCAGTGCACTGCGAAACCCTGCGTAATGGGCTTGGTGGCTGAGACAACAGCCTACACGACAGACAGATAAGCCTCTGGAAAAATACTCAAGCGTCACCGTTGCTGGACTAACTACGAGAAACAAATCAGGAAAACACAACCGTTTTCTGGCTTCTACCGCCGATGCGCTGGGACACAGCGTATGTGTAAAGAGTTCCCCTGTCGTGGTTCGGCAACCTGTACGACAGCGAGAGGCTATGTTATTTGAAATAGTGGGTCGCACGTAATTCCCGATTAGAAGCCCCCACTAGAATCGGCTTGCCGATTTAGTGGAGGGAGTGTGTCACCGAGTCCTGAAGCTGACCTGAAAAAAGAGGATTCGAAAATGCTTCTAGCCCTGAAGAGCTGCATTACCTCATTAGTTTGCCAGGCTGTCTGGTGCTATGCCGACCCTTGTTGGCAAGCACAGACAAAAGAACCCCCTAACGGCAGAATTTGTGTGGTATTCGAAGATCGCTCCGCTATCGGCGAAGACGACATCATTCACTATGGTCGTACAGCTCTGGACTACGAAACTTTGGATAAAGAGCAGTTTGGTCACTTTTGTGCTTACGAAGTTAATCGTGCTATTGCCCGGGCAACAACGTATTCCTGGCTGAAGGGCTCTGAAGAAGAAATAAAGGCAAAACTGGAACATGTTCCATTGTATGTCAACAAGGCTACCAGTGTGGATCCGTCGAAAAAGTGGGTATTCGACTCAAAAGACTTTGCCCGATTATTTGACTTTTGCTGGAAAGATGATGAGCCGCCCCAGCTGCGCTCCAATCGAAAGACTCGCTCCAGTGACGTCCGGCTCTGTGTAAAGCCGGACGATAAAGTCCCCGCTTTAAATTTTGGTAAATTCAGTAACAATGACAATGGCAAGTGTGAGGTATTTGATGCAACTATCAGCTCTAAGCAGCCTCCCATGACATTTGCCGAGTGGAAAGCCAAGGCAAAGCATAGCCCTGTTGCTACTTACGCTGGCGTAGGCTGGGCAATTCGCGACGGGCAGTCTTTTGCATCCCACACCGCTTACGGTCCCGAGTTTGTGCCTGAATACTGTGTGGTAGAAGCTTTTATCAGAGGGCATCGTTATTGCTCGATTGACACAAAGGGTTTTTATCAGACAGGCAACGAAATAGATTATAACGATCAGTACCGTGGCAGGAATAGAGCTTACTCTCTGAATTATGATCAAGATCAAACCTGCACTGAAGTTAACAGTGAGGAGATACCAGAACCCTCAGCACCGGATTATCCGGATGAACAGGAACATTCCGCCCATCATCAACCAGACCCTGAGTAACATGGGTTTCACCCTGTTTTGAAATGACCACCGCCTCAATGCCTGCCTGTTGATTCAGACAGTCAACCGCATCACTGACAGAGGGTAAAAAGCCAGCGGTACTCCAGATATCACTCGCAACTGAATCTCTGGAAATAATGGTAACGCTGGCTATATCGGTGGCAACTGACATTCCCGTCCGGCTACAGAAAGATATGATAAACCATAGTGCATTAAAAAGATGGTAAAACCACCGAATTAGAACGACATTTGTCGTTAAGCTGGTGCTGTTTTCATGCTGCTCTAAAGTACCATTTTTTCCATAAGCCTTGATAAACCTGAAAAGTCATAATTTTAGATTAGAATTTACAGAAAAAGTCGGCCTTAACGTAGGAGTGCTGATTTATGAGTGATGATATATGTATAATTTGTCATGGACACTTTGAGGTCGAGGTCAAACCAAGTTTATTATCTCATGACAAAATCGCTCTTCCCTGCTTTGAGAGCCATGTTTATGGGAGACCCTGTATAATTGCCTGGTTTGATAATGGACACTTATTTTGCCCGTACTGCAGAAAAAAAGTACCCAAAGAGTTCGCCGAAAGTATAGACAATAGAACCTTTCTCGAGAAAATGACTAACACAGCCACCCAAACAGGTGTTGCTCTCTTGAATGGCGCAAAGATAGCCATGCGTACAATAGCTTCAGCCAGTAAAACTAAGACCGCTATGTGCATGCTAGGCGCGGGAGTGGCGAATTATTACTATAATCCCGACCCTTTTACAGTCTATAAGACTCTTGGTGCATTTGTAGGGGGTGCAGCAGGAGGTACCGTTTTAGGGTCAACAATAGCCAGTATGGGCCCTTTGCCCGTTATCAGGGTTGTTCCAGACCTTGAAGCTATGTCCAGGCTAGCAGAGCTAACTGCTACTATCGGGGCGTTCTTTGATGCAAAAATACAAAGACCCGACAACTCTGTGGCCTTTCTTGGTTTATCAAAAACGACTGCTATTGGTATTTATGGTGTTAGTATTGGTTTAAAAATTGCCAATCAGTTGGGGAGATAGTAGTCACCCGCAATTGCCCCTGCCCCTCAGCACCGGCTTCTCCGGACGAACAAAGACATTCCGCCCATCATCAACCAGGCCCTGAGTGACATGGGTTTCACCCTGTTTTGAAATGACCACCGCCTCAATGTCTGTCTGTTGATTCAGACAGGCAACCGCGTCACTGACAGAGGGTAAAAAGCCAGCGGTACTCCAGATATCACCCGCAACTGAATCTCTGGAAATAATGGTAACGCTCGCTATATCGGTGACGACCGGCATTCCCGTCCGGGTATTCAGCAGGTGATGATAACGTTGCCCGTTGGCATAAAAAAATCGTTCATTGATCCCGGAGGTGACCATCGAGGCATCATTCAGCGCTACAACACGAGAGATTACGCCCCGGTCTGACAGCGGGTTTTGAATACCCACATTCCATGCCTGACTGGCATTATCCGGTGAATGACCAATAGTCAGGACATTCCCCCCCAGGTTAATAAAGCCGTGTTGAACACCCGCCCTTACCAGTTGCCTTTTTATCTGATCCGCAAAGTAACCTTTTGCCACCGCACCCAAATCGATCTCCATATCCGGCAGACCCAGGTAAACCGACTGCTCCTGTTCGTTCAGGATAATATTTTGAGGATCAGCCAGGGGGAGTTTCGCTGATATTTCTTCACGCCCCGGTACTCTTGCTTCTTTAAAACCGATACGCCAGGTTTTGACCAGTGGCCCAATGGCAATATTAAAGACATTGTTTGTGTCTACACTCATCGCCCGTGCTGTTTTTATCAGTTGAAACAAATCCGGCTGAACAACCACAGGCTTGACCCCGGCGTTTTTGTTTACCCTCATCAGTTCAGAATCGGGCTGATTCACGGTAAATCGCTGTGCGTAGTGAGAGAGCCGGAGATAAGCCTCCTTAATTAACTGCTCGCCCTCTGGATGATAAAGCACCAGGTCAATGAATGTCCCCATCATCTGGAACCGGGTTTGATAGCGTTTCATTGTCGTTTGTATATCAGGGTAGGATTAAGCTGAAATCGTCGGTAGAGTTTGTCAGTTCCTCCCCTGCTGAGGAGAGGAACTGAGGAGGGTCAAACAATTAAACCAGAGCGGCAGCACTGTCACCGGCAATACGGCCATAAGTGAAGATATCAATCAAGGCATTACCGCCCAGGCGGTTACCACCGTGAATACCACCCGTCACTTCACCGGCTGCGAACAAGCCCGGAATAACGTCACCGTCTTTATTAATCACCCGCGCCTGAGTATCAATTCTCAACCCGCCCATGGTGTGGTGAACCGATGGTTGACGTGGGGTTGCGTAGAACGGAGCCTGTTCCACTTTCAAACCGAAAGCGCTCTTGTTGAACTCAGGGTCATGACCCTGTTCAACACAGGCGTTGTACTGCCTGATAGTGCTGGTCAGCTCGTCAGCCGGAACGCCAATTTTCTCAGCCAGCTCTTCAAGCGTGTCGGCTTTAATAATGATGCCTTCTTCGATTTCCCGTTCGATGGTATCGTCGCAAGTATTCGCAGCCGTTTTACGAATTTCCTCGTCGGCAATCATGTAGATAAGACCGCCGTTATCAAAGAATGCCTCAGACAGCACATCACGGCTTCCGCACTCATCAATAAAGCGCTTGCCCTGCTGGTTCACAAAGACAAAGTTCTCAGGGGGTACAATCAGGCCGGTCAACAGCGCGCCGGATTTCGGATCGCCCACCGGCATTAACTGAACAAACCCCATACCCACCAGGTCGGCACCGGCTTTTTCACCCATTTCAATGCCATCGCCCACCAGCGCAGGAGAGTTGGTGGTTTTGATGTCATCGGCAATATCCTGCCAGTAGGTGTTGTACTGTTTGATCATCCGGGTATTGGCACCAAAACCACCGGAAGCCAGCACAACACCGTGACTGACCTTCAATACCAGTTGGGTACCGTTGGCTTGTGTCGCTTTAACACCTACAACCTTACCGTCTTCAATCATCAAATCCGTTACCCGGGTATCGGTTATGATGCGACCATCCTGCTCCAGAATGCGCTGTTGCAGTTTCTCCACAAACTCCACACCCTTGTGACGATTTGGCTTGTGGGCGCGACGCCACAGTGCGCCAACAGGAATTTCAACCACGCTACGGTCAAAATCAACGCCTTTCTCAGTCAGCCAGTCCACAGACTCCATGGCACGGCTGGTCAACGCTTCCACCAGGTCGTACTGACCATAGATGGCATCACCATTGCGGTCGGTTCGCTTACCGCCAAGATAGGTCTGAATGCGATGCAGCTCAACAGAGTCGAACAGGTAGTCTTTACCACTGTCCACATCAGCAAAATAGTCGCCCAGTTGCTCTTTAAGGACTTTGAAATCCGCCAGGTACTCCGCTGCAAATTCGGATTCCGGCGTTTCAACAATGCTTCTCAGGTGGTCGGCTTCCCCCGGCAGAGCAGGGAAGTCATTCTGCCATGCTGGCTCAGCCGCATTGACCCAGCCGCCGGTACGAACCGTGTTACCACCAATCGCAGGGAATTTTTCCAGCAGAATAACCGACTTGCCTTTATCAAGGGCCGTCAGGGTTGCGCTCAGGCCAGCACCACCGGCCCCGACAACCACGATATCCACCGTCTCTTCAATAATTTCAGTTGACCACTCAACCGCTTCCCTGGCTTTACAGCGAAGCGCCTCAGAGTGGCCGCCCGCCAGATCAACCGCATTGGATACGCCGTCAATAACCGCCTGACTACTCACCGTTGCCCCCGAAATTACGTCAATATTCAGGGTCTGACCATCGAGAATCTGTTGCGGAATACGCTCAAAGGCTGGGTTGGCAATGCCATCGGACTCTTTTGATGAGTCAACGACAATATCCAGAATCTTATCTTCTGAAAAAGTCACGGTAACCGGCAAGTCACCATTATGACCCTGACCACAAGCGGTATATTCACCCGGCTCGAAACGAATCTGAACGTTTTGCAGCTCTTTAATGCGTTGATGTTTCAATGCCTCAGCCGCACTGTCCACAATCATATAGTCCATGATGTCCCAAAGCGGGGTTGGGATCTGCAACGCTTCCTGCTGGTTAATATCAGCAAACTCAGCACAGGGCTCATTGTTCAGCACTTTGGTCGCCCAGGTCGGCTCAACCAGATAGCCTTTGCCCACGCTGACGGCATCGTAGCCTTCTGCAATCGCTGTTTCAGCATCAGCGCGCTGGGCAATACCACCTACGCCTATCACCGGAACCTTTGCGACATTGTCACTCTTAAGCCGGTGATATTTAGTGATCAGCGGCTCTTTATCTTCCGGATTGACAATGGAGTTACGCGCCCAGCTGCCCATGGAGAAATGCAAATAATCCAATCCACAGGACGCCAGTTTGTCCAGCAGATATAGGCTGTCTTCAAAGCGGATTCCCGGTTCTTCAATCTCTTCCGGTGAGAAGCGATAACCGATGATGAAATCGGTTTTCTGGTGGAACGCAACCATCTGTCTGGTTTTTTCCAGAATCGCCAGCGGGAAGGCGGTGCGTTTCTCGATATCGCCACCCCACTGGTCATTTCTGCGGTTGGAGTGCGGGGAAAAGAATTGCTGAATAAGGTAGGTGTTGGCACCGTGAATCTCTACACCATCAAAGCCTGCCAGAACAGCCCGGTTAACCGCGTTGCCGAAACGTTCAATCATGGCTTCGATCTGTACCCCGGTCATTTCCAGCGGGGTTTCGGCATTATCACGCAATGCAGCAACAGGGCTTGCGGAAATTGGTTGCTGGCCGCCATTATACTCAGGCGCTGCCATACGGCCTGCGTGGTAGATTTGCAGAATGGCTTTTGACCCTTTCGCCTTAATCGCTTCAGCCAGCCTTCTCAGACCTGCAATTTTGCTGTCCGTATCAATACCTAACGCCCCCGGGAAGGCACGACCATAATTTTCAACAAAGGCACTTTCAACGATAATCGCAGCGGCATCACCCGCTCTTGAGGCGTAGTAGGTGATCATCTCCTCGGTCACGCTGCCATCAAAAAAAGCGGACTGAATCGTCATTGGTGCCATGACAATACGATTCTTGAGACTGGCTCCTGACTGGAGTACCAGTTCATCGACTAGGTGAGTCATCAATGTTTCCTTATTGCAAATAAAGGCGGGTAACTTGTTTTGGCAGGCTGTTCAGTTTTTGGGCAGCGCTCGTCATTCGCCAGAGTGTACTCCGATCAACAACTTCGCGAGCTGATGCAGATCATTGCAATATCAGATTGCTTGTGCTTGCCTCAGAGTCTGGGCAGACTCAACCCGCTGCTGATTATCGGCTTAGCCTCTCAAAGTACAGTATTTTACGTGGATTCAATAGAAACTCTACTGTGGGAACTTTTACGGTGACAGGACACTCAAACCATAAAACTGTTAGGGGCGCAGCATTCAATAACTTACCGGGATTTTGGCTGTTGGCTGTTGGCTATTAGCTGCTCATACAGCCAACAGCCAACAGCCAACAGCCAACAGCGGTATATTATGTTCTGCTGCTTCCCTTAGTCATAAAATAACCCGGGATCAGCCTCCCTTTTATTAATAAAAAGGCAAGGAAGCTAATATGGACCCTGTTAACCATTCAAGTCCAAAATACTGTGCCTATCAGGAAAGTAATAAGCCTGCGCCAGTTAACAAACAATTTGCTCCATTCGTGGTATCGGGTGCCCCCTGCCCTTCTACTAATGATCAGAATATATATAAAAGAAAAATCACTAATCCTGATGGATTCTCAAAGTGTGATCAGCCCTCAAAAAAAAGAAAACATATTACAGATGAAATAAAAGCTGGCCTTGCCCCCTTATACGAAGGGTTTTCACCGGAAACTATCAGATCAATTTATTCAGGTGGATTCAGGTCCTGGAAAGTTTCAGAGGGGAAAAAAATCTTTGACATCTTACGTGACCCTGATGATAAAAAGAAAAAATTTGTTTATAAAGAAATTTCCGAATACCTTAAAAATTTCCCGAAAGAACTATTCTCTGATGCCGCCTGCCTGATCGCTTTTGATCATTTCGGATATTTGATGACTCTTTTTGCGGAGAGTAAAATCGCCAAAGAAAAGCTGATAGAAATATTTTCCAGTAAAATGATGACGACTACCTGTGACCTTAACCCGGTCATTGACTCAGGTGGAGAAAAGCGCCTTCCCCCCGATACTCCGATCAATCTGATCTGGGTAGGTTCTTTACTACCTGACCGCTATCTGGAAAACATTCCCTGTCTGGCATCAATTTCAAATGAAGTGGAAACATTATTGCCAGCAAAAAGAGAAATTATTCTCTGGAAAGATCGAACCCTGTTAACAGAAGCCGAAGATTCTTTAATGAAACGCATCCCTGAACTTCCAGAGATGCGGGGAATAAATATCAAGGTACTGGATATTAATGATGCAGGCCTGAAAAAAATATTTGAAGGATCGGACCTGGAGAATCAATATCAATCAGGGTTTGAATGGGTCAGGGATGTACATAAAAATTACGCCATGTACAGTGACGTTGTTCGCTTCGCACTTCTGGCCGCCGGTGCTGGTGCTATTGATCAGGCTGAGGGAGATGTGACTGAACGAACCGGGAAAGGCATGATTTATATGGATACGGATACTCTTGATACTGATAGGTTCAAGAATGCACAGAAAAAAGGAAAAAAATGTTTCTTCTCTAATCTCGGAATTGAGCTGGGTTTTGCCTCTGCTAAAAGGTTTGGTCGAAACGACTTTCTTGCCTGTAATGAAGTCAGGCACCCAATAGCGTTGATAACGCTCAGGAAACTGATTAAAAACCTGAACGAAATTTCCAACCAAAAATATCTCGAGTCATTAAAGGAGCAGAAAATTTCAAATGATTATAAGGAGCAGAAAATTTCAAATGATTATATTGACGAAGTTATAGGTATTTCGGGACCAGCTCTTTTTATTGACTCGATAAACAGTTCGTTCCTGCCTGATGGTGACACTAAAATAAATCTTAGCCTGAATGATGGACGCAACAGTATAATACATTTTATGACTGACAAATTGGATATATCAGTAGGAGGTTATGATAGTGATAGCCTCATAAGATGGTCTTCTGACCGTACTTGGGTTGATACTAACCCAGCTTCCTTTTATGAAGCTAACTGGAAAAAACAGTTATCTTCACAAGCCGAACAAGTCAAGTGAAGAGGGTTTCGCTATTTCAGGCCGTATGCAGGGAGTTCAATAACAGACCATCAGCCTTGCAGAAATTAACTCCGGAAGTCTCAATCCCGAAGGTGTTAACCGGGTTCTGTCTGCACTGAAAAAATGACCCGACCTCTTTAAAAACTCTACTGTAGGAACTTTTACGGTGACAGGACACTCAAACCGTATAGCTGTTAGTCATAAAATAACCCGGGATTAGCCTCCCTTTTATTAATAAAAAGGCAAGGAAGCTAATATGGACCCTGTTAACCATTCAAGTCCAAAATACTGTGCCTATCAGGAAAGTAATAAGCCTGCGCCAGTTAACAAACAATTTGCTCCATTCGTGGTATCGGGTGCCCCCTGCCCTTCTACTAATGATCAGAATATATATAAAAGAAAAATCACTAATCCTGATGGATTCTCAAAGTGTGATCAGCCCTCAAAAAAAAGAAAACATATTACAGATGAAATAAAAGCTGGCCTTGCCCCCTTATACGAAGGGTTTTCACCGGAAACTATCAGATCAATTTATTCAGGTGGATTCAGGTACTGGAAAGTTTCAGAGGGGAAAAAAATCTTTGACATCTTATCTGACCCTGATGATGAAAAGAAAAAATTCGTTTATAAAGAAATTTCTGAATACCTTAAAAATTGCCCGAAAGAACTATTCTCTGACGCCGCCTGCCTGATCGCTTTTGATCATTTCGGATATTTAATGGATCTTTTTTCGGAGAGTAAAATCGCCAAAGAAAAGCTGATAGAGATACTTTCCAGTAAAATGATGACGACTACCTGTGACCTTAACCCGGTCATTGACTCAGGTGGAGAAAAGCGCCTTCCCCCCGATACTCCGATCAATCTGATCTGGGTAGGTTCTTTACTACCTGACCGCTATCTGGAAAACATTCCCTGCCTGGCATCAATTTCAAATGAAGTGGAAACATTATTGCCAGCAAAAAGAGAAATTATTCTCTGGAAAGATCGAACCCTGTTAACAGAAGCCGAAGATTCTTTAATGAAACGCATCCCTGAACTTCCAGAGATGCGGGGAATAAATATCAAGGTACTGGATATTAATGATGCAGGCCTGAAAAAAATATTTGAAGGATCGGACCTGGAGAATCAATATCAGTCAGGGTTTGAATGGGTCAGGGATGAACATAAAAATTACGCCATGTACAGTGACGTTGTTCGCTTCGCACTTCTGACCGCCGGTGCTGGTGCTATTGATCAGGCTGAGGGTGATGTGACTGAACGAACCGGGAAAGGCATGATTTATATGGATACGGATACTCTTGATACTGATAGGTTCAGGGATGCACAGAAAGAGGGAAAAAAATGTTTCTTCTCTGATCTCAGAATTGAGCTGGGTTTTGTATCTGCTAAAGTGTTTGGTCGAAACGACTTTCTTGCCTGTAATGAAGTCAGGCACCCAATAGCTTTGATAACGCTCAGGAAACTGATTAAAAACCTGAACGACATTTCCAACCAAAAACATCTCGTGTCATTAAAGAAGCAGGAAACTCCAAAAAAATATATTAACGCAGTTGTAGGTATTTCTGGACCAGGTCTTTTTGATCGCTCGATAATGAGTTTGTTCCTGCCTGATGGTGACACTGAAATAGATTTTAGCCTGAGTGCTCAACGCAACAGTATAATGCGTTTTATGACTGACAAATTGAATATATCAGTAGAAGGAGGTGATGGTAGCCTCATAAGATGGTCTTCTGACTGTACTTGGGTTGATACTAAGCCAGCTTCCTTTTATGAAGCTAACTGGAAAAAACAGTTATCTTCACAAGCCGAACAAGTCAAGTGAAGAGGGTTTCGCTATTTCAGGCCGTATGCAGGGAGTTCAATAACAGACCATCAGCCTTGCGGAAATTAACTCCGGAAGTCTCAATCCCGAAGGTGTGAACCGGGTTCTGTCTGCACTGAAAAAAATAACCCGACCTCTTTAAAAACTCTACTGTAGGGACTTTTACGGTGACAGGACACTCAAACCATAGAGCTGTTAGTCATAAAATAACCCGGGATTAGCCTCCCTTTTATTAATAAAAAGGCAAGGAAGCTAATATGAACCCTGTTAACCATTCAAGTCCAAAATACTGTGCCTATCAGGAAAGTAATAAGCCTGCGCCAGTTAACAAACAATTTGTTCCATTCGTGGTATCGGGTGTCCCCTGCCCTTCTACTAATGATCAGAATATATATGAAAGAAAAGTCACTAATCCTGACGGGTTCTCAAAGTGTGATCAGCCCTCAAAAAAAAGAAAGCATATTACAGATGAAATAAAAACTGGCCTTGCCCCCTTATACGAAGGGTTTTCACCGGAAACTATCAGATCAATTTATTCAGGTGAATTCAGGTACTGGAAAGTTTCAGAGGGGAAAGAAATCTTTGACATCTTACGTGACCCTGATGATAAAAAGAAAAAATTTGTTTATAAAGAAATTTCCGAATACCTTAAAAATTTCCCGAAAGAACTATTCTCTGATGCCGCCTGCCTGATCGCTTTTGATCATTTCGGATATTTGATGACTCTTTTTGCGGAGAGTAAAATCGCCAAAGAAAAGCTGATAGAAATATTTTCCAGTAAAATGATGACGACTACCTGTGACCTTAACCCGGTCATTGACTCAGGTGGAGAAAAGCTCCTCCCCCCCGATACTCCGATCAATCTGATCTGGGTAGGTTCTTTACTACCTGACCGCTATCTGGAAAACATTCCCTGTCTGGCATCAATTTCAAATAAAGTGGAAACATTATTGCCAGCAAAAAGAGAAATTATTCTCTGGAAAGATCGAACCCTGTTAACAGAAGCCGAAGATTCTTTAATGAAACGCATCCCTGAACTTCCAGAGATGCGAGGAATAAATATCAAGGTACTGGATATTAATGATGCAGGCCTGAAAAAAATATTTGAAGGATCGGACCTGGAGAATCAATATCAGTCAGCGTTTGAATGGGTCAGGGATGAACATAAAAATTACGCCATGTACAGTGACGTTGTTCGCTTCGCACTTCTGGCCGCCGGTGCTGGTGCTATTGATCAGGCTGAGGGTGATGTGACTGAACGAACCGGGAAAGGCATGATTTATATGGATACGGATACTCTTGATACTGATAAGTTCAAGGATGCACAGAAAAAGGGGAAAAAATGTTTCTTCTCTGATCTCGGAATTGAGCTGGGTTTTGCCTCTGCTAAAAAGATTAATCGAAGCGACTTTCTTGCCTGTAATGAAGTCAGGCACCCAATAGCTTTGATAACGCTCAGGAACCTGATTAAAAACCTGAACGACATTTCCAACCAAAAACATCTCGCGTCATTAAAGGAGCAGAAAATTCCAAAAGATTATCTTGACGCAGTTGTAGATATTTCTGGACCCGTTCTTTTTAATAACTCGAGAATCAGTTTGTTCCTGCCTGATGGTGACACTAAAATAGGTTCTAACCTGCAGGAGGCTAAATACAACAGTACAATACATTCTATGGCTGATAACTTGAATATATCAGTAGAAGATGATGATACTGGTAGCCTCATAAGATGGTCTTCTGACTGTACTTGGTTTGATACTAAGCCAGCTTCCTTTTATGAAGCTAACTGGAAAAAACAGTTATCTTCACAAGCCGAACAAGTCAAGTAAAGAAGGTTTCGCTATTTCAGGCCGTATGCAGGGAGTTCAATTTTATCACCCGTATTGTGTTGGGTGCAGCGTTCGCTCAACCCAATGTTGAACTGCCTGTGACACTCCCCGCCCGCTTCAGGATCAAACTTAACCAACCAGCCTGTTTATTTCCCAAATAATCGTATATTTTAAAAGGTCGATAACAACAAAAGTGACTAACATGTCAGGCATTATTGATCCTTTCCTGCCGCTGCTTCAGCAGCTGGATGATCGTCAGAGTACCATGCTTCAACAGACCATCAGCCTTGCGGAAATTAACTCCGGAAGTCTCAATCCTGAAGGGGTTAACCGGGTTCTGTCTGCACTGCAAAAAATGACCCGGCCTCTTGAGGCGGAGCAGCGGGTTGTCAGCCTTAACGATTACCAGTTCATTAACACTCACGGCGACACTATGCGTCAGCCTTTAGGTGACGCACTGATTCTTACAAAACGTCCAGAGGCTTCTTTGCAGATTGTTCTGAGCGGACACATGGACACGGTGTTTGCCAAAGACCACCCGTTTCAGACCGTAAAATTCATTGACGATGACCATATCAACGGTCCCGGCGTCACTGACCTGAAAGGCGGTCTGGTGGTGATGATTCAGGCTCTGCAACTGTTTGAGCAGTCGCCCTGGGCTGAGCATGTGGGCTGGCAGGTCATTTTGAATCCCGATGAAGAAATTGGTTCACCCGGTTCCGCTCCCCTGTTTGAAGCAGCTGCCAAAACAGCTCATGTGGGAATGCTGTATGAACCCAGCTTTCCCGATGGTTCACTGGCAGGTGCCCGCAAAGGCAGTGGCAACTTCACGGCGGTCTGTTACGGCAAAGCAGCTCATGCCGGGCGTGAACATCACCTTGGTCGCAATGCCGTCCGGGCGCTCTGCGATTTCGTGTCAGCCATGGATGACCTGAATGGAGGTCGTGAAAACGTCACCTTTAATCCCGGTTTTGTTCATGGTGGCGGGCCCACCAATATAGTGCCTGACCGCTGTATCTGCCGGTTTAATATTCGCATCGAAAAACCAGAAGATGAACAATGGTGCCTGCATCAGCTGCAAATGCTGGTTAACCAGATCAGTACGCGTGATGGCATAACGCTGGAACTGCACGGTGGCTTTGGTCGCAAACCGAAAGTACTGACGGCTGCCAACCAGAAACTGTTCCAGCTGGCTCAGGAGTGCGGCTCCGCCCTGGGTCTGCCTATTGACGTGAAAGCCACTGGCGGCTGCTGTGACGGTAATAATCTGGCTTCGCTTGGCGTACCCAATATTGATACGCTCGGCGTACAGGGAAGTCATATTCACAGCGATAAAGAGACTATGAAGATCAGCAGCCTGGTTCCCAGGACGAAGCTGAGTGCCGCCCTGCTGATGACACTGGCAAAAAATGAAGCGGAAGGTAAAGGCAATGAGTGGTTGCGCCAGTGAGTGACAGCTCTGAGCCCGGTGACAGCCCTGAGCCCGGTGACAGCCCTGAGCCCGGTGACAGCCCTGAGCCCGGTGACAGCCTGTAAAAAAACGACAGCTGACTTGCTGCTACCCTTGCCTGAAAATCTTAATAAACAAAACTAATCACTCATTTCACCAAAGATCGGAGGCTTGTCATGGACAACGCAATCCATACCCTGCTACAGGCCATGTGGGAAGATTATCTTGAGCTGGCACCGGATGCCCGAAGCATTCATGATCTGTTTGCAGCCAGCAACAACGGTAACGTTGTTAATGATCATATTGCACTAAGAACCTATAGCCTGCCTGAGGTCAACCTTGCTGTTATAGCCCGCGCTTTCACTGACCATGGTTATATCGAAGGTGGGGAGTACGAATTCCCTGCCCGCAAACTGTTCGCCAAACACTTTCAACACCCGAACCCTGAGCTGCCAAAAGTATTTATCAGTGAGCTGCTGGTTGAAAAACTGTCGGAGCAGGCACAACAGCATATTACCGCCCTGGTGGATCAGGTCACACCCGATGCGACACAATCTCCCCTATTCTGCTGTTCCGGGCGCCCCTGGCAACTGGATACCCAAACCTACGACGAACTGCTGGCAGAGAGTGAGTACGCCGCCTGGGTCGCCGCCTTTGGCTACCGTGCCAACCACTTCACAGTATCCATTAATCACTTGTCCGAGCCGGATACTATCGTTGACCTGAACCACCTGTTGCAGAAGCACGGCTATATTCTTAACGACACAGGGGGGCTGGTAAAAGGCTCGCCAGATGTATTGCTGGAGCAGTCCTCCACCATGGCTAAAAAAGTAACCGTTGATTTCACGGATGGAACGCGGGAAATTCCCGGCTGCTTCTATGAGTTTGCCAAACGCTATCCAACGGGAGACGGGACGCTGTATCAGGGTTTTGTAGCTGCCTCAGCCGACAAAATATTTACCAGTACCCATACCAAAGCAGAATAATCAAATCCCGGGAAGTGCTTATGATGATTATCCGTCCGATCAAAAGCTGTGATTACGACGCCCTGTGGCATATTGCAAACCACACAGGAGTGGGATTTTCTTCCCTGCAACCAAAGCCTGATATGGTGCGCCGCAAAATGGACTGGGCACTGGAATCATTTGCTGCATCTTCAGCACTGGATGAGTCCCTGTACCTGTTTATGCTGGAAGACCATAAGACCGGTGAGATTGCCGGAGTCTCCGGTATTGAGTCCGCTATCGGGCTGTCAGACCCCTGGTACAATTTCAAAATCAACACCCAGGTACATGCCTCAAGAGAACTAAACGTCTACAATCGTCTGACTACCATGACACTGTGCAGCGACCATACGGGTTACTCCGAGCTTTGCACACTGTTCCTGATGCCCGAATACCGCCATTCCAACTTCGGGCGACTGCTCTCCAAGGCGCGTATGATGTTTATGGCAAACCATCCCCTCCATTTTAATGAAAACGTCATTGCCGAGATGAGAGGCTGCTGCAATGACAGCGGCGAGTCCCCATTCTGGGAAGCCATCGGCCGACATTTTTTCAACGTGGATTTCGTCACCGCCGACCAGCAGGTGGCCCAGGGAAAAACCTTTATTGCCGAACTGATGCCAAGGCACCCGATCTACACCAACATGCTGCCACAAGATGCTCAGGCAGTGATTGGTGAAACCCATAGCGACACCTTGCCAGCCCGGAAACTGCTCGAAAGTGAAGGTTTTCATTACACCCACTACATAGACATTTTCGATGCCGGGCCGCTGTTGGAAGCACGCGTCAGGGATATACGCACCGTCAGGGATTCAAAAGAATATAAAGTACAAATTCACGAATCCACCACCACCGACCAAACCGACTGGCTGCTATCCAACACCGACTTCAACCAGTTCCGCTGTATACTGGGCCACCTATCCTTTGAAGGACTGGAGTTCGTTAATATTACCCGGGCTCAGGCCGACGCCCTGCAGCTGGATTCAAACGACACGGTACGTGTGGTTCCCTTAACCGGCAGACGACCTTAACAGGAGACAGACATGACTGATTATATTAATGGTCAATGGCAGAAAGGTTCCGGTTCAGAATTTCAATCCAACAACCCATCTACTAATGAGGTCGTATGGAGCGGCTGCAACAGCAGTGAAGCGCACATCGATCAGGCAGTTCACGCTGCACGAGTTGCCGGTTCTGGCTGGATGATGACGCCCCTGGAGCAACGTATTGCTATCGTTCGTGCTTTTGGCAAACGCCTGGAAGAGCATGCAGGAGCCATTGCTGAAACCATCGCCCGTGAAACAGGCAAGCCCCTGTGGGAAACCCGCACAGAAGCGGCTGCCATGAAAGGCAAGATAGAAACTTCCATCAAAGCCTATAACGAACGAACCGGTATAACAGAAAACAGCCTGCCAGGCGCTAAAACATTTATACGACATAAACCTCACGGTGTTGTCGCTGTATTCGGCCCCTATAATTTCCCCGGACACCTGCCCAACGGGCACATCGTACCCGCCCTGCTGGCCGGTAACACGGTTGTCTTTAAACCCAGCGAGCTGACACCGGCCACCGGAGAGCTGGCGGTTAGGTTATGGGAACAGGCAGGGCTGCCAAAAGGTGTGATCAACCTGATACAGGGGGAAAGGGAAACCGGTATTTATCTTGCCAACCACCCGGGTCTGGATGGGCTGTTTTTCACCGGCAGCTCCCGCACCGGCAAACTGATTCACCAACAGTTTGGCGGCCATCCGGGGAAAATTCTGGCGCTGGAGATGGGGGGCAATAACCCACTGATTGTCTGTGAAGTGGCTGATATGGCCGCCGCTGTACACGACACTATTCATTCTGCCTTTATCACCACCGGTCAACGTTGTACCTGTGCCAGACGTTTATTTGTTCCGGCCGGGGAGTGGGGGGGTCAGTTTATACAAAAGCTGACCAGCACCACCGCCAGCCTTAAAACCGGTGACTGGAACAGTGATCCACAGCCGTTTATGGGAGCCGTTATTTCCGAAGCCACGGCAGAAGCCATCGTTCAGGCTCAGCAACACCTTGAATCCCTGGGGGGCAAGGTGCTGCTGGAATCCAGACAGCTAAAACCCGGCACCGGGCTGATCAGCCCCGGTATCATTGATGTGACAACGATTCCGGCACTGCCTGATGAAGAGTATTTTGGTCCACTGTTGCAGGTGGTTCGTTATCAGTACTTAAAGGATGCCATAAAAAAAGCCAATGATACCCGGTACGGCCTTTCCGCTGGTTTATTCAGTGATCGCCGGGAAGACTACGAGCTGTTTTTCAACCATATCCGGGCTGGCATTGTAAACTGGAACCGTCCGATAACGGGTGCGGCAGGCACAGCACCTTTTGGTGGTGTCGGCGATAGCGGCAATCATCGCCCCAGCGCTTACTTTGCAGCGGACTACTGCGCCTATCCGGTTGCCAGTGTTGAGGCCGACGCATTGATCATGCCTGAACAACTCGCCCCCGGTTTAACGCTGGAATAATTATTGACCCGCTGTTGGCTGTTAGCTGTTGGCTGTTGGCTGTTGGCTGTTGGCTGTTGGCTGTTGGCTGTTGGCTGCTGCATGAACAGCTAATAGCTAATAGCTAATAGCTAATAGCTAATAGCTAATAGCTAATAGCCAAAAGCCAACAGCCAAAGGCCAAAAACCAAAAGCGGTAATTTACGAATAAAAAGCAGTGAGTAAGAATGAAAGCCATAGAAGCCAATTTTGACGGCCTGGTAGGACCTACCCATAACTACGCTGGTCTGTCTACCGGGAATATTGCCTCCACACAGAATAAGCAACAATCGTCCAATCCCAGACAGGCAGCATTACAGGGGCTTGCCAAAATGAAAGCCCTGCATGAAATGGGTTTTGTGCAGGGGGTTCTGGCACCACAGGCGCGCCCGGATATAGACACTTTACGTCGTTTAGGGTTTTCCGGTACTGATGCCCGTGTACTGGAAGCAGCAGCCAGGCAGGCACCAGAATTATTGTCAGCCTGCTGTTCAGCGTCCAGCATGTGGACGGCTAATGCTGCAACCGTATCTTCAAGCTTTGACGCATTAGATGGCAAGGTTCACTTTACGCCTGCCAACCTGGTCAGCAAATTTCATCGTTCCATTGAGCACAATAGCACCGCCTGTATTCTTAAAGCAGTCTTTAACGATGAACAGTATTTCCAGCATCACCCTGCATTGCCAGGTGTTGATGTTCTGGGTGATGAAGGGGCTGCAAACCACACCCGATTGTGCAGTGACTACCAACAGCCCGGCATTTCTCTTTTTGCCTTTGGCCGCTACGGTTTTGATGAGACCCGACCGGCTCCCGGACGTTACCCGGCAAGGCAAACCATTGAAGCCTCAAGGGCAGTCGCAAGACAGCATCGGTTAAAAGAAGAGTCAGTGGTTTATGCCCAGCAAAATCCGGATGTAATTGACAGGGGCGTGTTTCATAATGATGTGATTGCAGTGGGCAATCAGCACGTTCTGCTCTGCCATGAAAAAGCGTTTCTGGAACAGGTTAATGTATATAAACAGCTACAAAAAGCCACTGCTGACCAGTTACAGATTATAGAGGTTCCCGAAAGCCGGATTCGGGTAGAAACGGCGGTGCAAACCTATCTGTTCAACAGCCAGTTACTGAGTCGTGACGATGGCAATATGACCATGGTCGTTCCTTCTGAGTGCGAGACGAATCCCATCGTTGCAAACTATCTCAGGGAGCTGGTCAACTCCGATAATCCCATTGACCAGGTCATGGCCTTTGACCTCAGGCAAAGTATGAATAATGGCGGCGGACCCGCCTGCCTGCGCTTAAGGGTGGTGCTCAACGAACAGGAGTTACAGGCGGTTAACCCGCACTGCCTGATAACGGACGCCCTGTATTCACAGCTGACCCAGTGGGTTCAAAGCCATTATCGTGATCAGCTGAAAGAGAGCGATTTAGCCGATCCGAACCTTCTTGCAGAGTCGAGGGAAGCTCTGGATCAACTGACTCAGATACTTGGGCTGGGCTCTGTTTATTCCTTTCAGAAGCGTTGACGCCATCACCTGATGGCAATTCAGACTTAAGATAATTAGTCAATAACATCCGCAGCCTCTTCATAACGTCGGGGCTGAAGTTGGATTGACCAAGAAGGCGGTTCAGTTTACATACGTCCTCTGAGCTTACGCGGTCTGGATAGCGGTTTAATATGTATTCGACAATACTTTCCTGATTACAGAGGACGGCGGTACCTAACAGGGTTAAATCATTCGGTCGGAAAGTGTGACTCAGTAGCTCCGGTCGCTGATAAATGGCTTCCTTAAACGCCTCAGTCTCTCCCATCGCGCAGAGCAGGCGCACGTTTTCCGCTCCTGACACATGGCTTCGCCAGTCTATAGGGGTAGTGAACACAGGCCTCTTCTCACACAGGGGTAATAGCATCCTGGCAATGGTTTCAGGATAGGCTGAATCCACCAGAAACCACGGATTGTCCAGAGTTCTCTTGAGCCAGAAGCCTTGCTGGTACAGCAGAACAGACAACACCATGAAAAATTGTATACGACCATTACCGTCTTTATACAGATGCATTCGCTGGAGCATACAGGCAGCCTCGACAGCGGCCTCGACAATCTCCAGGTCCGATTTTTTTTCGGCGACTGTCCTGTAGTAATGATCCAGCACCGCCTGACCATCCCGCTGTTTGTCATCAGAATTGTACCGGACCTTAAACATCAGGTAATCATCCACAACCTTATACCACTCCAGCCTGATATCAATATCGTGTCCTTTGAGGTACTCACGGGCTTGCGTTATAGCAGCCATTCTGATTTTATCCGCTGACTGCTTATCTGGTTGGGGTTTTATGTACTTGAAGATATCGTCCCCTTCGCTATCCATACAAACATTACCGGGTGTCATCACATTGCAAAAATCATAAACGTCTTCAGCTTTAACCGCCGCTGCATAGTGAGTGCTTTTGTCACAAAACGTAGTACCAACGATAGCAGCTGCACGATTAATGTCTGAGATTGAGAGCCGCCAGCCCTCAGGTGCTGCTGCCAACTGGTTCAGTAGCTCAAAAAAGCCTCGATAGCATCGCTCCAGATAGCCACATTCATTATTTAGCCGGAAGCGCTCACTGGCACCATCGCAGCGACTCCCTTCAATCATCAATCTGAATAGTTCGGTGTCAGATTCAGGCAACCCGGCTCTGGCCAGCCCTTCTCGCTCCCACGTCTGAAATGCCTGCTCAAGTTTAACGCTCTGATGTACTCCTTCAACGAAGTGGGTAAATGCTCTCAAAACAAACGGTTCAGACTCTAAGTACCCTGCGTCTCTGAGGTTTGATTGGATAAGGGTAAAATATTTCATGGCTTCACTCCGAACCGCCTCCTCCTTCTGTCCAAACTCCTCACTCAATTCAGCAGACCAACGGCTAGCAATATTCTTCCCCGGTTCATCAGGCACAATGTAAAAAAATTTGCCTTTACGCTCATAACTGGCTTCATGACCGCGCATCAAACTACAGCCCGTCATATAACTGCTATTCAGCGCTTCGCCCACTTCTTCCGGGATGTTTTCATCAAAAATATCGCTCAATTCAAGTTCGGGCTCTGGCTTAAAGGGATCAGGAAAGAGCGTGTCAGCACTGAAGAGGGAGGGCGTTACTTTCGACTCGCTTTGCGCCGTCATCAAAGCCGTTTGACTGGCGCTCTGGAGTTCACGCTGGAGAACAGGCTGTCCAGAGTCAGCTGCGGGGCTACTGTCCGGTGTTCGCTGAAGGTTCAGGTACCCCATAACGTTCCTGAGCCCTATGACCATCCGATTATAAAAACCGGATGCATAATCGGGGTGGTGCTCACTGTTGACGGCACTGCCCTGGCTTGTGGGGACGGAACCTTGTCCGGAACTGCTTGAAATCATTTCTGCCTAAACCTTCAATGGAGCTTCAGGATGTTTGGACAGAAAATAGCGCCACAGGTTCCGAAAAAGCTGACTAACCGACCGTTTAGCTATTCCTCGGGCCGGGCTGGCTCAGATGGCTGCGGAGGTTGCTCAGGAGCCGGTTTTGGTGGCTTCTTTTTGGGCTTTATGATTCTTTCAATCAGGACGGTTCCTCCCGAATAATCCACTTTCATAGAGGTTGGCACTGCTTTCAACGCTTGACTCAAATGCCTCTGCATTTCTTCATCTTTAGCGTGTTGTTTTCCAAGCTTGTGACTTAGCTGAACAAATTTTTCCTGTAGCGCCTGAAATTGTACTTGTGGTGGTTGAGGACCTAACGCTGTCTGGCATTCGGCAAACCCACCATTGATAGCTTCTCCAACCTCCCTCAACAAATGTTCCATATTCTGCCCTCGCAAAGCTTCCTGATCAGGAGGAATAATAGAGACCATACGATCGTCAATCTGAACTTTAATCATCAACCCCTCTGGTGGAGTATCAGGGGATTCCAGCGCTCTCCGGGCCTGGGCAAGAATTTTCAGTTTTCCACTCATCGCGGACAACTGATTAATCGCGGTCAACACTTCTTCTCGCTGTCTTAACAATGCCTCAGGTGAATTCTTTTTACCCATACCTGTCGTTGATGTTGCCTCAGGCTGGGCTGTCGCCTTTCTCTCCGCCAATGGTTTTCCAGCCGTGCTGTCAGGATTCAGGCCTCGCATTTTCGGCGATACATCAGGAGTCGCAGCAGAACCTGTGCGGGGTTGCTCTCCTTCCGGCGTAGTACTTTCAGTCAACGGTTTGCCTGAAGGTGAGGGGGTAGATGGAATGTTACGACTGCCTTCCATGGTCTAAAAACCTCCAAAATTTTCCTGCCAGCGTTACGGGCTCTGGCTTGATCATTTCCAGATCTTTCATGAGCCGTTCTGTTTCTTCTTTTCCCAGTCTCTCTAGCGTCAGTTCAGGGGTTTCATCTTCTGAACCTTCAGTGGGGGCTGGCTGTTTGACATGAATGATCGACCGCCGGTGTTGCAAATCCTCCAACCGTTTCTGCCAGTCATTATCCGGCTTACCTTTTTCAGATATCTTAGCGCCCACATCTTTCAGCATTTCCTGAATCGTCGACAGTCGCTGATTGAACGCTCCCAAATTAAACCCGGTAAAGGCCGTATTGTTGTACTGCTGAAGCAGTTCTTTGGCCAGCTTTGTCAATTCCGCAACATCACGGTTTTTAAGCGCTTTTTTATCCGGAGGAATCAGCCGTATTGGTTTATCTTCACCCGGTAACCGAATGACCACTTTAACGCCTTTGAGGGCTTTGGACGGGTTATCCAGCGCGGCAAAGGCTTTGCCAAGAACAGTATGCGCTTCAACCTTTTGATATTTGTCGTCGGCTTCATTCAGCAAGGCTTCCTGCTCGGCTTCCAGCTCTTCAAGCGTACTGCTTTCTCTGGCCTGGTGAGCCTCTTCCAGCTCTCTTTTCTGTTTGGCCTTAGGGCTTTCTGCGAGCTGGTTGGAAGGCGGTGTGTCTGGCTGACTCGCAGAGCGTTCACGAATTAAAGTGCCAGGAGTCTGGTTCGGTGCAATTCCGCCAAGCTGCCGTCTCGGACTGCCCACTCCTGTAACAGAATTTCCATTGAGCCTTGCCGTTGAGCCTGCTGAATCAGCAGCACCTGTGCCACCTGTGGAAGTTGTAGAAGGAGCCGGTACTCTGGAGCCCGGAGTAATACCACTCGCCATAGACATTTACCTGTCAGGTTTTCAACAGGTATTAAATCGGCGGGTTGCCACAAGCCTGCATGTCAGGCTGGTATAAAGGTTTGTGAAAAAAAAGCCGTAACACAAAGGCTACGGCTTATACATCAAAAGATGTGGTTTGAAACCAGGTTTCAGACAGTCAGGGGGCTGATCACATCATGCCGCCCATACCGCCCATACCACCCATACCGCCCATATCAGGCATTGCAGGTGCTTCTTCCTTAGGCTCGTCAGCTACCATAGCTTCGGTGGTGATCATCAGGCCAGCAACAGAAGCAGCCGCCTGCAGAGCAGAACGGGTTACCTTGGCCGGGTCCAGAATACCCATTTCGATCATGTCGCCGTATTCGCCGGTTGCAGCGTTGTAACCAAAGTTACCTTCGCCGGAGCGTACCTTGTCAACAACAACAGAAGCTTCGTCACCGGAGTTGGCAGCGATCTGACGGATTGGGCCTTCCAGGGCACGCAGAACCAGTTCAACACCGGCTTTCTGCTCAGGGTTGATAGCGTCCACTTCGATAGCAGACAGGGCGCGTATCAGGGCGACACCACCACCAGCCACAACGCCTTCTTCAACCGCAGCGCGGGTAGCGTGCAGAGCGTCTTCTACGCGGGCTTTCTTCTCTTTCATTTCGACTTCGGTAGCAGCGCCTACCTTCACAACGGCAACACCGCCAGCCAGTTTGGCTACACGTTCCTGCAGTTTTTCTTTGTCGTAGTCGGAGGAGGAGTTTTCGATCTCGGCACGGATTTGCTCAACACGGGTAACGATGTCAGCCTGGTTACCAGAACCGTCAACAACGGTGGTGTCTTCCTTGGTGATCGCGATGCGCTTGGCAGAACCCAGGTCTTCCAGGGTAGCGCCTTCCAGGGACAGACCGATTTCTTCAGAAATAACGGTAGCGCCAGTCAGGGTAGCGATATCCTGCAGCATGGCCTTACGACGGTCGCCGAAACCTGGTGCCTTAACCGCGGATACCTTAACGATACCGCGCATGTTGTTCACGACCAGAGTCGCCAGCGCCTCGCCTTCAACGTCTTCAGCAATGAGCAACAGAGGCTTGCCTGCTTTGGCAACATTTTCCAGTACTGGCAGCAGATCACGAATGTTGGAGATTTTCTTGTCAACCAGCAGGATGAACGGGTTCTCCAGTTCGCAGGTCATGCTTTCCTGGTTGTTGATGAAGTAAGGAGACAGGTAGCCACGGTCGAACTGCATACCCTCTACTACGTCCAGTTCGTTTTCCAGACCGGAACCTTCCTCAACGGTAATAACGCCTTCTTTGCCCACTTTTTCCATGGCTTCAGCGATGATCTGACCCACCAGTTCGTCAGAGTTGGCAGAGATAGTACCAACCTGAGCGATAGACTTGCCGTCTTCACACGGAGTCGCCATACCTTTCAGCTTGGCAACCACTTCAATAACAGCCTTGTCGATGCCGCGCTTCAGGTCCATTGGGTTCATGCCAGCGGCAACGTACTTCAGACCTTCGTTCAGAATGGACTGAGCCAGTACAGTAGCGGTAGTCGTACCGTCACCCGCCTGGTCGTTAGCCTGAGAGGCCACTTCCTTAACCAGTTGAGCGCCCATGTTCTGGAACTTGTCAGCCAGCTCGATTTCCTTGGCTACGGAAACACCATCTTTAGTGATGGTTGGCGCACCGAAGGATTTCTCCAGCAGTACGTTACGACCCTTAGGCCCCAGAGTCGCTTTAACGGCGTCAGCCAGAACGTTAACGCCTTCCAGCATTTGCTTGCGAGCTTCGTCGCCGAACTTAACCTGTTTTGCTGCCATGATTGACATCCTTTACGAATTTTTAAAAACAGTTGTAACCGGACTCCTTCGGGAGTCGCAGACAATCAGTCTTCCAGAACAGCGTAGATTTCGCTTTCGGACAGAATGATCAGTTCTTCACCGTCGATCTTAACGGTGTCGGAACCGGCGTATTTGCCAAAGATCACTTTATCGCCAATCTTTACGCTCAGGGGACGAACTTCACCGTTGTCCAGAACAGTTCCATTGCCTACAGCTACCACAGCACCCTGGTTTGGTTTCTCTGTAGCGGAACCTGGCAGAACGATGCCGCCAGCAGAGGTAGTTTCTTCTTCTTCACGACGAACGGCCACGCGGTCACGCAACGGACGGATTTTCATCGATGCATCTCTCCAACTGTTTATGCCGAATATTCGGCAGTCAACTTACAATGAAGGTTGGGTGGATTTCTGTTGATACCCACCCAAACCGAACCTGTTATACGGTGATACTCTAAGTAGGGATACGGTTAATCTTTTTCAAGGGGACAATTCTATTTTTTTTCATCTTCCCGCTTGAAGTCCCCGTCGAAGGTGTTGTGCAGACCTCGGCTGGGGTCAATATCTTCACGGTAATACTGACCTTCGAAGGTGGTGGAAGACTGGTGCACCTGCCAGCGTCCACTGGCAATCATTTTCTTAATAAGGTATTTACGTACTGGCGGAATAAGCAGGGCCATCCCGAAAAAGTCAGACACAAACCCCGGAAACATCATGAACAGGCCACCAATGGCAATCATGAATCCCTCCACCATTTCTGTCCCGGGCATTTCCCCATGCGCCATACGTTCACGGGCTTTCAGCATAGTACTGAGTCCCTGCCGGCGTAGAACCGCCATACCGAGAATCGCCCCTAAAATAATCAGTGCAACCGCATTCAGCCCCCCGATGGCGCTGCCGACTTCAATCAGCACCAGCATCTCAATAACGGGGAACAGTAAAAATAACCAGATTGGGAATCGCATGGATGACTCCGTATTTATAAGTACTTTCTATCTGGAGGCATACCGTTGAAATACAAGGTAAGATTACAAAATTTTTGCTTTGGACAGCCCATACATCATCAAAACCTCCTGCCAATAAATGGTGTTTTTTTTCTGGCTCTCAGCAATACATCAAACTCATTGACTGCTTCGCACCAGTCCGAGTCCTGATCGTGGCTTTCTATGAGAAACTGTTTTTGTGCTGGCTGCCAGAAACCGGCTTCAAAAATAGATTGCTGTTCCGTCAGTGAATGCCCGGAAATGAATTGCTCGATGTCTTCTGGTGTATTGCTCAGTCCCAACTGGCTGAACAAACTCTTCAGATCATGCTGGAACTCAGGTTTAGATTTCTTGAAACATGAACGTTCGGTAAAATATTTAGCGTCGGCGCAGCCAATCCCGTCAGGCACACAATTTAAACCTGCCTGAACCGTTTAAATCATTGGTTCTGAGTTCATTTATGCCGCTTTTTCCAAAAAACTATCCGAACGTTCGTTTTTATCCGGCAATTTCAGCTCTAATTTTTGCTCATATCGGTTCCAGCAGCCACGAATTCGAAACTGCGGAATAATCCAAAACAGCGCGCGCCTAAGGGAAGCAGCAGAACATAATATACCGCTGTTGGCTTTTGGCTTTTGGCTTTTGGCTTTTGGCTTTTGGCTTTTGGCTTTTGGCTTTTGGCTTTTGGCTTTTGGCGGTTGGCGGTTGGCGGTTGGCGGTTGGCTGTATGAGCAGCTAATAGCCAAAAGCCAACAGCCCGGTAAGTTATTGAATGCTGCGCCCCTAAGCATTCCGGCCGTGACTGTATGGGGATTCCTCCAGGCAGTTTTGGCCAGCGCAATGGCCGCTGGATTTTGACAAATGGTCAGCAATTGCACCAGCGCATACCCTGCCATTTTAATGTGCATCCACCGTAACAGCGTTCTGAGTTTCTGCTGCCATAAATGCTTGCATCCAAACTCGTGTTTAAGTTGCTGGAACATAGGCTCTATAGGCCACCTGAGCGAGTAGGCTAATAGCACTTCATCGGCTTTCAAGTCAGGATTGGTGGACAGAAACAGTTTAGTTTCTGTTTGTCCCTTGTCGTTTTCAAAACAACTCCAGACGACTCGGACAATACGGCCTTTCAAAAAACGAGCTCGGCAAATACAAGAACGAAAAGAGACAGTCCGGTTCTTTCTGTAAAGCCAGAGAGTCATCTTGGTCTCTGGTAATTTATCTACTTCCTCAGGTGTCATTTTGACACCGTACTTAGGGAAGCAGCAGAACATAATATACCGCTGTTGGCTGTTGGCTGTTGGCTGTTGGCTGTTGGCTGTTGGCTTTTGGCTTTTGGCTTTTGGCTGTATGAGCAGCTAATAGCCAACAGCCAACAGCCAAAAGCCCGGTAAGTTATTGAATGCTGCGCCCCTTACGCTTGCGGCCTTTCCTTTTGAAAGGAGAGGGAGGAAGTGCATCGACTGGAAGCGCATAAAGTGCCCGGTTTTTCGGTATATGACCAATGACCTCATACCCAAGCTCAAGCGCGGGCTGCATCATGGTATGATTCATAAACCAGCAGTCAGTGAGCAGGCGCAAAGCTCGCCCCTGAAGACTCTGTCGTACAGATTTCAGCATGGCCTTTGCAATTTTAAGCTTGCTGATGTTGCCTGACTTAGGTGATGGAAAAGCCATCACTGGAATCGCAGTATGCACCTTGTCTGATGGTCTATGGAAAGGAATAGCCAGAAAGACCCAACATTGACCAAGGAGATAAGTACACCGGTTCTTTTTCTTGCTGTGTTGGTGATGTATTCGGCATGCCGGTGCTTTGTCAGAGCAACGTTCGAGTGTCAGGTCGTCGAGAATCAGGGGAATGGTCTGACCGTCAGGCACTTTAGAACTGACCAGCAATATCAGACGATGCGCCAGGTTTCGCCAACGCCACTTACCTTGGGAGACCCAATGATGGTAGCTGTTCCAGAAATTTTCGTAGTGGATCGTCAGAAGGGCTTGTGTAACAAAGCCTTCGCCAGAAAGCATGCCACCCAGAAGTAACTCACAGAACGTTGGTGCCGCAAGTGGTGATAGCGCTTTTGCAAGAAATGTCGTATATAAAGAAAGCTCTCGAAGGATTACTTTCTGATCTGAAGTGAGCATGGCAACCGCTTTTTCCTGGTAGATGAAGCGGTTGCTTAACCTATCTCAGCATCAAAAAATACGAAACGTTAGTACTTATAATTCTCTAAACTTGAGATGCTGGAAGACTTCCATGCTTTTCTCCGCATTCGCTCAGATTTACATCAGTATACATCCTGGCGTGCGACGCGCTCTTTTAGCAAAATCGTCGTAAACCCTCGCCCAATGCGGGCGGGGATATAAGACGGGAAGGCACAGAGCCTTCCGCCATCAATCTGGTGTACTCTGGCTATTAACGTAGTCCTTCAGAGTCTCGATAGTTGCACCGCCAGCACTGCAAGCAAAGTAAGACCTTGACCACATTAAGCCTGCTTTGCTCTGAGCAGTAAGGTGGGTATTCAGCATTCGCAACCGTCTTGATGATGTTGATTTGAGATTATTTACCATGACACTGATAGCCAGTTTTGGTGGGTAGGCCACCAACAGGTGTACGTGATCTTTTTCGCCATCCATTTCAAGTAACTGGCATTCCAGTTTTTCACATGCACTCTCGAACGACTCCCGTAACTGCTTGATCATATAGCCATCAAAAAGCTTTCGTCTGTACTTTGTCGTGAACACCAAATGAACAACCAGCTTGGTAACGCTATGTCGTTTGCGAAGATACCCTTTAAGCAAATCTTTATTGTGTGCGCCCACTTGAAAACCTCTTTCAAATACCTGTAATATGAAGTTTATATTAATGAGCACTGAAATAACATTCCATGCTGAGAGCCACCAAAGTACGAATCTATCCAACATCAGAGCAGGCGGAATTTCTCGACCGTCAGTTTGATGCTGTGCGGTTCGTATGGAACAAGGCCCTGGCTATTAAGGTTCATTATTACAAGGTTCGTGGGCAGAGCCTTTCTCCCAAAAAACACCTGAAGCCCTTGCTGGCAAAAGCCAAGAAAAGCCGAAAGTACTCATGGCTGAGAAACGCTGACTCTATTGCACTGCAACAGGCCACTATCAATCTGGATACGGCCTTTCAAAACTTTTTCAATCCCAAATTGCAGGCAAGATTTCCTCGCTTCAAGAAAAAGCATGGCAAGCAAAGTAGCTACCATTGTACGTCTGTCTCTGTGGGCGATAACTGGATAAAAATCCCCAAGTGCAAGCCCATAAGGGCTAAAGTGCATCGTGAAATAGTGGGTAAGGTGAAGTCTATCACCCTGAGCAGAACGCTAACCGGCAAGTATTTTGCCTCCATATTGGCTGATGATACCCAGGAACAACCAAAACAGATTGATAATCTTGAAGCTAATCAGGTTGTCGGTGTTGATATGGGGATTACTGATCTGGCTATCACCAGTACCGGCCATAAGACTGGCAATCCTCGCTTTCTGAAAAAAGCACAACGTAACCTGAAAAGAAAACAACAGGCTCTATCTCGCTGCAAGAAAGGCTCAAAAGGTAGGCACAAAGCCCGTTTATTGGTGGCAAAGGCGTATGAGCGTGTAGCCTTTGCCCGTAATGATTTTCAGCATAAGCTATCAAAACAACTCATCGACGAAAACCAAGCGGTGATTGTGGAGACACTGAAAGTTAAAAACATGCTCAAGAACAAGCGTCTTGCTCGTTCTATTGCTGATGCTGGCTGGCACTCACTGATAACCAAACTCGAATACAAGGCAAAGCAGGAAGGTAAACATCTGGTGAAGATAGACCAGTGGTTTGCATCCTCTAAAACTTGCTCAGTCTGCGATTTGAAACAGGAAAAAATGCCATTGAGAATCCGATCATGGGAGTGTAGCTGTGGTGCTATCCATGACCGGGATATTAATGCAGCTCGCAATATCAAGAAGCAAGGCATATTGAAATTAAAGGCGGAAGGACTGTCCGTTTCTGCTGATGGAGGCTTGCGTAAATCCGGCAGACTGTCGGTTGCTGCCTAAGAAATCAGAAGCCTCACCCGATAGGGTGGGGAGCAGTCACACAATATAACCTCTCACTGCCGCACAGTGGAAAATCCCGCAAGCCTCGTTAAAAAAGGTCTACCCTCAAATGGCAAAAATTACAAAGAGAGTAGTGGAAAGTGGTTTCAATCTTAAGACTCTGGCCTGTAAATCTGTCCCAAAAGGTAGCAGGTACAACCTTTTTGCGACAGTCTCTTATGCGATTGGCGCTTGCACTGACTCTATTAATCCAGGCGAATCTGTCGTATCCGGCGTGTACCAGCCTGCTGAGCCTTTTCGATAGCAGGCTTGCTTCCGCAGCAACCGGACAAGTTATCAGTCAACACTCATTGCTGATGCCAGATGCCTTGACAGCAAAACTTTTTAAATATGGGGTATTCATTGGGGTTTTAGACTCAATGCGAGTCACCATCAGTAAATTGCTTGAGTGCCCGGTACAAAACACCCACGAAGTGACTCTGTCAATGGCCATGCCGACAGTTCGAACGATAATCTCGGGATTGATACATTCTTACTTATTGGAAAATTACTATCATCTTATAGATCCTGTCATTTACTCAGGCCTTTATGCCGCAGCCGATACCCTCCTGACCGGCTCTTCCAAAACCACAAACTATGACCACGACTCCGCGAACACCTCTTATATCTCTTATCTCGGCTCCAGAATAAATAATGCTCTCTGGCAATGCAGCCTTGCCATGGCTTTAAACGTTGCCGGAAGAGCAGTCGCATCACGCTTACCAACTCATAAGCACGCTGCAAACCTGGTTACACAACTGACACTGATCTATGGAACAGCATTAGCCTATATCACCTACGCTGAGCTTAAAAATAGCGTTTATTGAGTTGTAAGGGGACTGGGCTGGCTCTCCCCGCCCTGCACAGGCTTTACATACGGCAAGCTGCCAGGTTGCAGAAACAGCAAGTATCTACCAAGCTTTGTGCGGCTGGTTTCACCAGATTGTTCAGGGGGAGTCTGTACGATAAAGACGAATCAGCTAATGACTGAGGGTATCTCTATTCTCTGGCAGGTAAGCGCGTCCGGAGGGTAGGTGTTTATGATCTATTAGGGGTTTTGTAAAAGAATCATGCATTCACCAACAACTTTTTCAAAATCGAAAGGATGCTGCTTTCACCTCGGTCGCCTGGCGCCTCTGGCACTTTTTCTACTGTTTCTGACTCTGTCATTTTGGGTCGGAAGAACTATGACACCGATATTTCAGGTTCAGGAACAGGTAATGTCTCAGGAAACCGCCCCGGACGGTTCCAGGTTTGTTCATTTTCAAAACCGAGACATTCCACTGTCTGAAGTTCTCCCTTATTCTCAAAGTCCGTTGAACCCTTCTAACCTGAACCCGTCAGCTTTGAAACGTGAGCTTCCGGATCATACCCTGGCTTGGCGGACAGGCTCCGACGGCATGCCTCAGGCATTAAAACTGAGTGTTGTTCGACACTGGGGAGGTTGGTCATTACTGCCTGTCCTGACCGCCATTCTTCTGTGTTTTATGCTCAAAGAACCCCTGACAGCACTGCTCGGAGGGTTGCTTGTGGGGAGTATGCTGATCGGCCAGTATGATATTACCCAGATACTGGTAAACAGTATCGGCCAGCCGGGTTCTGCCATTCTGCTCATTTTGTACCTTTGGCTGCTGGGCGGCCTGAGTGGTATCTGGGGAAAGACAGGAGCAGCAAGGGCCTTTGCCCGTTTTTTGTCGCATCATTGTGTCAAGGGACCTGTTTCAGCAAAGTTAGTGGCCTGGACTCTTGGTGTCCTGATGTTTCAGGGAGGAAGCATTTCTGCCGTACTGGTAGGCACCACCGTGACGCCCGTTGCCGATCAGGAAAAAATCTCAAAAGAAGAACTGTCGTATATCGTAGACTCCACCTCTTCTCCTGTAGCAGTGTTATTAGCCTTTAATGCCTGGCCGGGTTTTGTACAACCTTTACTGGTTGTCAGTGGTGTTAGCTTTCTGGCTACAGAGTCCGACCGCCTGAAATTCTTTTTCCAATGCCTGCCCTTATCGTTTTACGCTATTTTGGCGGTGCTGGGTACTTTTCTGTTATCGATCGACAAGGCACCCTTCATTGGGCGGCAAATGAAAACAGCCATCAAACGGGCTCGAACAACAGGGCAGTTATCAGCACCAGGTAGCCGCCCACTGGCATCTCGTGAAGTTGACACGGCTTCGGAGAACTATCAGCCATGGGTACTGGAGTTTGTACTGCCGCTGGCCGTACTGATCGGCACCGCGCTGATGACTTTCTGGTTGCGCGGTGCTCCACAGATTCTCTGGGCCTTTTCTGCCGCCTTTATACTGGCAGGTGGTATTGCCCTGGTGCGGGGCATGGGTCTTAATGACCTGATAGGTGGCGTGGTTGATGGCCTGAAATCGGTGGTATTCGGCTCAGTTATTATTTTGCTGGCCGTCACCATGGGGCATATAAGTCAGCAGACAGGAGGGGGGGCGTTTCTGGTCAGCCTGCTATCAGAGCGGTTATTGAGTGTTTACTGGCTGCTGCCTGCCCTGTTATTTGGATTGAGTATTGTGGTTGCCTTTTCCACAGGTACCAGTCTGGGAACCTATGCTGTTGTTTTCCCACTGGCCATGCCCCTGGCCTGGAGCCTGACTCTGGGCCTTGGCCTGGAAGAAAGCAGTGCCTGGCTTTTTATGGCATTGTGTTTTGCCTGTGTGTTGAATGGCGCAGTGTTTGGTGACCAGACTTCACCCATTTCAGACACCACGGTTTTATCAGCACTGTGTACGGGGTGTGACCTTATGGATCATGTCAGAACCCAGTTACCACAGGCCATGGCTATGGCCGCTATAGCCACCGTGTTATGGACACTTGTCGCATTTTTTGGGTGCCCACAGCCGTAAAAACAGACGCGTATCACTTAAGCTGCCCGGGCCATGTCCACCAGCGTTTTTCTGACTGCCATGGGTTCATCCACCGAAGCCGGAAAAGCAATACGTACCACCTTATCGCCAAGTAACAGATGCATACCCTCTCCATCAATACCTGCCATTCCGGGGGAAACGCCTTCAGGAATCACAATGCCTGCATTAATGCAGTACTTCACCATAGCATCCACATGATCTTCATTCATGTGGCTCACCATGCCACGCTCTGGCTGGCCATAAAATGGATTGGCTTTCATCATCAAGTCATTTTTAACCCAGAAAATTTTCCCAAAACCGCCAATAAAACGGGCTCGCACCAGATTGATACGATAAAAGTCGAAGTCATGGGTTTTATGGTAATCCCTGGACTGCGGAAAAAAAGCATAGTAACGCTCTGCCAGTGGTTCGAAGTCCTCTACTTTTTCAGCATCACCCAGCCAGGTCAACCGCCCACCTTTATGCACATCATTAACGCCTGTTTCACTGATAATCAGGGAGACCTTGGGGTTTTTCTGGATATTGCGGGTGTGCTGGGCAATGCGGCTGATAAGAATAACTGGCTGCCCGTTTTCGTCCAGACAATAAGGCATGACTGAGCCAAAGGGGTAACCCGGTACGTCATGGGAGTGAGTAGAAAGAATTCCATGATATTCATTTAGCAGTAATTCGCGGGCTGCTCTGGCGGCTTCAATTTTATTATTCATTCTCAACCTCGAATATTGACTGGTTACCATTCTGGTTTTGATTATTTTTAGTGCGGGTCATTATATAGAGATGAGATTGATTATCAATAACGCTACCAGTTGTAGCCAACACCAAACTTTACCTGGGAGTCGAGCGTTTTCTCATTTTCACCGGGCAGACTGTCAAAGTCGAACTTCTGAGTCACATTGAGCGACAGATTATCGGTCACTTTGTAACGAACGCCGTGTTCGCCGTCCCAGATCCATTGATTCTGGCTCTGAATCCGGTAATAAAGGCCGCTATCAACATAGTATTCCAAGTCACTCATCAGGTATCGCCTGTGAAACAGCTTCCAGCCAATGGCGAGATTCTGCTTCTTGCCTTCCCGTTCATAGGTTTCCCAGATCTGGGTGAGTCCCACGCTGTTTAGCAGTGCCTCAGTGGAGGTTTCGCGAACTCTGTAACCAACAAAACCACCGATATTGGCACGACTGCGAAGGTTTTCCCGGGAATGGTAGCGTTCTTTGGATGACACATTAACAAACCAGTGTTCAGTAAAATAACGACTGTAGTCGTACTGCACGTCCCAGACATCTTTCTTCCAGACACCCTCGTCTTTTCGCTCTACATCCACACTCCACTTCAGCCGGTTCTTGTTCCACTGGTCATTCAGGTGCATCTGGCCATTCATCCGGTAGCGGGACTCAATGTCGTTGCCGCTCTTACTATTCAGATTAACATTGACATTTCCCCCGAACTCCCATTTATCCTCTAAGGTCGGTTCCGACTGAGCCATACTGGCAACGGGCCAGGCTGCTGAAAATTTTCGTTCATAACCATCTTCATCGACGATAACCAGATTATCACTGCTGCCTCGCAGCTCCCTGAGCTGTGCCTGGTTTTCACCAATCAGGTTAATCCACAAGGGGTTATCCGTTTTAACTGAACGAACATGCCGCCAGTTAACGCTCAGTTCACCGGCATAAACGGTGTTCAGCTTCAGTATTCCAGCATCCAGACCGATCACCTCACCAGAGATCATGTCTCCATTTTCAAGCCAGACCGTATCAGCCCAGCCAGCGCCTGTCAGCATAGAAGACAGCACTGCACAGCCTTTAAGGAGGTTCGCCAAAAACCTGAAACAAACATTGGGATTACGGCCCCGGAACACCTGGAGCTTCATGAATACCTTGAAAAGACCTCTGCAACGATGGGAATAACAAGTATCTTTGGCTATAAAAAATGCGTAAGAATTCCATAGAACAGCGGTATTACTCAAGACAATTTAACTGCGAATAACCCTTATAAAGTGTCTCTTTGCCTGTTCGATCAGTCAGGCTCAGAAGCTGAACGCCAGGGAGGTTACTGAAAAAATGCTAATGAACCCAACGGAAGATTTAAGGTATTCTCAGGTATTTTTAATGGAGCACTCCTTGCAAGCACCATTCAGTCATACCGATATCTGGCTCGTCCTCAGCCAGGTGCCTGAAGGCAAAGTCGTTACTTATGGTCAGCTGGCCAGAATGGCGGGAGCGCCCGGTTATGCCAGAGTCGTTGGTAGTATTCTGAAACAGCTACCCAAAGGTTCCGGGCTGCCCTGGCACCGGGTGATTAACTGCAAAGGACGTATTTCCTTTCCGGAAGACAGTGTGAAATATAATGAACAAAAGAAACTGCTGGAACAGGAAGGCGTGACCTTTACCGCCGGTAAAGTCAGTCTGAACTGCTATGGATGGAACGGAGAATAACTATGTACGGGAATAGCTATGGACAATCTGCCTGAAGAAATGACGCTGGCCATTGAAATCATTCGCCAGCTGGAAAATCTGGACTACCCACCCGAAACCATACTTCAGGCGTTGACCATTATCTGTCAGGATACCCTGAACAAGCTGTCAGAGTCTGACAGGAAAAAATGGCAGCAGTTTTTGCTGGGCAGCCTGAACCAATAAAATAGAGCCTCTATGCCTGTTGTACCTTCCAGAACCCGGTTGATTTCATGGTGGGATGCCATGAAAATCTATCGACACCCCCGCGCCCTCACACTTTTCTTCATGGGCTTTTCCGCCGGTTTGCCGCTGATGCTGCTATTTTCCAGCCTGTCATTCTGGCTAAGGGAAGCCGACGTGAGTCGTGCCACCATCGGCTTCTTCAGCTGGATAGGACTGGCCTACAGCGTCAAGTGGATCTGGTCACCACTGGTTGACCGATTGCCTTTGCCGGTACTCAGTCAATTATTAGGTCGTCGTCGTTCATGGCTGCTGCTCAGCCAGATAGCCATTGTCGCCGGACTGCTGGGCATGGCCTTCACAGACCCAGTCCTGAACCTGACCAGAATGGCACTTTTTGCCGTACTGGTAGCCTTCAGTTCCGCAACGCAGGATATTGTGATTGATGCCTTCCGTATCGAAGCCGCTGAAGAGCGCCTGCAGGCCGCTCTGGCAGCGACTTATATGTTTGGCTATCGTCTGGCGATGATGGTGGCGGGTGCAGGTACTCTCGCTATAGCGGCCCGGGCAGCAGGCGACAGTACGGATTACCAGCAGTCCGCATGGATGGTCGCCTATCTGTTTATGGCCGGTTTTATGGCGGTTGGCATCATCACCACATTCGTTACCCGCGAACCAGAGGTTAAAGTCGAAACTCCAAAACAGGAACAGCGAGTCACCCGTTGGATGGCACAAAAGGCGCACCTGCCAACCCCCATGGTAAAAGTGGCAGGCTGGTTTTATGGCGCTGTAGTCTGCCCCTTCTCAGACTTTTTCCGTCGTTATCGCTGGCATGCCCTGTTGTTACTGGCCCTGATCAGCACTTACCGAATCTCTGACATTGTTATGGGCATCATGGCCAACCCTTTCTACGTGGACCTGGGTTTTACCAAAAATGAAGTAGCCACCGTCACCAAAATCTTTGGCGTCATTATGACGCTGATGGGTGTCACCCTGGGTGGCACACTGACTATGCGTTATGGCGTGATGAAAATGCTGTTTACCGGGGCGATTGCGACTGCCATGACCAACGCCCTGTTTGCCGTTATGAGTCTGGTGGGCAATAACGTTTACTGGCTGGCCCTGGTGGTTTCAGCAGACAACCTGGCCGCTGGTATTGCCACATCAGCCTTTATTGCCTGGATGTCGAGCCTGACCAATGTCCAGTACTCTGCCACCCAGTACGCCCTGTTCAGCTCTATGATGCTATTGCTACCCAAGTTTATAGCGGGCTTTTCCGGTGTGATGGTGGATGCCGTTGGCTACAACTACTTCTTTATTTTCTGTGCGCTGTTGGGAATACCGGTGCTGGTTCTGATCTGGATGGCGAGCCGGTTTCTGGAAACCAGTCAAACAACCTGACATCAATGCAGTGAGCCCCTTGCGGGCTCACCCTGAACTTGCAGGAAGTATTACCAGTCAAGGATACTTTTTTGAATTTTAGTAATTTCCTTCTGAGCCTTAACTGCAGCGTCCCTGAGAGACACAGAGGCAGATTCAGGAGTCTTTGTTGTCAAATAAAGCAGGTTTACATCCACTGGAATGTTTTCTACGGGTTCTCTCCAATCAAGTTCTTCGTCTGGACGAATCTCTGCATCCTGCTCAGATATTTTCTGAAAGGCTTTGTCCAGCCAATACCCCATCAAGTAGCTCTCATCAGCGGATAGCAGAGAGTCTCCACGAGCAAAAAGATACAATATGTGGGGAAGCGCTTTTGTTAAAATCAGGTCGTCGGACCATGAGAAAGGTGAGCTGCTCTCAATTGAATTGTCAATTTCCACAGAAATATCCCAAAGAATGATGGAAGAAAAATATTCTTGAGGACGTTTAGAGGGATCGAGTTCTGTTTGGCCAAAGTGATTCAGAGTGGAAGTTTCATTGTACTTTGGTTTGAGATCGTTCACATACTGGTCGTTACTGTCAGGCTCTTCAGAAGAGGATAAGAGCCACTTACGCCAGTCAAGGTACGGATTAACAAAGACTATTTTATCCAGCCAGAGAGAAACCATATTACGGATACGCGGTTTGACCAGTTGATCGTGTTCGCTGGAAAAAATTAATTGTAATATGGGTTTTGCGACAATCCGCAGACCTGCATCATGACGATCCAGTACCTCTTCGAAAGACAGAAAATAAAGGTTAGAATCTTGAGCTTTTTTAACAGCCGCATGAATAGCGCATATAGTGTTCCAAAGCCATTGGGATGGAAATTCCGACGGTATCGAGTCTGTGGTCAGGGTCTCGTAGGTAATACCGAAGTTTTCTGCCTGGGTGACAAGCTCACCGAATGTGTACTTTTGTCCTGATTTTACTGTCTTTTTGCATTTTTTTTTGTGAACGATTTCTTTGTGATTATTTTTGGCAATTTCACGTTTAACTGGTTTTTTGTGATACTCAGTATCGTCTGGCTTATTGAGAGGAGCCTGAACTATAGATGGTGACGATTGATAATTCCGATACTTTCCAATCAAAAAATAGTTACAGAGCCACTTTAAGAATTTATTGATAGATATTTCATTATCCCGGCCTGACATGTGGTGATGGTGTTCTATTTGCTTAAGCAGGGATAACTCAATCGTATCAGACTGAAGAGACAATCGTCGTATGTCTCGCCTTTCAACTCCGGAAATTTGAAATAAAGGGTTATTCGGTTCGTGATGATGAGGCTCAATACTCACTCCCGGCAGAGCTTTGGATGAAGGTAAATAAACCAGAAAGAGTACAGTCGCACAAATAGACAGAACTTTCATAATAATAACAACCACCTTTCAGAGGAGTATATTTTTCTGAGCTGCATAAACAATCTGTGAAAAACTTTCCCCATTCTTGTTAATTAACGCAGGCAGGCTAACTATTCAGCACCCGGCAAAGAATGATGTCCGTAATTCTTTACTGGCATTGAATTATAGAAGTCTTCTCGTTGTACGCTACAAATGATCTTCCTGTTGAGTTTTTGCTTTTTGTGTAGACAGGTTACGCTCAGGTCAGCAGAACTGACGTATACGTTAATAAATAACCAATGCTACAATTTGAACCTCAAGTAATAAAAGGTGTCTATAGCTACTTAATTTTTCCAATAAAAAATTAACAACCCCGGAAAGCTCAATGACAGACCAGAAAACACGCTCCAACAACTGGCGGCAAACGTTGTCGATCTACCTTCACCGTCGTGCCATTACCCTGTTTTTTCTGGGCTTTTCAGCAGGTCTTCCCATTTTACTGGTGTTCTCGAGCTTATCCTTCTGGATGCGGGAAGCGGATGTCAGTCGTTCAACCATTGGCTTTTTCAGCTGGATAGGACTGGCTTATGGCTTTAAATGGGTCTGGTCGCCGCTGGTTGACCGAATGCCACTGCCGCTGTTAAGCACTTTTCTCGGTCGCCGCCGCGCATGGCTACTGTTATCTCAGGTCGTTATTACCGGCTCCCTGGTGGGCATGGCAATCACCGACCCGGCCCTTGATCTGTGGACGATGGCGCTGTTTGCCGTCATGGTCGCTTTTGGCTCTGCCACTCAGGATATCGTCATCGACGCCTACCGCATTGAATCCGCCGATAAAAACCTTCAGGCAGCTCTGGCAGCCACTTACATGGTGGGCTATCGCCTGGCCATGATTCTGGCAACGGCTGGCGTACTCAGTATCGCTGCATGGTTCACCGTGAATGAAGGAACCTATGACCAGTACCCCTGGCGTATGGCTTACCTCATCATGGCCTGTTGTATGGGAGTGGGCATTATTACCACTTTGATGATCAATGAGCCGGCAGAACCTCCCAGACAAGAGCTGGAACTCAGGGCTAAACAGTGGATGGCTGATAACGCTCATCTGCCTGGCTTTATTGTTCACACTGCTGGTTGGCTGTACGGCGCTGTTATCTGCCCTTTCATGGACTTTCTGATTCGCTACCGCTGGCACGCACTCCTGATACTGGGATTAATCAGCACTTACCGTATCTGCGATGTGGTAATGGGCATCATGGCAAACCCGTTCTATGTCGACCTGGGCTACACCAAGCAGGAAGTCGCTGCCATTTCAAAAGTCTATGGCGTCATTATGACACTGGTGGGCGCTGCCATTGGCGGCGTCCTGATGGTGCGCTTCGGGGTGATGAAGATTCTGTTTACCGGTGGTTTACTGGCAGCGGTGAGCAACCTGCTGTTTGCTTTTCTCGCGGGTGTAGGTCATGACATTGCCTGGCTGACCGTTGTGATCTCACTGGATAATCTGGCGGGAGGCGTAGCGACTGCTGCTTTTATTGCTTACCTGTCGAGCCTGACTAACGTCAGTTACTCTGCCACCCAGTATGCGCTGTTCAGCTCCGTCATGGCTCTGTTTCCAAAGTTTCTGGCTGGTTTTTCCGGCGTACTGGTGGACTCCATAGGCTATGCTTCGTTTTTCACTGCTACAGCGTTGATGGGTATTCCGTCACTGGTTCTGATACTGCTGGCATGGAAATTAAAAGTGGCGTCAGCAGATGAAAGAAAACCATAAACATGAGGAGTCACTGTGTCCAACATTCAAACAATAAGAGCAGTACTGTTTACGTCCCTTTTGTTCCCGGTATTCTGCTCAATGGCGGAGACCAGCACGAAGGCTATAAAAGCAGGTGTATCCAACTGGCTGGCTTCTCTGGAAACCATTGACTTTAATACAAATCCAATAAGCTGCCACGCTGTTATTATTCATAAAAACTGGGCTTTGACTACCAATGACTGTGTACCGAAAAAACAGCACCGGAAAGAAACGATTGTGGGACGGTATTATCAGGAATCACTTGAACCTTGGGAGAAAATAGTGCTTCGCTTCTCAACTGAATCGGAGAAAAAGGGTGATCAGGTTACAGTCTCAGAGGTATGGCGTCCGAGTACATACCATACTTCTTACCCTATTCTGTTAAAACTGGAATCAACACTTAATCCTCCCTTTCCCACTTTGTCTTTTAAAAAACACTCATGGTTTGATGAACTGGGAGATCGCCTCCCTTTGTGGACGGTGTATTATTTGGAGAGGCTGAAACACGAGAATGCTGTAAAACTTCCTGAAATCAATTTACATTTTCATCCTGTCAGAGTGATGGATCAGTCAAACTGCCATCCCTTTGTCAGAGCGTTGGACTGGAAAATATGCTCAATTCCTGAAGGTTCCGGACAGGTATTAAGCCGTGAATTTCAGAGAGGGGCAGTTTTGCTGGATAAGAACTCTATGGTAGTAGGATTAGGCTACGCACCGGACCAGTGGAATACGACAGAGACAATGAATTATTTTATTCCTCTGGGTCTAACGCCATTCGAAAATTTTATAAAAGAAACTACAGGCATAGAGAATCAGCCTGATATTAAATTAATAAAAGGCGTTTCTGAGCTATAGCAACACAAATTTTGCTGACAAAGCTCATTTCATATTAGAGAAGACTGGTTTTTGAGTAGTTACGTTGCATAGTCTATGCTCTGCGAACTCACGGAGAAATAGCAGAGCATGACGAGCATCGAATCAGCTACAGCCTCACTTGAGAAAATTGCTGCTTGTTCTGCTGTCATTGTAAAAGGTGAATAAAATATCACATTAATCAGCAAGAGGATTCACCATGCTAACAAGCGCCACTTGTCTTTTGTTCTTAGTTTTTTCTTTATTTTCCAGAACCCTCTTAGCTGGAAATTTACAAAACCCACTCCCTCCTTTCATGGGAAATCTTCCTCCAAAAATGAATGGGAATTATTTACCTACCTGGCAAATGCCGATGTGTTCAAAACTGCTTAATGATGATATTGAGATGTTGGCCAACGAAAATCAGACTGAGAAACACGCAGATGATTTTGATGATGACCTGGGTTTCCGTTTTGGAGCAGACCCCGAAGAAGAAACTGACGCCCCACTTCGCCAGAATATCCCCGAAGATGAGAATGAATATAAGTTAGTTCAATTAGAATGGAATGGAATACTAAAAAAATACGTCGTTGTCGTAACAAACTTCCTGCCGATGACTCTGAAAACAGAGGGTAAAGCTCCTGTTTATGACAGGCTTGATTTTGAAGAAGATCTTGAGTTTGCAGAGCCAGACAAAAAATCCATTTGCGTCTCCCTGCCGGTAAAGTCATCCTCTGAAAATAGTTATCCAGTGAAACGAAATGGTGAAACCGATGATGACGAAAGTTCTGATGGTTCATCCAATTCAAAAGAATCAGAAGATTCGGGCAACGATGCTTCCGGGTACATAATTCCTTCTACGAAGAACTGTGATTCGAGTAATTCAGAATATTTTTTGAAAACCGTGCAGATAACAACGAAAGACGACGACTGCACCTTTATAGAAATATTCGACAGCCACCACCTTAATTCATGCAATCTGACAGAACTGGGAGAAACAGAGCTGCAGGCTGACAACCCTGAACTATTTGCAACAAAAGAAAAGGCTATTGAAGCCTTCCAGGCATTAAAACAGAGCAAGTTTAAAAAAACTAAGCACACCATGGAATATCAGGCAATAGCAAGATTAATGTTCAAGCACCAGCACAGACCAGTTGTTGAGCTGATAGAAAAACATCCAGAAATGTTTCAGACAATGGAAGATGTCTGGAGTGCTATTCATACTTACAAACTAAAGAAAAGCTTTGAAAAAAAAAAAGCGGGAGAAGAGCAGGCTCAGCCAAGCTACAAAAATGAAGTTCTGGAAGCATTAATTTCATATCAAAAGCAAAACCCTCCTTTTCAACATATTTTTTCCAGCACTGATTCTGATAATCTGAAAGAAATTGTAACTTATCCGATGTTTTATGAAGATTTTTTCCGATGTGTTGCCCGCGCTCTCTTTATTCACTTAAAACCAGAAGATGATGATGCTGAACTACTGATCATTTGTAACAATGATCCTGAAGGCATGGGAACCTTAACGTCAAATGGAGCTACTGAACTACAAGAAAACTATCCTGATCTTTTTCCGGCAGCTGATTTTGCTCTTTTGGTTTTTAATGAATTATTTGATAGACCAGTTCCTGACATAAAGAATATTGATACTCTTCAATATCAGGCCATTGCAAAACTTGTTCAAGATCACGTTGATGCAAATAGTATAAAATCCTTTATCGTGGATGATGAATACTGCTGTGGAGAACCTTATACTAAGACAATTCCATACAAAATGTTTAGTAGTGGCTGCTTAGAATTTGGTACATCTGATAAAAGTTTTTTTATATCAAAAAAAAGTGAGGAAAATTACGAGCAGTACTGCTTTTCAAAAAAAAACTTTTTCCACCTTAAAAATTTTGTTAATAACCCTGAAATGGATTCAGACTCTAAAATAAAAACAATAAGCCTCATTTTCCCACCTGATGACAAGGAACTTACCCCAAAAAACGTCTTTACGAATATAGATTTTTTGATAGGGGATACTTATAAACGCGCAGAATCTTCATTCAATGAACATTCTAATAAGCGTAGAAAGCTGGACAAGCAGGATAGCCCTCGCTAGTAACTGCTCAGAAACTATAGGCGAAGTTGCCCATGGATTTTTCACTGTGGGTTACATCGTCTATGCTCTAAAAGTGTACATAGAAACAGCAACACCTGATGTATCGTTTTAATCAACAAGAGAAATCACCATGCGAACAAGCGTCACTTGTCTTTTGTTCTTAGTTTTTTCTTTATTTTCCAGAACCCTCTTAGCCGGAAATTTACAAAACCTACTCCCTCCTTTCATGGGAAATATTCCTCAAAAAATGAATGGGAATTATTTACCTACCTGGCAAATGCCGATGTATTCAAAACTGCTTCATAATGATATTGATAAGTTGGCCAACGAAAATCAGACTGAGAAACACGCTGATAATTTTGATGATGACCTGGGTTTCCATTTTGGAGCAGACCCTGAAGAGGAAACTGACACCCCGCTTCGCCAGAATCTCCCCGAAGATGAGAATGAATATAAGTTAGTTCAATTAGAATGGAATGGAATACTAAAAAAATACGTCGTTGTCCTAACAAACTTCCTGCCGATGACTCTGAAAACAGAGGGTAAAGCTCCTGTTTATGACAGGCTTGATTTTGAAGAAGATCTTGAGTTTGCAGAGCCAGACAAAAAATCCATTTGCGTCTCCCTGCCGGTAAAGTCATCCTCTGAAAATAGTTATCCAGTGAAACGAAATGGTGAAACCGATGATGACGAAAGTTCTGATGGTTCATCCAGTTCTGAAGATTCAGAATATCCAGAAGATTCAGACAGCGATATCTCCGATGACATAATTCCTTCTACGAAGAACTGTGATTCGAGTAACTCGGAATATCGTTTGAGAACTGTGCCGATAATATCGAATGATGACGCCCGCACCTTTCTACTAATAGGCCCCAGCGACTGCCTCAACTCATGCAATCTGACAGAGCAGGGAGCAAGAGAACTGCAGGCTGACAACCCTGAACTATTTGCAACAACAGAAGTGGCTATTGCAGCCTTTCAGACATTAAAACAGAATGATTTTAACGAAACCACGCACACCCTGGAATATCAGGCAGTAGCAAATTTAATTTTAAAGTACCAGGATGTACCAACTGCTGAGCTGATGAGGAGTTTTCCCGAACAATTTCAGACAATAGAAGATACCAGGGAAGCTATTTATGATTTCAAACGTAAAATAAATACTGAAAACCAGAACCCGTCAGAGTCCGAAAAAGCTCTGGCAGCATTTTTTTCAGATCAAAGACAGAATTCTGTTTTACAACAAATTTTTTCCGGCACAACTTCCGATAACCTGGAAGAAATTTTTACTGATCTGATGGATAGTCGATCTTTTTTCCAATATGTTGCCCGCGCTCTCTTTATTCACTTAGAACCAGAAGAAGATGATAGTAAACTACTGATCATTTGTAACAGAGATGCTGGGGGCATGGGAAGGTTAACGTTAAATGGAGCAACCGAACTACAAGAAAAATATCCTGAGCTTTTTCCGACAGCTGATTTTGCTCTTTCGGTTTTTGATGAACTATTTGCTGCAGGAGCTCCTGATACCATGGATGTTGACACTCTTCAATACCAGGCCATTGCAGAACTTGCTAAAAAGCATATCAGTAGAGGTCGTATAGGTTATTTTATCTTTGATGAAGAAAAACACAGGGGAGAACTTTATATTGAGGAAATTCCATACGAAATGTTTAGTAGTCGCTGTTTAGGTTTTGGTATATATGATGGAAGTTTTTTTATATCAAAAGCAAGTAGAGACAAATATAAGAATTACTGTTTTTCAACAAAAAACATGTTACACTTTAAAAAATTTGTTAACAACCCTGAAACAGACTCCGACTATAAAATAGAAACAATAAAGCTCCTTTTCCCACCTGATGATAAGGACGTTACGCAGAAAGCCGTTCTTAAAAACATAAACTTATTGATAGGAGGTTCTTATAAACGCGCACAAGCTTCTTTCAATAAACATTCTGATAAGCGTAGAAAGCTGGACAAGCAGGATAGCCCTCGCTAGTAACTGCTCAAAGACTGTAGGACGAGTTGACCATAGATTTTTAACCTTGGCTTACATCGTCTATGCTCTAAAAGCGTACATAGAAACAGCAACACCTGATGTATCGTTTTAATCAACAAGAGAAATCACCATGCGAACAGGCGTCACTTGTCTTTTGTTCTTAGTTTTTTCTTTATTTTCCAGAACCCTCTTAGCCGGAAATTTACAAAACCCACTCCCTCCTTTCATGGGAAATCTTCCTCAAAAAATGAATGGAAATTATTTACCTACCTGGCAAATGCCGATGTATTCAAAACTGCTTCATAATGATATTGATATGTTGGCCAACGAAAATCAGACTGAGAAACACATTGACGAATTTGATGATGATCTGGGTTTCCGTTTTGGAGCAGACCCCGAAGAGGAAACTGACGCCCCACTTCGCCAGAATCTCCCCGAAGATGAGAATGAATATAAGTTAGTTCAATTAGAATGGAATGGAATACTAAAAAAATACGTCGTTGTCGTAACAAACTTCCTGCCGATGACTCTGAAAACAGAGGGTAAAGCTCCTGTTTATGACAGGCTTGATTTTGAAGAAGACCTTGAGTTTGCAGAGCCAGATACAAAGTCCATTTGCGTTTCCCTGCCCGTAAGGTCATCCTCTGAAAATAGTTATCCCGTGAGGCGAAATGGTGAAACCGACGATGACGAAAGTTCTGATGGTTCATCAAGTTCCGAAGATTCAGAAGATTCAGACAACAATGCCTCCTGGGACATAATTCCTTCTACGAATAGCTGTGATTCGAGTAACTCGGAATATCGTTTAAAAACCGTGCCGGTAATATCGAATGATGACGCCCGCACCTTTTTACTAATAGGCCCCAGCGACTGCCTCAACTCATGCAATCTGACAGAGCAGGGAGCAAGAGAACTGCAGGCTGACAACCCTGAACTATTTGCAACAACAGAAGTGGCTATTGCAGCCTTTCAGACATTAAAACAGAATGATTTTAACGAAACCACGCACACCCTGGAATATCAGGCAGTAGCAAATTTAATTTTAAAGTACCAGGATGTACCAACTGCTGAGCTGATGAGGAGTTTTCCCGAACAATTTCAGACAATAGAAGATACCAGGGAAGCTATTTATGATTTCAAACGTAAAATAAATACTGAAAACCAGAACCCGTCAGAGTCGGAAAAAGCTCTGGCAGCATTTGTTTCAGATCAAAGACAGAATTCTGTTTTACAACAAATTTTTTCCGGCACGACTTCCGATAACCTGGAAGAAATTTTTACTGATCTGATGGATAGTCGATCTTTTTTCCAATATGTTGCCCGCGCTCTCTTTATTCACTTAGAACCAGAAGAAGATGATAGTAAACTACTGATCATTTGTAACAGAGATGCTGGGGGCATGGGAAGGTTAACGTTAAATGGAGCAACCGAACTACAAGAAAAATATCCTGAGCTTTTTCCGACAGCTGATTTTGCTCTTTCGGTTTTTGATGAACTATTTGCTGCAGAAGCTCCTGATACCATGGATGTTGACACTCTTCAATACCAAGCCATTGCAGAACTTGCTAAAAAGCATATCAGTAGAGGTCGTATAGGTTATTTTATCTTTGATGAAGAAAAACACAGGGGAGAACTTTATATTGAGGAAATTCCATACGAAATGTTTAGTAGTCGCTGTTTAGGTTTTGGTATATATGATGGAAGTTTTTTTATATCAAAAGCAAGTAGAGACAAATATAAGAATTACTGTTTTTCAACAAAAAACATGTTACACTTTAAAAAATTTGTTAACAACCCTGAAACAGACTCCGACTATAAAATAGAAACAATAAAGCTCCTTTTCCCACCTGATGATAAGGACGTTACGCAGGAAGCCTTTCATAAAAACATAGACTTATTGATAGGGAATTCTTATAAACGCACACAAGCTTCTTTCAATGAACATTCTAATAAGCGCGGAAAGAAGGATAACCCTCGCTAATATAAGTCCTCAATAATAGCACCACTGATTGTGGTCGATAGACCATTTCTTATTGAGAAAAGAGTTGAGGAAAGATTTGAAAAACCTTTCCTCAATAATAGCTTCAGGTTTTATTGAAGCTACGAGAATTGTAAAGAAAACTGTAAATTAATCTCGGAAGTTATTGTACTGCAGCGGCATTTCGGTATCAGCTTCCCGCAGCATGGCAATCACCTGTTGCAGGTCATCCCGTTTTTTACCCGTTACACGAACCTGCTCACCCTGAATAGCAGGCTGAACCTTGAGTTTGGCATCCTTGATCATTTTCACAATCTTTTTAGCCTGCTCCTTATCCAGTCCCTGGCGAACAGTCACTTCCTGTTTGACTTGCTTGCCAGAACCATAATGATCCTTTACTTCCAGGCATTTAACGTCGATGCCTCGTTTAACCATTTTGGTTTTCAGCATTTCCAGCATTTGTACCAGCTGGAAATCCGCGTCAGAAGCCATCACGATCTGGGTGTCACCACTTTGTTCAAAGCTGGCATCAACACCACGGAAATCATAACGGGTGGTCAGTTCGCGGTTAGCCTGGTCTACTGAGTTGCTGAGTTCGTGCAGATCCACTTCAGAAACAATATCAAATGAAGGCATGAAAAATTCCACATAAAAAAGGAGTAATGCCATATTGTCCGGGAACGCTTTCTCCAGAGCAAGAGTTCGTAGCAAGCCCCGGCATCACCAGGGCTGTTTTTCACCAGAACGATTTACCTGAATGTTGACCTACTCTTTATCGTTCAGCCTGAATCCAATTCGTACCGTCACCTGAAAGTGACCAATCTCACCGTCGTTAATATGCCCTCTGTGCTCCACCACTTCATACCAGTTGAGGTTTTTCAAACTGACGCTAGCTGTCGCTATGGCATTACGAATAGCGTCGTCACTACTCAGGGTTGAGCTGCCGACAACTTCAAGAATTTTATAAACATGACTCATAGTCCAGATACCTCAGGTGTTAAAAACATCAGGCAAGTATAGTCATGGAATTAAAGTACTAACGTTCAGAAAAAGCGCTGAAACCTTGTGTTAAACTATTGCCCCTTAACCCACTGTCTGATCTGACCCTGTAAATAAACGATGTCATCACACCCCTGGTATATCCTTGGCGCCGGAAGTATCGGCTGTCTCTGGGCTGCAAATATCCATCAAACCACTGGCAACTCTCCTGTTATGATTGTCCGTAACAGAGAACGTTATGTAGATAGAAAGGTGGACAAAAAACCAGTACTGACCCTGACTCATCTGGACAAAACAGAATCACAACACCCGGTCAGTGTGATCACCGCCGATGAGATAACCACACCCATCCACCAGCTTATTGTCTGCACCAAAGCAGGCGATACACTAACCGCTATGAATTCCATCCGGCCTGCGCTGGCAGAGCATTGCAATGTACTGCTCCTGCAAAATGGTATGGGCAGTCAGGAGACGGTTGCAGAAGCCTTTCCTGCGCAAAACATCTGGATCGGCTCAACCACGGACGGTGCCTGGATCAGTAAACCGCTCCATGTTCATCATGCCGGACAGGGGCTGACAGAAATTGGTTGTTTTAACCATCAGCCGGCCACAGTGTTTCTCCGCCAGTTTCAGGGCTTTCACCTGAAGATGAGCGCCAGTAAAGATATTGGCAATGTTTTATGGCAAAAGCTGGCCGTCAACTGTGCCATCAATGGTTTAACCGCCCTTTTTGACTGCCAGAATGGCGCTTTACTGGAATACGACAAAAAGCCACTCATGGATGAACTGATTAATGAGTTCACCCATATCAGCAAAGCACAGGGCCGGACAACACCAGAGTCCCTGCACGAAAAAGTATACAAAGTTTGTCGTTTAACAGCGGCTAACCACTCTTCAACCTGTATGGATGCACGTCTGCGACGCAAAACAGAACTGGCTTTTATGAACGGTTACCTGATCAGGATCGCTGAAAAAGAAGGCCTGAAGCTGCCTGCCCACCAGAAATTGATGGATAAACTCTCACAAAAAGGCGTTCGCTGGTAAATTTGTCACGACCGTACAAATAAGATAGTTTGCTTGTTATCGGGGCCACCAAAAATACGACAAAGCCCATGCAAGCATTGTATGCCTACTTCTCAAAACTGACCGTCAGTAGCAAGCTACTCCACCTGTTGATTGGCATCGCCCTGTCCCTGGGGCTGATTGCCAGCGGCGCCTTTATGGTATCGGCCTATTTGCTTTCCCGGCATGACCTTGCCCCAAACAGTGTTATGGGGGTTGCCGGAATGGTCATTGTGGTCAGTTTCCTGCTGATCACACTAACCATCACCCATTATGTTCGTCATTTTATTACTAAACCGATCCTGCACCTGACTCGTATCACGGGCAGGGTTTCAAAGCATGAAGATTACCGTATCCGCGCCAGAGTCTTTCACCATGACGAAATAGGCACATTATCACAGGCATTTAACGTTATGCTGTCCCGAATCGCCACCAGAGATCAGCAGCTGAAGGAAGAAAAAGAGTATGAACGACAACTGTTGACAGAAATGCAACGCAACAATCAAGAGTTGGAACACGAAATAAAAGTGCGCCAGAAGGCGGAGCGCAAACTGAAGCAGTTTCAGGAATACCTCAACAACATTATCAACTCCATGCCGTCGGCGTTGATCACGGTAGATCATCAACTGGTTATACAACAGTCTAACTCCGAAGCGGCTCGTCTCGCAGAAAACAGCCACCATCCCGTAGTCGGTCAGAAAATGGTCAATGCGTTACCCTTTCTTGAGCATTGCCAGCAGCAAATTGAAACAACGCTAAAAGAGCAAAGTACCCAGAGGATAGAAAAGCTTCCCGTAATTATTGCCGGTAACGATAGTTATCTGGATTTAATTATTTATCCACTGTCTGGTGATGAACATCCGGAAGCGGTTATCCGTATAGACGACATTACTCAACGGCTTAAGCTGGAAGAAGTGATGGTACAGACCGAAAAGATGATGACCGTTGGCGGGCTGGCCGCCGGTATGGCTCATGAAATCAATAACCCTCTGGGAGCAGTGATTCAGGGTGCCCAGAACATACGTCGCAGAATTTCCACAGACCTTCCCGCCAACCAGCACAGCGCTCAGCAGCACCGTGTAGACCTGAATGAGCTGAATGCCTATCTGGAAGACCGGGGGATCAATCGTTTCCTTGATAACATTCATGACGCAGGCCTGAGAGCTTCGGAGATTGTCAGAAATATGCTGAAGTTCAGTCGTCAGGCGGAGCCGGTTTTATCCTCTGCCAACCTGAAAGAGTTACTGGAAAAGACTGTCGATATCGCTGGCTCAGACCTGAGCTGGCAATCTGAGTTTGATTTTATGCAGATTCAGGTGAACTACGATTTTGATCCGACGTTAGAAGACGTTCCCTGTATCGCCTGCGAGTTGCAACAGGTGCTGCTGAACCTTCTGAAAAATGCCGCCCACGCTATTAACCAGCGCCAGACTAAAACCGAACCGGGGAGAATTCGTATCAAAACCCGTCATATAAATGATCAGGCTGTCATCGCTCTCTCGGACAACGGTTGCGGCATCAGCGACAGTGTCAGAAAGCGCATCTTCGAACCGTTCTTCACCACTAAGGATGTTGGGGTCGGTACCGGGCTGGGACTGTCTGTCTCCTATTTCATCATCACAACCCATCATCAGGGCAGCCTGACAGTGGATTCAGTCGTGAACCGGGGCAGTGAATTCACCATCCGCCTGCCACTGGAACGGCAAATAACACGACCCTCTTCCAGTAAACGTCTCAGTGAGGTGTCCCTTTAATAATATTCCCTTATAATGCGGCGCACTTTTTTAAGAAGATCCAAAAGCGATCCCGATGAAAACGCCTGAACTGAAAGACACCGTTACCATCAATGTCCAACACGCCCTGAATGAAGATATTGGCACCGGGGATATTACCGCCGCTTTGATTCCTGAACAGCAACAGGCCATTGCCCGTCTGATTTGCCGGGAGCAGGCTGTGATTTGTGGTCGCCCATGGTTTGATGAAGTGTTCAGGCAGATCGACCCTGATGTCACCATTGAATGGCATATTGAAGAAGGCGAACAGGTAGCTGCCGATCAGTTGCTGGTCACTCTTACCGGTTCTGCCCGCAGCCTGCTGACCGGTGAACGTGCCGCCATGAATTTCCTGCAAACCTTGTCCGGCACAGCCACTCGCTGCCAACATTATCTGAACCTGGTAGAAGGCACATCCGTCAAACTGCTGGATACCCGCAAAACCCTTCCGGGACTGCGTCTGGCACAAAAGTACGCTGTTGTTCAGGGCGGCTGTCATAATCACCGTACCGGCCTGTTTGATGCGTTCCTGATCAAAGAAAATCATATTGCTGCCTGTGGCGGTATTCGTCAGTCGGTAGCAGCCGCCAAAGCTACGGCTCCGGGTAAGCCCGTCGAGGTAGAAGTAGAAAACCTTGATGAGTTTCACCAGGCGCGTGATGCCGGAGCTGACCGCATTATGCTGGATAACTTTTCTCTCGACCTGTTACGAGAGACCGTTGAACTGAATAAAACGCTGTTGGGCAATCGCCCTGAACTGGAAGCGTCTGGCAATATCACTGAAGTGACTCTGCCTCAGGTTGCAGCCACCGGTGTGGATTTCATTTCCATTGGTGCCCTCACCAAACATTGTCAGGCTCTCGACCTGTCCATGCGACTGACCGAAACCGCTGGCTGACTACATTTATAAACAAGATCACGTCATCATGATGACAACCTTTCGGAGTGACCCATTATGAGTAAAATTCTGGTAACAGGCGGGGCAGGCTATATCGGTAGCCACACCTGTCTCGAACTTCTTAACGACAACTACGATATTGTTGTACTGGATAACCTGACCAATAGCAGTGAAGAGTCCCTGCGTCGGGTTCAGGAGATCACCGGCAAAAGCCTGACCTTCGTTAATGGGGATATCCGTGACCGCAACCTGCTGAACCAGTTGTTCAGCAAACATGATTTCGAGGCGGTTATCCACTTCGCCGGGCTGAAAGCCGTGGGCGAATCCTGTGAAATTCCTCTCGATTACTACGACAACAATGTTTACGGCACCGTGGTTCTTTGCGAAGCCATGAAAGCCGCCAATGTAAAGCGTATTGTCTTCAGCTCTTCCGCCACGGTTTATGGCGACCCGGCCAGTCTCCCGATTATGGAAGACTTCCCGTTGTCAGCCACCAACCCTTATGGCCGCTCCAAACTCATGGTGGAAGATATTCTGCGTGACCTGTACCTGTCTGATAACGAGTGGAGCATTGCCCTGTTGCGCTATTTCAACCCGGTTGGCGCTCACCCGTCCGGTATGATTGGTGAAGACCCTAACGATATCCCCAACAACCTGATGCCTTATGTATCACAGGTTGCTATTGGCAAGCTGGAAAAACTGCGGGTCTTTGGTAACGACTACCCGACTCACGACGGCACCGGTGTACGTGATTATATTCATGTGGTTGACCTGTCTGTCGGGCATGTCCGTGCCATTGAAAAGCTGCGCACCACCAAAGGAGCCACTGCCTGGAACCTGGGCGTGGGTAAAGGCTACAGCGTACTGGATATGGTGGCCGCTTTTGAGAAGGCTTCAGGTAAAGCCGTACCTTATGACATCACCGATCGTCGTGCCGGCGATATTGCCGCCTGTTACGCCAACCCGGACAAAGCCCTGAACGAGCTGGGCTGGAAAGCTGAGAAAGTACTGGAAGATATGGTCAGCGACGCCTGGCGCTGGCAGTCTCAGAATCCGGACGGTTATCCTTCCTGATCCATTCTGCAACACAGGTTAGGCCGAGCGATAAAGCTCGTCCCAACCTGCAAGTTATCCTCCCCCCGACCGATACATTAACAACATCATAAATGAAAAGTCATACGGCAGATTTCTACGACGGAAGGAAAGCATTCGATGACTGACAATGTTAATGGCGCAGCCCGCACCTCCGGAAACTGGTTTACACAGGCTTCCTCAAAAGCAACCAAAGCCCTGAAAGGCTTCCTGCATTTTGGCAGTGTCAGGAAAACCTCCGGCAAAAGTCCTGTTAAGGATGCCAGAATTGAGTACGACAAACCTGAACCCACCCCGGTACATTCAAGAAGCATTCGACAGGCAAAGGCTTCAGAGCTGGCTTCGATACGAGCACCTGTAACGCCCCGTAATAGCCCCAAGGCAAAAACGCCAACCCTCCCTTTGCTGAAAGCTGATCCTGTTCAGGAGCAGATTTACAATGCCGAGGTTAAATTGATGGCACTGAATGAGAGCCGGGCCACTCTTAACGATGCCGTCAGCCGGGCAACAGCTCTTAAAGAAAAAACGTGGACGCAGTTTAACGCGATCAGTATAAAGGCAGGGCTAAGCCCTAAAAGCGCCCTGGGCTCTATGAAATTTACCGCAGCAAGAAACCGCTTTTTTAAAGCCGTACAGCTAGAAAGAACCACTAAAAAAGCCCTGCAAAATCTGGACATACAGATCAAAAAACAGGAAATCGCCGTCGAAAGGCTTCGTGCAGCCGAAGACAGGCAGGCTGAGCGGGAGTTAAAGCAATTACTGGCTGGCGGATAATAAAACAGCAACACCAACGGATGTGGCCGTCATGCAACGTTTTTCACCGTTATTGCTCATTCCTTTAATAGCGCCCTTTGTAGCACGAGCCAGCTGCCCTGAATGGTCCGAACAGGAGGCGCGTCAGAAGCTTGAACAGCTTAACCAGGAAATCCAGCACCACAACCAGCTCTATTTCGTGCTGCAGAGGCCGGTATTATCCGACCACGAGTTTGATGCGCTGGCTAAACGTCTGCAAAGCCTGTCGGAATGTTTTCCGGACATTCAACTGAACACCAACACTTCTGAACGGCTGGAGTCTGGCAACCCTTCTAATAGCCCTGTCAGTCATGTCTATCCCATGGGCAGCCTTCACAAGGCCGAGTCCGAAAAAGACATTAATGAGTTTCTACAACAGGTTTACAGTGACAGCAACCACTCCGGCGTAATCCTGCAACCCAAAATTGACGGCATAGCCGTTGAGTTGGTTTACCGTCACGGCAAACTGGAATCAGCCTCTACCCGTGGCAACGGCAAAATGGGCAGGAACATTCTGGCGAAGATAAAAACCATTCCCACCATTCCGGAAGAACTGCCTGCCACCGACTCCAACATCGTCTTACATGGCGAACTGTTTGTCCGCCTTGATCTCTGGAATGAAAAGACTCACAACAAGAGTCGCTACTCCAGCGCCCGTCATTTTGTGGCTGGGATCATTCATAGCAATACCCCGGAACTCAGTGCGCTGGAAGTGCTGGATTTTTTCCCGTGGCGGCTATGGCAGCCAACACCGGCCAGATCCGAATCTGAAGCGGTTAACCAGCTCTATACGTTGGGCTTTGATCTTCCTGCGCAATTTACCGAACCCGTAAAAAACCTTGAAGCAGTCATCAGAAAACGTGAGCAACTGCAACAGCAGGCAAACCGTTTACCCTTTTTACTGGACGGCATCGTGCTAAAAGCCAATAACACTGCTCAACAGCAGGCAATGGGTTCAACAACCCATGCACCAAACTGGGCGCTGGCATGGAAATTTCCTCCTGACGTGGCGGTCACTACCGTCCGGGATATTGAGTTCAAGGTGGGAAGAACCGGAACTATCACGCCAGTGCTGGTATTTGAGCCGGTTGAGATAAACGAACGAACCATCTCCAGAGTGTCTATGGGTAGTCTGGCTAACCTGCAAAATAGAGACATTGCCATTGGCGACCAGATTTCTATTGCCCTGAAAGGCTCTGCTACGCCAACCTTCAATAAGGTAGTGCTAAGGGATTCACAGCGAAAACATCCGGTTCTGCCAGATTCAGAGCAATACAGCTCATTTACCTGCCTGTCTCTGGTGCCGGGTTGCAAAGAACAGTTTACTGCCCGGATTCAATGGCTCAATAAGCGGCTGGATTTGCCGGGGCTGGATGAGCCTGTTATCCACAATCTGGTCAACAGCGGTCAATTAAAGACGCTGGCTGACATTTTAACCCTCAGCAGAGAGCAACTGCACGAAGCGGGTTGCAGCCGGGAACAGAGCGGTTATTTTCGTTCTGCCGTTGACCAGGCTGGCTCGCTGCCTTTCGAACAACAGATTCGGGCACTGGGCATTCCGGATATTGGCAAGTCCCGCTCCGCAAAACTGGGAAAAGCGTTTTCTGACTGGGACAGTCTGCATCAGGCAAAGGATGAACAGCTTCAGGCGATAGCAGACGTTGGGGAAGAAACCATTCATCAGCTCAGGCGTTATTTACAGAAACCGGAAAACCGGGCGTTGATTAAAATACTTAAATAACTGAACAGTAGCTAACCACCTTCCACTTCTTTTTTTATAGTCGTGAAAGACTTCAACAACCTGTACTTGGTAAAATTCATTTTGGTATGCGAAATGAAGGGGTGTGACGCCGCAGGCCAGCAGGTGTCTGTTTTTATTTTCACAGCAATTTTTCACAGGAAGAGCAGGGATAAAACAACCTGTCACCGAACAGTAGGCGGAAAACCTTATGATAAAACAAATCCGGGTAGAAAACTGGAAGAGCTTTAAAGACTCGACCCTTTATATCGATCCCCTCACGGTTTTGATTGGAACCAATGCCAGTGGCAAATCTAATGTTCTGGATGCGTTGCTGTTTTTAAATCGCAGTGCGTCTGGCATGCCTTTGAGCATTATTTTACAGGGAGACAGCAATGTTCCGGGGTTGCGTGGGAGTACTGACTGGGTTTGTCGTTCCGGAACAAAGCAATTCGCTCTGGAGGTAACGGTTTCAGGAGGCAGTGAGCTCAGCGAGTTTATTTATCGACTGGAGGTCTCTGTTGAAGGAACTCCCCGGATTGCATCTGAAAGCTTGAGACGGGTAAAGTATCGCCCTAGGGCTCAAACGGTTTCTTCTGATATTTTTCTCATCAGAACCGATGATTGTGCGCCTGATGCGCCTGCTATCACCGCCCACCTCTATAACAGGAAACAAGGTAAACCCAGACCTTCCGCCCGGCAAACAACCATTCTGAGCCAGCTGTATCCGGAAGCTTTTTCGCAGACCCTCAGGAAAGATATTGTCGAAGGTGTCGAGACAATCACCGCTGCACTCAAAAGTATTTTTATTCTGGACCCTATTCCTTCCCATATGAGGAACTATGTCCCACTGTCCAAAGAACTGGATAGTGATGCCGCTAATATCGCCGGGGTTATTGCCGCTCTTGATGAGGCGCAGAAACAACAGATTGAAGAGACCCTGACAAAGCACGTCAGCCTGCTGCCGGAGAAGGATATTGGCCGGATTTATGCGGAAGCTGTAGGTCGTTTCAATACAGACGCTATGTTGTATTGTGATGAATTGTGGGGCGATCAAAAAATCTCGGTGGATGCCAGGGGGATGTCGGATGGAACCCTGCGATTCCTGGCTATTCTGGTCGCCCTGCTGACTCGCCCGGAGCAGAGTCTTCTGGTTGTCGAGGAGATTGATAATGGACTACATCCTTCTCGCTCCAATGTTCTCCTGAATGTATTGCGGTCTATTGGTGAGCAGCGTCATATTGATATTCTGGTAACGACACATAATCCGGCATTACTGGATCGTCTGGGGCTGGAAATGACGCCCTTTATTACCATTAGTCACCGTGATAATACACTTGGACACAGTCGCCTGACTCTTCTGGAAGACCTTTCAAAACTCCCCAAATTGTTGGCCTCTGGTCCTGTTGGCACGCTTTCCAGCCAGGGAAAGCTTGAAAAAGCACTTCAACAGGAACAGCAATCAGGGGAGGCAGCCAGTAATGAGCAGTAAAGTCATTATGCCAGTACCAGCACCATTGAGGTGGAAATTCTGACGGGAGACCAGGGACTGAAAAGCTACCAACCTGCCCGGGAGGCACCTAAACCGAGAAGGCGGCGCTGACAGGCTTTCTGCCTTTTAAACAACAGCTACAAGGCAGGCAATAAAAAAGGCTGGAAAACCAGCCTTTTTTATTGCTCTTTCAAATAGCCAATTAAGGTGTAGGCAATGTTCTACCAAAATCAGGATGCCCTGTTACTTCAGGGTTAGAACATAAGTCAGCTGTATCAGCAGTAGCCGTAGTGCAAGTCAAACGCCAAATAGTACCAGTATCATCTGGTGTAAGCGTTAGGGTAGAGCCAGCATAGGAACCACCAGGGGTTACAGTAATTACACCGCTAGCTGCAACGGAAGTAACTGTATTATTCGGAGCAGCCGGAATGCCATTGTTGCCAGCAGTACATCCCAGGATTGCATTAGTTTGCGCACAAATACCAACAGCGGTCTTATACTGATTCGCTTCCGTCAAAGACGCATTCACAGTCGCATTGCGGGTATAGTTCTGATACTGCGGAATCGCCACCGCAGCCAGAATACCGATGATCGCCACAACGATCATCAATTCGATAAGGGTAAAACCCTTGTTAACAGACATCCTTGTCTTCATTTTCTCATCCTCGATCATTGAGTGTCATCAGCTAACCACTGAAAGCAGTGCCTGCTGAATGTTTCGGCTCGATTAATTCGACCTTTAATTAAGGGTAGTCACCCTGTTGCCTTTTTGGGATTATTCCAGTGCATCAAAGAAAAAGACTTCCCCGGTCTGCATATCCAGCGTATTGCCTGCTTCGTGGAAACCCCTTCTGATAGCAGACCACCAAGCGCTTACTGAGTCAATTTTTCAGCTAACTGTTTCGCCGTTTTGTCCGATACGCCTGATTAATGGCAGGAGGCATATTATGGGTATTAAACAGCGGGTTATGACAGGCAACCGAAAACGCTCGCTTCTTTCGCGCTGCATGACAGTGATGCTGATTTTTACCGCCGGGTTAATGACTGCTGCCATCAGCTTTCAGTATTTCTATCAGCAGGAAGTCAATGACTATTTTGCCGACGGCATAGCCAGGGAAGATAGTCTGATGATTCAGATGGACCGACATGTGCTCACCGCCACCGGCAATAAAAAGGACCATTTTCTACCGCTACTGGACAATGAGCTGGGGGCTTATCAGTCTCATCGGTTTATTGGCTGGAATACGGATGGCAGGGTTCGGCACAGTCACGAGAGTCTGCCTTTTGTGCTTTTGTATAAAGTCAGTTATGAGAAGAAGACGACAAAAGAGTTTTTCTATTACAAGGGCTTTTTAGATCCTGACCTTACTGCAAGAAAAGTCAGAATCTCCGAATAAGTCACTGTCGCCGGACAATTCAGCCCGTACAAATAATATAATCGTGCCACTGTGTTACCGGCACATCGTCTTCCGACACAAACCCTTTACCCCGCACTGAAAATCCAGCGTCGTGTACTGACTCAGGGTTTCCTGTTACCAGCGGATGCCAGTCCGGCAGACTATAACCATCATAGAGCAAACGATAGGCGCAGCTGTCGGGCAGCCACTTCAGGTGCTCGTGCAGGGTTTTAGGAGTGAACTTAATGCAGTCCGGTACATGCTTGCGACGGTGCTTGTAGTTTTTGCATAAGCCGCTGTCCAGGTCCAGCAGTTTGCAGGCGACGGCAACGGTCAGAATATTATCGTCTTCATCCACCAGCTTGTTCAGGCAGCAACGTCCACAACCGTCGCATATGGATTCCCATTCCTGAGGGGTCATTTCATCAAGGTTTTTTTGCAGCCAGAAAGGCTGTTTTGAGTCACAGGCTGATTTCATCACACCATCCCCGCAGGGAAAAAAAGGTGCGCTACTTTACCTCGGCCTGCCGGGAAAAAGAACCCGTATCACACACTGCTGGAAACGCTTTCTGCCGAAATCAGTTGCGAGTTCCTCAGCATGCACTTGCCTCCAATATACACCTGCTCAATACCATCAGGTTGAGCGTCATAACCGGCAAAGTCGGTCAAGTCCATCAAACTCTTCCAGTTAAACACGGTGATATCGGCTCGTTTACCTTTCAGCAGATAACCCCGGTCCCGCACGCCAGCACGATCAGCCACGGCGCCGGTCATTTTGCGCACGCAGTGCTCCATGGACAGTACGCCGCTATTACGGGCGATTTGCAGGAACCTGGGAAACGCCGCCGCAGCTGAAGGATTATGCACACCGGAAAGCGGTTCAGGCACAGCTCCGGACCCCAGCAATGAATACGCACTCCCCATCAACTGTCGTACCATGCCGACACCATAACGCTCGTAAACCATAACCCGAGCCTGACCATTACTCTTGCTTAAAATATCCAGCAGCGTATTAAAGTGATTCTGACCTGTTGCATTGGCAATAGCATCCAGACGCTCGCCTTCATACTTTTCATACTTGTCAGAAACAGACGACACAAGCCTAATATCATTATAACTGAACCCGGACAAAGTAAAGTTCGTGCCCAGCGCCAGTTTTAACCGGTATCGTTGCAGACTGGATTCCAGATTCCGCTGCCAATCCCCCACAAACCACTGGGGCAGCAGGTTAATCAGCATTGTCATTGCAACACTGTGGGGTGAAATATCAAACTGAATATCCACACCGAGTTCACTGGCCTGATAAATACTGTCGAGAGCTGAGTCAAAGGTGTGCCAGGTTCTGTCCCCGGGAAATGCAAGGTGTGAGCACTGGAGCTTTACCCCGGTCTGACGAGCCAGCATCACCATTTCATCAATAGCTTTCAGATTGTGTCGCCCCAGGGAAACCGGTGAATAATAACCCGACTGCGCCATCTGGGTCCGGGCGGTCACCCGTAACAGCCTGTCGTATCGCTGGGCAAGCTGAGCCACTGCCAGCAACTCTTCTTTTGTGGCAAACATTCCGGGACGCTCACCTAACCCTATGGATAGTCCCGCTGCACCATCCTGAAGCGATTCTTCCAGCAAACCCAGCAACTGCTGTTGCTCTTTTCCATTCAGGGGTCGATTGTCATAACCCGCAATGGATAAACGACAGCTACCATGTCCTGCCATGGGAATTAGCTGATGGTGAATGTCCGGGCTGAGATGATGATGAAACTGCCGCAATCCACCTGAAGGTTGCTCGATCTGTCCAATATCAAAGGGGGGGTGATTCAATAATGACTGGTTGAGGCTGTTAGCTGCAATCGCAAATGGGCTATAGCCTCCCTGCCCGGTAACAAAGCTGGTGACGCCCTGCCGGGTAAAGCCATCAAAATAAGTCGCACCGCCAAAACCGGCATAAAAATCCATGTTTGAGTTGATATCAATAAAGCCCGGCACCACAACAAGACCCTGACAGTTGACCCTGGGGGTACTGCCAACTGAATCTGTGATGCCCCGGCGTACCTGTTGAATCACGCCGTTCTCAATCAGCAGCTCACCCTGATAGGCGTCCTGGCCGGTGCCGTCGCAAATCATTCCACCGGTAAGAATAAAACGATCCGACATAACGCTCTCCGTGCGATTTTTTATTGTTCTCTATACCCTACCCCATGCAATGCTCTGGATAAAACACCCGTCGTCTTTTAATTTGACGGTTTTACCTGTCACCTGTTCTCAAAAAATGCCTGCATAATGTCCAGTGCCTCTTTTGAACGCAGCTGTTTGGCAAATATCATCCCTTCTTCGCCAATACGGTGTTCCACCGGATCGTATTCACGTTTTTTCAGCAGCCTGCGAGTTAACCGTAATGCTTCCCTTGGTTGCTGAGCCAACTTGTTAACCTGTTCCACTGCCCTTTGCGTAACAGCATCACCATCGGGCAGGGCTTGATTGGCAATGCCGTAGCTCGCGGCTTTTTGTCCATCGAAAAAATCGCCCAGCATGAGCAGTTCGGCGGCTCTCTGATGACCCATGATATTAGGCAGAAGTACGCTGGATGCCGCTTCCGGCACCAGCCCAAGGTTCACAAAAGGCAGACGACAGCGGGTGTTTTCACCGATATAGACCAGATCACAGTGCAGCAGCATGGTAATACCAATGCCCACGGCCACACCATTGACCGCAGCCACCAATGGTTTTTCAAAATCAATCAGCTGCCGGAGAAACAACATGACCGGCGCATTATTGCCCAGCTCAGACTGCATAAAATCAGCCAGATCATTGCCTGCCGTAAAGCAGTCGTTACTGCCGGTCACCAGCACAGCGTACACCGACTCTTCAGCTGCCGCGTAAGCCAGCGCCGAGGTTATGGCTTTGTACATGTCGCCACTCAGGGCGTTCTTTTTCTCAGCCCGGTTAAGCGTGATGGTTAAAACACGTTCTTGCTGCTTCAGCAGAACATGGTCAGATTGGAATACGCCTTCCACTTTATTCACCTTATTATATTTTTAGTGTCGTATGCCTGAGGTCTGAAAATCATACTAGAGCCGGGGCTAATAGTCAGCCATGCAAAACCTTCAAAATCAACGTCAAACAGTATCGAAGCGAATAATCAGTCAAATAAGAACGACTGCCGTATGTAATCATGGGAATTATGCTGTAATATTGAGCACCATAAATCTAACGAAACACCTTATGTTCACCTTTGTCACGACCTATAAGGTAGAGCTATAAGCAACTCTATAAACGACACTAAATAGGCGTTTATAGCCGTACAGGATGCTCTTCGCCTGCACGGGAATAATTAAGTACTGCCTGTGTGATTTTTGACATTCATCCGTAGTTTTTGAGCTGAAATTAAGGAGTCAACCATGGATAAGATTATCATTGCTCCCGGAAAATATATTCAGGGTGCAGGTGTTCTTGCCAGGATTTCTGATTACGTGAAAAACTTTGGCGGCAAGCCTGTGGCTATTGCCGACGATTTTGTCACAGGGCTGGTTGGAGGTAGTGTCAGTAGCAGCTTTTCAGCTAACAACTGTAAGCTGGTTTTTGAAACATTCAATGGTGAGTGCTCCCGGCAGGAAATCGAGCGTCTGCAGGGTGTCTGCCAGTCAGCCGGTGCAGATGTGCTTTTGGGTATAGGTGGCGGCAAAGTACTCGATACTGCCAAAGCTGTTGCCTATTACTGCAAGCTCCCTGTGGTTGTGGTGCCAACCATAGCATCCACCGATGCGCCAACCAGCGCATTGTCTGTTATTTACACGCCGGAAGGTGAGTTCAGCGAATATTTACTGCTGCCCAAAAACCCGGACATGGTCATGGTTGATACGCAGATTGTTGCTAATGCCCCTTCCCGTTTGCTGGTTTCCGGTATGGGCGATGCACTGTCCACCTGGTTTGAAGCCCGGGCAAATGTGGCAGCATCCCGGAACGCGACCATGGCGGGCGGGGCTCCTACCCTGGCAGCACAGACTCTGGCCAGACTTTGTTACGAAACACTACGGACAGATGGCCTGAAAGCTAAGCTGGCCGTCGAAAACGGTGTTTGCACCCAAGCCGTTGAGAATATTATTGAAGCTAATACCCTGCTTAGTGGTCTCGGTTTTGAATCCAGCGGGATAGCCGGAGCCCACGCTATCCATAACGGCCTGACCCGGTTGGAAGAAACTCACTCTATGCAGCATGGAGAGAAGGTAGCATTCGGTACCCTGACTCAGCTGGTTCTGGAAAATGCACCGCTGCCTGAAATTCAGGAAGTCATTGATTTCTGTCGTTCAGTTGGGTTGCCTACCTGTCTGGCCGACCTGGGAGTGACGGACGTAACGAGAGAAAAACTGATGCCGGTGGCGGAAGCAGCCAGTGCAGAAGGCGAAACCATTCATAACTTGCCTTTTGAAGTGACTGCAGAAGCGGTTCTGGCGGCTTTGTTAACTGCTGACAAGCTGGGCTCTCGATAATTTAACAGGCTACTGGTAACTCTGCTCAAGAGCAGAAACAAATGTCCCCGGCATTTTATGGAAATGTCAGGGGGCGACAATAACAACAACGGAGAAATAGTAATGGCAGATATGAAGCAAGTCCTCAGCGACCTGTCCGGGCGTTTTGATACCGATGCAGCCGCTGGGCTCAACGTTGTCTTCCAGTTCGATATCACTGATGGTGATCCATTTCATATCGACGTAAACGACGGTACTTTTGCCATCGTTGAAGGCACCAGCGATAACCCTGGCGTCAGCCTGATTGCTGACACCGACACCTTTGTCGGCATCATGACCGGCGAAGTGAATGGCATGCAGGCCTTTATGACCGGCAAGCTACGCACCGAAGGCAATATGATGCTGGCCAGCAAACTGGGCGAGCTGTTCAAACAGTAGAATCGCCCACTACTTCCAGCTCATCACAACAGAACTCTCTCAGTCAGTCATGTGACTGCTGCTCATGGCTGATTGAGTGCCTCCTTTGGACTCCCGCCGCATGCCTCCCAAAAAACAGTTATCGCTAACAGAGTGTGTCCTCCCATAAACTGAACTACCTTTTACTGGAGTTTTCGAATCCACAATCAGGTTTGGCAAAACGTTCAGACAGACGGGCTCAGTTCAATGAACAGGTTATTTTACGCACTGCTCTTAACGGCTGTATTCTCGAGTACCTCAACAAACACTCATGCGGATGTTGTTCACCAGCTTGCCGGAATGGACACCACAGGAAATGCGGTCGTTATAGAATATGCAAAAAATAAGCACTGGGAAGTCGTTTTTGAAGGCCTTCTTGATCACTGCTCAATAGAGGCCTCTGATCAATCAAACCGTCCGGTTCCAAATACTTTTCATCAACCGCTGGGCAATGGGCAGTTTGCCTTTGCCTGCCCTAATGGTTATGTAATCATTGCTGAAAATGGCAAACCAGCTGTCCCCATCGAGCTTCCCACCAGAAAATGGCGCTGGATTGGCACAGAAACCAGATACCCGGTTTACTTACTATTCAGCAGGGTATTTAACAACGCTTTTAAAAAAAACTGGCTGTTTGTCGCACAGGGCCGCTACCTGTTCATCATTGATCTGGATACCAGAGATCTGTTTTATGAAAATAACTGGTCAGGCTATTTTGGCTTAGGCTATTTTGGCTTAGGCTATTTTGGCTTAGGCTCTTTTGGCTTAGGCTCTTTTGGCTTAGGCTATTTCGCCTTTTTCCGCTCCTTCGGCTTAGGCTATTCGTTCCTGGAGGCAGGTCGCAATGAAACGATAGACAGTCTGGATATTTACAAGGATAAACTGGGGACTTTTAATTTACTCGCATCCATGGAGCTCCCCATAGGCATCGGACCCAGATCAGCCCACTGCTTTGCAGTCCTGCCTTTACGCGACGGCACCCCGGACAATGCGTGGCGCTATATTACCCTGCCTTCCAAAAGCGAAGAACCGAAAGACATTTTGGAGTATTACTCTATCAAATTTAAGTGTGACGCCAATCGGCTACCTTTTGAAAGCAAAACGTTCCTTGCCTTCAATGCCTATAACTGGCCAGCTCAACTACCTGACCCACCAGCTCTTAGCAGCCTGACCGGTACAACCATACAACCTCAGCTGGATCATTATCACTCCTATATCGCCTTTGAAAAATCACCTGACAATACCGATTACAGCGTTCGCAAGCGCACAAAAGAAAATGCTTTTAGCAGGGAGGAGCTGTAAAGAAAGCTGTCCCGGGTGATTTCACTGAGGCGTCCTGAAAAACTCATTACAAAAACTTGCTAATGAACCAATTGAGCTATCCTGCTGTGAGCTTCAGTACTGCAAACTGTGCTGTCTAATATACAAACTCAAGGGTTTGCTTTATGGAACGATTATTCAAAACACTATTTTTTTCTACCGTTATCCTGAGTGCCTCAACAAACGTTAAGGCACGCCTCGTTCACCAGCTGGCTACAGTAGACGATAATGGGAATGCCGTTGTCATTGAATACTCAAACCGTTCATGGACAGGTGTCTTTAATGGCGCTCTTGATGACTGTCCAATAGAAAAGCCTGGGAAATCAGGCCACCCCAGGCCCAAAATTTTTCAAGATTTGGACGACGGTGAGTTTGCTTTCGCCTGCTCTAATGGTCATATATACATTGGCAGAAGTGGTCAATCCATTAAGCCTGTCCAGCTTCCCACCCGTTGGTGGAGCTGGTTTAATACTGATGATTTTCAATTTCATTATAAACTCCCATTTCTCGCTACAATAAAACCATGGCAACCATCTCCTGCCTACTTCGCTTTCCACACTGAATTTAAAAAGGCTTTTGGAAAAAACTGGCTATTCGTTATGCAAAAAGGCTATCTCTTTATCATTGATATTGATAGAAAGGAGATTGTTAACTTTAATCAGGGAGTCATCCTTCATAGCTACTTTCTGTCAATAGGTAAAGAGCGGGAAAATATTGACAAGACCAAGCCGATGACCGGGTTTGATATCTACAAGGATGAACAGGGTGACTTTAATTTAGCAATAGCTTTTGAACAAAAATCACCCTCCAGCAAGACTCGAAAATCAACCAGTATTATGAAACTGTCTCTTGCCGGGGGGATACCTGGCAGCGAGTGGATAAATATTCCAAACGAAGCCAAAGAGCATAACCCTATGCCGCACACCTCTGAAGAATTCAAATGCGCTATAGGCAGGCTTTCAACAGTTCGAAAAGAGTACGCTGTTCCCAACACCTGCCATTACCCCTTAGGCCTGCCTCACCCTCCACCTCCAAACAAGCTGGAAGTACCAGGTATTCAGATTAAGCAGGATGTCTACCACTCCTACGCACCATATGAGAAGGAGTCATTTGCTGGCATGAAAATACATTCTCTCAGGACAAGCCCGTCCGCTTCTGGCAGGGAAGAGCTGTAAAGAATGCTATCCCAAGCGGTTTCACTGAGGTATCCTTGGCCGTTTCAACCCAATACCTGATTCTCGATAGAGCTATTTATTAGAGCTATGATGGAAGAGCATTACCACCCGCATCAGATCGAAACTGATGCCCAGTCTTACTGGGAAAAAAACAACAGCTTTGCTGTTACCGAGGACGAAGGAAAGGAGAAATACTACTGCCTTTCCATGTTCCCATACCCCAGTGGTCGACTACACATGGGGCACGTTCGCAACTACACCATTGGTGACGTGATTTCCCGCTATCAACGCATGCAGGGCAAAAATGTCATGCAACCTATGGGTTGGGATGCCTTCGGCCTGCCCGCGGAAAACGCAGCCATCAAGAACAAGACCGCACCCGCCCCATGGACTTACGAAAACATTGAGTACATGAAAGGCCAGCTGAAGCGTCTGGGCTTTGGTTACGACTGGAACCGCGAACTGGCAACCTGTCAGCCGGATTACTACAAGTGGGAACAGTGGTTCTTCACCAAACTGTATGAAAAAGGTTTGGTGTACAAAAAAATGTCCAACGTTAACTGGTGCCCGAACGACGCGACCGTACTGGCCAACGAGCAAGTAGAGGACGGACGCTGCTGGCGTTGTGACACTCTGGTAGAACGCAAAGAGCTGCCACAGTGGTTTATCAAAATCACTGACTACGCCGACGAACTGCTGGCTGACCTGGACAAGCTGGAAGAGTGGCCGGAACAGGTTAAAGCGATGCAGCGTAACTGGATTGGCCGTTCTGAAGGTGTGCAGATGACCTTCAGGCTCGCTAACCCTATAGCTGACGCGCCGGAAGACATCCAGATTTACACCACCCGCCCGGACACCGTGATGGGCATTACTTACGTGGCTGTTGCCGCAGAGCACCCACTGGCCAAAGCCGCAGCTGCCAACAATGAAAAACTGGCTGCATTCATTGATGAGTGCAAGAGCAACGGTGTCACTGAAGCCGAAATGGCGACCATGGAAAAAATGGGCGTTGATACCGGCCTGCGTGCTATTCACCCGATCACAGGCCGTGAAGTACCGGTCTGGGCAGCCAACTTCGTACTGATGGATTACGGCACTGGCGCGGTGATGTCAGTTCCGGGTCATGACCAGCGCGACTATGAGTTCGCCCAACGCTTTGGCCTACCCATTGAACAGGTTATCGAACCTCTGAACGCTGATGAAAAGTGCGACCTGACCAAAGCCGCTTACACCGAAAAAGGCAGGCTGGTGAACTCTGGTGAGTTCGACGGACTGACCTTTAAAGACGCTTTCAACGCTATCTGCGACAAGCTCGTTGCAGAAGGCAAAGGTGAAAAGCAGGTAAACTACCGCCTGCGTGACTGGGGTGTAAGCCGTCAGCGTTACTGGGGTGCGCCAATCCCAATGAAGTACCTGGAAGACGGTACTGAAATTCCAGTCCCCCTGGAAGAACTGCCGGTTCTACTGCCGGAAGACGTGGAAATGGACGGTGTTCAGTCTCCTATCAAGGCTGATCCTGAGTGGGCAAAAACCACTCATAACGGTGCAGCGGCAACACTGGAAACCGACACCTTCGACACCTTTATGGAGTCCAGCTGGTACTACGCCCGTTACTGTTCTCCACAGTCCGATGGTCAGATGCTGGATCCGGCCGCTGCCAACTACTGGCTGCCGGTTGACCAGTACATCGGTGGTATTGAGCATGCAGTGATGCACCTGCTGTACTCCCGCTTCTTCCACAAGCTGCTGCGTGACGCTGGCCTGGTCGACAGTGATGAACCTTTCAAGCGTCTGCTGTGTCAGGGTATGGTTCTGGCAGACACGTTCTACAAGCTGGACGAAAAAGGCGTTAAGCACTGGATCGCGCCGACTGACGTTGATATGGAGTTCGACGACAAAGGTCGTCTGATAAAAGCGACGCTGAAAGAGACGGGCGAAACCGTTGAACACGCGGGCATGAGCAAGATGTCCAAGTCCAAGAACAACGGTATTGATCCGCAGGAGATGATCAACCAGTACGGTGCCGACACCATCCGTCTGTACACCATGTTTGCTGCGCCACCGGAGCAGACTCTGGAATGGTCTGAAAGCGCTGTAGAAGGCGCTCACCGTTTCCTGCGCCGTTTCTGGAAACAGGTGGCTGATCATACAGCTGGCGGTAAAGCTCCGACTCTGGTTCTGAATGCTCTGACCAAAAAGCAGAAAGACCTGCGTCGCAAGACCCACGAAACCATCAGGAAGGTATCTGATGACTGCGCCCGCCGCCTGACCTTCAATACCGCCATTGCTGCCATCATGGAACTGAACAACGCCCTGAGCAAGTTCAAAGACAGCAGCGACCAGGGTCGTGCCGTTGTACGTGAAGCGCTGGAAGCCACCACCCTAATGCTGGCTCCGATTGCACCACACGCCATGCACAGCATCTGGCAGTCACTGGGTCATACGGAAGCCGTCATTGGTGCCAGCTGGCCAGTGGTGGATGAATCGGCCCTGAAGAAAGACGCCATCACCATGGTGATTCAGGTCAACGGCAAGGTTCGTGCCAAACTGGAAGTGCCTGCGGGTATGGCTAAGGACGATGTTGAAAAACTGGCTCTGGCACAGGAAAACGTCACCAAGTTTACCGATGGCAAAACCATCCGCAAGGTGATTGTAGTGCCGGGCAAGCTGGTGAATATTGTCGCTAATTAATTGACCAGCCAATCATCGACAGATGACTCTGAAAGACCGGCTTTCTGCCGGTCTTTTCAGGAAAGGTAATCAACCAGCGTCTGATAAAGCAAATCCCGGTCAATCGGCTTGGTAAGGTAATCATCCATGCCTCGTTCCAGGGCTTTCTTTTTTAACTCATGAATGGCATGGGCGCTGAGCCCGATAATCAACTTCCGATCTAAACCCGCTTCCTCTTCGAACTGTCTGATGGCAGCGGTTGTATCGTAGCCGTCCAGTACAGGCATTTCACAATCCATTAACACCAATTGCCAGCGTTCATGGTTTTGCTGGTAACTGTCCAGAGCGATTTGCCCGTTTTCAGCAAACTCCGCCACGATACCGACTTTCTTTAACAGCTTTTTCATTACCATCTGATTAGCAGGGTTGTCTTCTGCCACCAGAATCTCTTTACCGTTAAGAATTGACTGATAGTCATCCAAGGCGCTCACCCTACTTATTCGCTACAGGTTTATAAATCATCGGTTGCCGGAGGAAAAAACTTACCTTCAATCTTCTGAAACTATTGCCTCATGACAAAAAGCCGACTCTTTTACGGTAACCCATGAAAACCATCATCTGCCGGTAAAAAAGTCAGCAATTGCCTTAATCAATGGCTGGAAAGTCCGAAATACAAGAAATAAGTCTTTAACTCACATTAAATCAGCACAGGAAGAGATCTATGAAGCCCACGGCCAGTAATCTGCATGCAATGAAGCTGGAAGAAGCGGCCAACGCCCTGGGACACGATCTTGAAACAGGGCTGCCCATTGAGCCGGTTTCAATCATCGACAAGCCAGTGCTGGAAAGAAAGCCTACCTGTCATGACGACTTTCCCGCTATTTCCGAGAAAGCCACTAAAAACCAGGTGGATAGTTTTCTGAAGCAGGCGATTGAAAACAATCATCCAAAACAGCTTTACTCTGTTTTCAGCTTTATGCTTGAGCATGAATACACTCCCGAACAGATCATCCGGGCGCTTGGCCATATTCATAAAGGGGGGCCGGATATGGAACCGGGGCTGCTGGAATGGGGTCTCTCCCACGAGGATGTCAAAATCAAAGGCATAAAAGGCAAGGCGCTGTTTGTTGCTATTTTCATCCAGGTTCGCAACGAGCATTACAAAGCGGCTATCGATACCCTTGAACTGTCTAAAAAGCACCGTAAAGGGGTTCCCCATGATTTCACAGAATCGATGGGTGATCTGGAAATCGAGGCATGGCTGGGCTATATGGAAGATGAGCAAAAGCAGGGGGCTGCCCCCAGGATCATTCTGGATCAGTTAGAACAACTCTGTGAACAGGGCATCTGGTCAAGGGAGCTCGCCCGGTTTGGTGTACCGGTTGGGGCCGCCTGGTTCAGGGAACAGGCGTCAGAGGCTATGCAGCAAGGACAGTATTCTGATGCGTTCAAATCCCTGGAAAAGGCCATCAATCTGCCCGAAGATAACCCCGAAGACACCTATTCTCTTTACAGCAACTGCATTTCGCAGGTGATACATCACCCCCGTTTTCAGACGCAGATGACCCAACAGCTGACAGAAGCCCTGTTCCACAAAATAGACCAGCTTCATAAAAAAGAGTTCTGGAACGACGAGTTAAAACTTGCACAGAAAACACTGCTATCCCTCACCCCCAGAGGTATATAACTCCCAATCACTATCCCCGCGAAGGCGGGGATTCAGTTACCAGATACCTACGCACTTTCCCCGATCTTTACGTAGCTCAATACATTGCCGTTTCTCTTTATGATATGCACTTCCGTACTACTTAAATGACCGAAAAAGGTTCAGGAACCTGTCACTAACAAGACAGACTCCTTTCGACCTTAGCCTATCTATATGAGCCAACTGAATCGGCTGGGTAATGCCCCCATTGGCAGATTACTCATCAATATGACACTGCCAGCATGCTCAGGCATTCTGGCTCTGATGATGTATAACATCATCGATACTATTATCGTCGGCCAGTACGCTGGACCCATGGCCATTGCCGGAATGTCTGTTGTTCTGCCTGTCAGCATGCTGATTCCAACACTTGGAATGGGCATCGGTGTCGGCAGTTCATCCATTATTTCACGTAGCCTTGGAGCAAAGGATTTTGACACTGCACGACAAACTTTTGGTAATGCACTGTCATTGGCAGCACTGATTTGTACGACGGCTTCTGTTCTTAGCGGCATTTATGCCACTGAAATTCTCACGGTGTTTGGCGGGCGCGGAGAGATTCTTCCCTATGCTATGGAGTACTACACCATCATTCTTATGGGGATTCCCATTCTGGGCTGCTGGATGTGTATGAACAATACACTGCGCGCTGAAGGCCTTAGCAAATATTCAATGATTGGTATGTGCCTGACATCGGCTATCAACCTGATACTGGATATCGTCTTTGTTATTTTTATGGATATGGGGTTGAAGGGCGCAGCTATCGCTACGGTTCTGTCTCAGCTGGCCGGACTGCTTTACCTGTTGTCGTTTTATCTGCGTGGACGCAGCCACCTTAAAATTAAACGACAGTATTTCCGATGGAACAAAGCCATTATCCGTGAAATCCTGTCTCTTGGGGCACCCTCTATTGCACGACAAGGTGCAGGCAGCTTCATCGTGATATTGCTCAACCAGAGCCTGTATTTATATGGCGGGCCTATCGCGGTTGCAGTTTATGGCATATTGCACAGAATCATCTCTCTGCTGTTTGTCCCGATTATTGGAATGACCCAGGGCTTTCTGCCAATCGCCGGTTATAACTATGGCGCCAAACAGTATGACCGGGTTCAGGAAGTCGTCTATAAATCCATTCTGTTCGGCACCCTTGCTACTTCGGCTTTAGCATTGCTGTCCTGGCATTTTCCAGAGGCAATGATTCAGCTGTTTACCAGTGATGAAACCGTTCTGGAACTGGGGGCTCAGGGGCTGAAAATAATCACCGTACTGATGCCGCTGGCTGCTGCCCAGAGCATTGCCGCTGGCTACTATCAGGCGATAGGCAGGCCTGTTGCTGCCTTTATTCTCACCATTAGCCGACAAGTGTTGATGTTGATTCCGATGCTTTACCTGCTACCACAGGTGTTTGAGCTGAAAGGCGTCTGGCTGGCATTCCCGGTATCCGATGCCCTGGCCTGCATTTTGACACTGACAGTTTTTGCCAGAGAGTTGCCAAAGCTGAAAGCAGCGCAGCGAGAAGCCGCATTACAGAGAGCATAAGCAGCCTTGAGGACTCCTGAAACCGGTAAGTTTCAGGAGTCTGCACAGACTACAACTGGCTTTCTATGGGAAAAACAGACAATAGCCGTATACCAGTACGCAGCAGCCAGGAGGTTTCCGGATCGGTAGTGCCATCGACCTCTCCCTGGCCATTCACCCACTCAATGGTATGGCCATTTTTTCTTAGCACCCAGTAGAGTTTGTGATCCGCAACCAGCATTTCCTCCTTCATATAAGTAGCCAGCTCTGGTGAATGGTAAATCACACCATTTTCGGTATTCAGTCTGATCGAACGGGGGTCAAGATTAAGTGATCCGACAAACACGATATCGCCATCGATGATATAGGTCTTTGCGTGCAAACTGGCACGACTGCTGGAACCGCTGATCAGGTGTTTCTTTTCTTTCACCCTGGGTTTCATTTCAATCAGCCGCACACCAAGTTCCAGCAGTTCCGGACGATACTGACGATAACCCGCATGAACAATCCCCACATCGGTAGAAGCCAGACTATTCGTGACAACCGTTACCCGAACCCCACGCTCCACCAGTGAGCGAATAAAGGCCATACCTTCCTTACCGGGTACAAAATAAGCCGACACCATAATGACTTCTTTTTGCGCTTTGAGGAAATACGGCTCAAGCCTGGGCGTCAGATGAGCACCGCTATCGATATCGGCGCGTTCTATTTTGTCGGGTGCATCCGCATAAACACTGGCCTGTCCCCAAAACCATTGCAAATCCCCCTCCGCCAGTTCCTGAATGATCGGAGCACTATGCAAACGCTCAAAATATTGCTGTCCCTCCGGAGCCTGCACCGCTTTTTCCAGCTTGCGCATCAGCGTGGCATACATTTCATCCGAGACGTAACGGTTCTTAATGATCGTTTCAGCCGGATAACTGTGGTCACTGTTCCAGTATTCATCAAAATCGAGAGAAATATCCGGCACCGCAGCGCCAATCTGAACCATATCAAGGTCGGCAAATTCTACGGCGCTGGCATCATAATATTCATCACCAATATTGCGCCCGCCAATAATGGCAATCTGATTATCGACAATAAACGACTTGTTGTGCATACGGCGATTAATCCGGCTGAAATCGGTGACCAGATTCAGGTTCCGCAACAGTCCCCGGGTTGTGACCGGATTAAACAGCCTGACTTCAATATTAGGATGTTGATTCAACACCGCCAGCATATGATCTTTATCGGAGGCACCCAGATCATCCAGCAACATCCTGACCCTGACGCCCCGGTCTGCCGCATAGAGCAATCGTTTAGTGAACAGTTGTCCAACCAGGTCGTCGTGATAGAGGTAATACTGCACGTCAATGCTCTTCTGGGCAGCATTAATCAATGCCAGTCTGGTCGCCATGGCATCCAGACCATAGCTAAGGGGGTAAAACCCTGTTTCAGTCTCCGGGTGTGATTGCAGGGTTTCCCTTATATGTGCACCAATCAACGTTGTTTCTGTTGTAGTAAAAGCACGGGACTCAATGCGCTGAACATTTTTTGGCAGATTGGTACAGCCGCCGTTCATCAACAATGCTGTCATCGCCACCAGCAGCAGACAGACTTTAGGCGTGCGCCAGCCAGGCAGTAACATCTCAGATAACTCCGACTATAAGTAGCAGGCTATCAAGCATTATTCTCAACTCAATTAACAGACAAACCGATGATTTTGCCCAAGCCTGGTCTGAAAAGGAATACAGAGAAAACGAAATATACCGAATGCCAGTGGCTAATCCATACCGTTGAAATATTTATGTCATGACAAATCCATTCTGGAAGGAAGACCTTGCGGGTCAATCCAGCAAGGTACCGGACAATGCATGTGGATTTATGCCCCTCTGCCACCCTTTGCATCATTTATTTCAATGAATACCCACCCCTCATGCTCTTTTTCATAAGTCTCTAATTCAATAAGCTCCCAGTCACCGAGCTTCCCCCGGACATATCTGAGTGTCTCCGGCGCGTGCTTTTTTCGATTAAACAGACAATGAATGTCACGGTAATGGGGATATCTCCTGTTTATGTCGTTCAATAATTTCTCCAGAGTCACTCTGGGAACAGGTATAAGAAAGTCGAATATATCTTCGGGAAGGTCTTCCCCTGTCTGGAGTCTTTCTTTCCTATCCGCATAGAGGATCGCATTGTTTACGTCATGGCGATCAGGCCAGCTATGAAGCCCGGTTCCAATCCCGGGCCAGTTTACCTTTTGCCAGTACTCCTCTTCATTCCCCAGACAATAATTGAAGCAGGGGTTGCCTTCGGTGATTACCTCGTAAGCATTGAGTGATCCTTGCATTATAGGGACCGGACTGGTGACGTCCGGCACCATATTGGTGTCATGGGAACAGTAGAAAAATAAACGAAGCCCATTGGGTACACGAAACATACTGCTGTAGGGGGCTGGCTGGGCAGTAAATCCTGCTCCGGCATTAATAATCAGGTTCTGAACGGTTGCCATTTCCTTTTTTGATACTTGCCTTCTGTACAAATAATATTCCCGTGTTTTAGGGCGTCGTGCTTGGAATTGTCTGAATTTTACAGGCAAAACATACCCTCCCGATTATTTGTCATTCAGTGTTTTCGGTTGATGAGAGCAGATTCCAAGGTGTCAGCAACCGAAACCGTGTTGATAAGCAAGTAGAACCCAACTGGCAATCATCAGAAAATCCTGTCTCTGACAGAAACGAACCCTTTAGTATTGATGGCAGAATACTCTTTCGCAAGGTAAAACCCTGGTGACTCCAACCCTGATTTTCTATCTGACCAAGGACTTTGATATAGTCTGTCTTAACCGGCTAATTTGAAAATAATTACGAAGATGTTGTATCGACCTGTCATTACCAGCCTCTTGCTGGCTCTATTCTTCAGCCTTACCGGCTGTAGCCAGGCTCCTGACAGCCCGGCATTTACTGTATCAGACTCACAGCCTGCCTATGATCAGTCTACTTTTGCGCAATACATAAACGACACTCGCACATGGCTTGCTGCTAACAGAGCGTTCATTACCCACAATAAAACTCTGGAGCTGAACAGTAACAGTCCATTTGAACGCTTGCCTGCCAGCAACACTACAGCGAAAAAAGGCATTCTGCTGGTACATGGGCTGGGTGACTCGCCTTATTCATTCGTTGACATTGCCCCTGTTCTGGCACAGCAGGGTTTTCTGGTAAGGACTATTCTGTTGCCGGGTCACGGTTCCAAACCTGCTGACCTGATTCGGATACACAGGGAAGACTGGCAGGCAGCTGTCGCCCATCATGCACAGTTGCTGGCTTCGGAAGTCGATGAACTCTGGCTGGGGGGTTTCTCGACCGGAGCCAACCTGATTACCAGCTGGGCGTTGCAGCAAAAACCAGACACGGTCAAGGGAATGCTGCTGTTTTCTCCGGGCTACAAACCTAATAGCAGCCTGGTGGCTTTGTCACCGGCACTGTCCTATTTCAAGGACTGGGCCGATATCGACCAGACCAGCAACTATGTACGTTATGACTCTCTCGCTGTTAACGGTGCCGGAGAGTATTACAAAACCAGCAAGGCAGTACGACATGATCTGGAGCATAATCCTGTCCCGTTTCCAGTGTTAATCACCATTAGTGAAAACGACAGTGTTATTGATGCCCAAAATGTACTGGATTTGTTCGAATCACAGTTTACCCACCCTCAGAGCCAGCTGGTCTGGTATGGCTCCCCGCCTGATACGGAAGATACAAGAGTGTCAGTGCTGGACAGCTTCATACCGGAACTGAATATCAGCAACTTCTCTCACATGAATGCCCTGTTTGCTCCCGCCAACCCTTACTACGGTGAGAATGGCAGCTATCGTATGTGTGACAATGGTCAAACGCTTCAGGCCGACGAGAAATGTCCAAAGGCAGAAAATATCTGGTATTCAGCCTGGGGTTACCGGGAAAAAGGCAAGATACATGCGAGACTGACATGGAACCCGTATTTTACCGAGCTGGAAAAGTCGATTAAAACTATTACACAATAGAGTATTTGACGTTCAGGATTTCAAATTATGTCTCGTATATTTTTAACACTGGTTATTGTGGTGGCAGCATTTCTCGGATTGACGAAAAATCAGGAGATGATCATCAACAGCGACACGTTCTACCTTCAGGCTGATTTTCCAAGGTTTACTGACAAACCACTTTACGTGATCAAACTCGGAGAAAGGCCCGGACTGGGTGGTCTGGTTGATAGTATTAAGTCCAGACTGCCCAAGCAGTAATAAATAAAGAGAGCGATAAGCCCCCTCTGTGTTCGCTGAAAAACACAGAGGGTGACAGGTTATTTAAACAGACTATTTCAACAACAATGCTTCAATTCTCTGCCCATAATCCTCATCACAACGGGTGAAATGCTCAACCATACGACTCTGTACGGATTCCGTTGCCTGACTCAGACCATCGACAATATTACTCACCAGTTGCTGCTTCTGGCCTTCTGACATTATGCGATACAGATTACCTGCCTGAGAGTAATTGTCTTCATCAGAAGAATCGTAGGCTTTCAGCCAGGCATCATTTTCCAGAGGCATTGATGGCTCACCAAGCTGTGGTGCTGGTACAGGCGCATCAGAACGGTCATTGGGGTAGAAGTTAACATCGGCATTTTGTAGATGACCGGTTACCGGGCAACCACTGGCTCCAGCCATAACGCCATCACGCTGATAATGATGCACCGGACATACCGGTTTGTTGACCGGAATCTGCTGATAGTTCACACCCAGGCGATGACGATGCGCATCGGCGTAGGCAAACAGACGCCCTTGCAGAACCTTATCCGGTGAGACACCAACGCCGGGCACCAGGTTGGAAGGCGCAAAGGCTACCTGCTCGGTTTCGGCAAAGTAATTACCAACATTGCGATTCAGCTCCAGTGTACCGATGTCTTTTAATGGAAACTCTTTATGAGGCCAGACCTTGGTTAGATCAAATGGGTTGAACTCACACTGCTTTGCCTGCTCATCAGTCATCACCTGAATTTTCACCGACCAGCTTGGAAAGTCATCTCTCTCAATCGCTTCAACCAGATCCCTTTGCATACCATCGCCCGGCTGTTTAGCGGCCTCATCATTGGTCAGCGTTTCAATGCCCTGGTTGGTCTTGAAGTGCCACTTAACCCAGAAGCGTTCTCCATCTTTATTCCAGAGGCTCAGGGTGTGGGAACCATAACCATTCGTGTGCCTGAGGGATCTGGGGATACCCCGGTCAGACATAAGAATGGTGATCTGGTGCATGGACTGCGGATGATTTGCCCAGAATTCAAAATGATGGGCAGGATCAGGCAGGTTGGTTTTCGGGTCTTTCTTTTGAGAGTGAATGAAGTCAGGGAATTTGGCGGGGTCACGAATAAAGAAAACCGGCGTATTGTTACCAACGATGTCGTAGTTACCCTGTTCTGTATAAAAGCGCAGGGCAAAACCTCTCACGTCACGGACATAATCGCCAGAGTCCTGACCGCCGGCAACGGTAGAGAAACGCAGGAAGACGTCTGTTTTTTTACCCGCTCCCTGAAGAAAGTCAGCAATCGTATAATCCGATAAATCTTTATTCAGGGTAAAGGTGCCATAAGCACCATAACCTCTGGCATGAACAACACGCTCAGGAATTCGTTCACGGTTGAAGTGCGCCAGTTTTTCGAACAGGTGAACATTGTCAAATGTTAACGAACCTCGCTCCCCGGCAGAAATACTCGTGTCGTCATCGGCGACCGGAGCTCCATTGGCAGTAGTCAAATATGTCTTGCTCATTCCAACCTCCGTTAAGGTGGGCATTTTTATTATATGCAATCACAACTTTAAGGATTGGATATCGAAGTTCTAATCAGAAATATCGATAAACCGTATGCAAACAGGCTATTAATGGTCACAACCACCGGCTTAAGACTAACATCATGAAAAAGTGACATGATGACCTCGGTCAAAACAGCGGGATCAATGAAGCGGCTTATTACCGGGAAAACACAGCCTTTATCATAACGGAGCGACTTCTTCTGGATGTTGACAAGGCGAAACCCCGTTAGCACTGGCATCCTTCCCTTTAACCACAACAGGTCAGCGTGTTATTGTTGAGCGATTAACCGTCGTTCTTGTGTGCCATGGAGAGATCATGTTCAGACAGCTATTAACGCAGCGAGCAATACAACAAGCAAGCCACTTTCAGAAGCGTGCCATTCTCCCCCTGTTGCTGATCACCAGCCTGTTAACAGCCTGTGGGTTTCAGCTGCGTGGGCAGATGGATATTGCCAGCGAACTGTCCGAACTGTCTGTTACAGGGCCTGACAGGGTCTTTGTCCGGGAGCTCAGAAAAGCTTTGAGCCTGACAGGTATCAGCATTAACGATGACGCCCCTTATCGTCTGGTGGTTACCCGTATCAAACAGGATACCGGTCAACGCACCCATTCCAGCGCTGGCAGTTACGAGCAACTGTTGACACTGAAGGTCACCTACCAGCTGGAAACCGATGACGGCCTGAAACTCTTTACCCCCATGGAGTTGAGTAACGAGCGTTACTTTACCCGGAACCAGAACCAGTCCAACGCTTCCAGCAACGAAGAACGTATTATCTTCGATGAGTTGCGCCAGGATATTATCAACACCACGGTTCGCCGGGTTGCTGCCATGTCGGGAGACTCTCTGCGACAGGAAGCCGAGCGCGTCCGAAAAATCCGCAAAAAAGAGCAGGAGGCGCTTGAGGCCCGGGAATGAAGTTAAAACCTGAGCAGCTTGGTGCGCAGTTACAGCGTCAACTGAGCAGCGTTTACATCGTCAGTGGCGACGAACCCCTGCAAATATCTGAATGTTGCGACGCCATCCGTCTGGAGGCTCGCCAGCAGGGATTCACAGAGCGACACACTTACCATATCGACAACAGCTTTGACTGGAGCGAGTTGCTGGAAACGGCCAACTCGCTGTCACTGTTCGCCGAAAAACAGATTCTGGAACTGCGGATGCCCAATGGCAAGCCCGGAGACAAAGGCCGAAAGGCACTACAGGAGTACCTGCAAAATCCTTCACCGGACAACCTGCTGCTGATCATTACCGACCGGATCGATGCTGCGACACAGAAAGCCAAGTGGTTTCAGCAACTGGAAAAAACCGGTGTATTTATCCAGGTCTGGCCGGTTGAACACCGACAACTGCCCGGTTGGGTTGCACATCGTTTCAAAATGGCGGGCTACGAGGCATCAAAAGATGCGGTCACCCTGCTGGCTGAAAGGATTGAAGGCAACCTGCTGGCGGCTGCCCAGGAGATTGAAAAGCTGAAACTGCTGGCAAATGGCAACATCATTGATGTCGATACCGTTCGGGAAGTGGTTTCAGATAATGCCCGCTTTGATGTATTTCAGCTGGCTGATACCGCTCTACAAGGTGATGTCAGGAATACCGTTCGTATTCTTGGCGGTCTCAGGTCCGAAGGTATTGAACCACCCATTGTACTCTGGGCGCTGGCAAGAGAAATCCGGTTGCTCTGTCATCTGAGTCGGCTGAAATCCAGAGGAATCAGTACAGAGCTGGCAATAGATCAGGCAGCCAGAACCCATGGTTTCTCACCCTTTATGCTGAAAAAGCGCCGGGGACTTCTGGAAAAAGGCATGAGCCGTCAGTCGGAACGTGAGTTACGTCAGATGCTGGAACATGCAGGCATTATTGACCAGGGAATAAAAGGGCTGACCCCGGTCAACGAGTGGGATGAGCTGCTGACTCTATCGATGACTCTGGCAGGAGCGCCGGTTATCTGACTGGCCTCTATTCCGCACTGCCCGTCAGGCATCATTCAGCAGGTATTGATCCAGAGGTGCCTGACGGTCAACTTCATTCAGTACTCTGCGATCCAGAATGCGCTTGCTGACACGGGTGATTTGCGGAATGTCGTTTACCAGCTCCCACTCCATGCGATGCACAGATTCCACCATGACATCATTAAAGTTGGCGTTGAACAGCCAGGTCTCTTTGATGTGTTGCTGTACAATCGCCTTATTCTGGCTGGCTGAAACATATACTCCGCGTTCCAGAACTTCGATATAAAAGTCTTTACCATACTCGGCATTTATCTCAGCCTGCCTGGACACCATGTTATAAGTACTCTGAAACATCTGACCTCCCGGGCCAGTAATGTCCATCACCACGTCTTTTGAATAAAAGCCTTTCACTGCGGCAGCGTCTTTCCGCTGGATGGCATCTTCTTTGGCATCAAGCAGAAGCGTCATGACCCCTTCATCCAACTTGTAGTTTTTTGGCGGTAAGGTTCTCTGGTCACAACCAACGAGCATCAAGACGAAAAGCAGTATAGTTGTTATTCGGTACATCTCTGATAAAGCCTTCTATCACTGACAGCGTCGAAAAATCTTTAAATCGATAACTGAACACCACACCCGGCCCGAGAAAAAAACAGGCAGGGTCAAAAAACAGTCAACTCTCGAAAAACAGCACTTTTTTCATCAAGTGGCAATCCCGAAAAAGCACTGCGGTTACTACCTATCATACTAAAGACAGAGGCTTACTAGAAGTATTTGCAACAAGGATCGTTATGTCATAAAGACGATTTATACCCAGCCGATGGCTCGAATGACAGAAATGGTTAAAGCCTGCTCAAACAGCTAAAAGCTAAAAGCTAAAAGCTAAAAGCTAAAAGCTAAAAGCTAAAAGCTAAAAGCTAAAAGCTAAAAGCTAAAAGCTAAAAGCTAAAAATAGTACCCATAGGCTTACCAGCCTCACAAGCGCTCAGGAGATAAGGGCATGATAATCCGATACCTGCTGGTCGTAGCCACATTGATGATGACGGGCTGCGCCTTACAGTTTCAAAAAACCTCTTCCTATAACGAAGAGTGGTCAAAAGCCAAGAATATGGTTCATAGCGCTGGCATGCATAAGCAGATGCACGATCAGCAACTGCCCGTCGGAGCCTATGACAAAGAAGGTAATCTGCAAGAACACAAACTCGGCAATATCTCCCACCCTGCTTACGGCAGTGGCAGTGGTGTTGTCGGTGTAAATATTCGACCTTATGGTGCTTTTGAACGTTTTTACTGGGGCTGGACAGTACCCGGAGCCAGCCACTACAGCGATCACCGCCTGTTTGCCTGGATGCCGGATGAAATGGCAGAGGATGAAAACAAAGCCAGAGAGAAAATGGAAGTTATGCTCAGCCGGGCCTCGCTAGCCATTCTTGAAGAGATGGGTTACAGGAATCAGGCTTTTAAAAAGCCTTTTGAACTGGATGAGCTGAATTTCAAACAGTGGTATCTGGAGCAACCCGGCGGTATTTGCAGCTTTGCCCGCCTTAACTGTGTGTTAAGCCTCTACGTACCAGAACCCGTGTCTGTGAGTCAGGCCCCCTACTTCTCCTACTACAGTATTGCCGGGCAACCCGCCTGGTTCTTTGCCTCTGAGGACAGTGACAATTATCCACGGCTGGCGATTACCCAGGCCGAAGGGCTGGAAAGCATCAGTGAAAACGTCTTCTACCAGAAGCTCAGTGCCAGATTGCCAGGCTGGGTGTACTTCTATCTTGCGCCGGATGAAGTGGGCACCGGCGGCAATAACATGACCATTGCTTACCCTTATGTTCTGGAAAAAGGCATACCTTTGCTCTTTATCCGGCCTGCTCGCTGACAGGGACTGCTATAGTATTCAGGTCTTAGCAGTAGAAGTCCTGATTCAATGCCTATGCCAGCGCCCGGTTAAGTACCTTGTCCAAAACAATGATAAATTGTAACGACGACCCCAACAATAACGAGCCTGAAGTAGTTGAACGGGGTCAATTTAGTTCCCGAATCGGGTTTATTATCGCAGCAGCCGGTTGTGCCGTTGGGGTCGGAAATATCTGGAGTTTCCCCATTCAGACTGCCGAAAACGGCGGTGCGGCTTTTACACTGGTTTATCTTTGCTTTTCATTCATTCTCGCCTATCCCACACTGGTCGCAGAACTGAACATTGGACGTTACCGGCAAAGTAATAATATTTCCGCCATGGCATCGTTAAGCACCAACCCCATGTTACGCAGTATTGGGGCAGGGACTGCCATTGTCGGGCTGTTAACCATGACCCTGATTTACAGCTTCTACAGCATAGTGGGAGGCTGGTTTATTGGTTTCACCCTGGCTCCGATTGCCAGTCTGACGGGCTTCGCCAGTGCCGGGCTGTGGCTGTCAGGTTTCTCCTCTCAGAGCACCATCGCAGTCACCCTGTTGTTTATGGGCCTGACCACCCTGATTGTTACCGAGGGCGTTAAAAATGGTATTGAACGCTGGTGTAATCGCCTTATGCCTTCCCTGTTTGTATTGCTGGCGGTATTGATTGTTTTTGCCCTGACGCGTCCCGGCGGAATGGAAGGTTTGAGAGTTTACCTGTTACCCGACTTTTCCCGCATTCTCGACGACAAACTGCTAATCAGCGCACTGGGCCAGTCTTTCTTCTCTATGTCTCTGGGTACAGGCTGCATGATGATCTACGGCTCTTACCTGAGCAGAAAGGTCAACCTGCCCAAAACAGCACTTCAGGTGACACTGGTGGACAGCTCTGTCGCCTTTCTCGCTGGCATGCTGATCATTCCCTGCATGTATGCCGCCATGCATCAGGGGGTAGAGATATTCAATGCCAGCGGGCAGCTATACAGCGCTGAAAAGCTGGTGTTTAACGTTCTCCCCACCCTCTTTGATCAGCTCGGTATTACAGGTCAGTTCGTGGCTGCAGCCTTTTTCCTGCTCCTTTCCATAGCCGCCCTGACCTCATCCATTTCCATGATGGAGCCTGTGGTGGCAGCCATGGTCGAAAGGCTGTCGTTTGTCCGTCGCCGTGCCTGCTGGTTGCTGTCGATTCTGGCCGCAGCTATTTCCATAGTGATTATTCTACACATTGATACACTGCTCGGGATGACCGTAAAATTCGCCACTCAGTACATGCAGCCCCTGCTTTGTTTTATGATTGCCATCTACGGCAGCTGGATTATGCGACAGGATCGTTTACTGACTGAACTCAGCCAGGGTTTTCCCAATTTACAAAACAGCCTCTTCTGGAAAATCTGGCCATGGTACACACGCATTGTTTGCCCGGGTTTGATCCTGCTGTTGCTGATTCATAATCTCTGAGCCGATATACTGCGTCAGTAATAGACTGCGCTGCTGAAAGTCATTGATTACAATAAACAACTGGAGAATAGAAGGTGCCTGTTCTCCACTAAATCTTCTAAGGCGGCCTATGGAAACCTCTGCCTGGTTATCTCTTTTAACCATCTGCGTTCTTGGGGCTATTTCTCCCGGCCCAAGCCTTGTTGCCGTTATGAAATATACGGTTCAGGGTTCAAAGCTGCATGGAATGGTTGCGGCCTTGTCCCATGCCGTCGGAATTGGGCTTTATGCCTTTCTGGTAGCGGCCGGGCTGGCGGTTGTGATTACAGAATCGCCACAGGCTTTAAAGATAATGACCATTGCCGGTGCTGCTTATCTGGCCTGGCTGGGTTACAAATCCATGGTATCGAAAGGCTCCATGACTCCTGATACCAGCAGGAAAAAAAACAGCCTGCCACTGTATCTGGCAGCAAGAGATGGTTTTCTGATTGCTTTTCTCAACCCCAAAATTGCCGTTTTCTTTCTGGCACTTTTCAGCCAGTTCGTCACCCCGGAATCAACCCGAATTACTCATCTGTTGATGGCACTGACCGCAACGCTTTGCGATGGTATCTGGTATTGCCTGATAGCTACCATTGCTGGTCACTCATCAGTACTTCCAACCTTGCGCAGAAATGCCGTGCTTGTTAATCGCCTGTGTGGACTGTTTCTGATTCTGGTTGCCCTGAGAATTGTTTTCATCTGAAAAAAAACCGCCCTGAACGTATTGTGCTCCGGGCGGTTTTTTCAGTTCCTGCAAAGCCTCAGTCCAACGCTGAAATATCCCTGACAGCACCTTTGTCCGCACTGGTCACCATGGCTGCATAAGCTTTAAGGGCAGCGGAGACCTTGCGGGGACGATCCAACAGAGGCTTCCAACCTGCCCGGCCTTTAGCCTCCATCTCCTGACGACGCTGCGCCAGCACTTCATCAGACACCAGTACATCAATACTGCGATTGGGAATATCAATACGAATCGTATCGCCCTGTTCCACCAGCCCAATGGCTCCACCGGCTGCTGCCTCGGGAGAAGCATGACCGATGGATAAACCGGAAGTGCCACCGGAGAAACGCCCATCCGTCAACAAAGCACACTCTTTGCCAAGCCCTCTGGATTTCAGGTAGCTGGTCGGATACAACATTTCCTGCATGCCCGGTCCACCTTTAGGCCCTTCGTAGCGAACAATAACCACATCGCCTGACTGAACCCGTCCTTCCAGAATGTCGTTAACCGCATTCTCCTGACTTTCACAGATGTGGGCAGGACCTTCAAACACAAGAATACTGTCGTCTACACCCGACGTTTTCACCACGCAGCCATCCTCAGCAATATTTCCGGTCAGAACGGCAAGACCACCTTCCAGACTGAAAGCATTGTCCAGACTGCGAATACAGCCATTTTCACGATCATCATCCAACGTGTCCCAGCGGGTTGCCTGACTAAAGGCTTCTGTCGTGCGAATACCAGCAGGACCGGCGCGATAAAAGGACTTAACGGATTCATCAGAAGTGCGTTTGATATCCCACTTATTCAGAGCTTCAGCCAGAGACACACTATGAACCGTCGACAGCTCATTGTTCAACAAACCAGCTCGATCCAGCTCACCAAGAATCCCCATAACACCGCCCGCACGATGCACGTCTTCCATGTGATACTTCGGCGTATTGGGCGCTACTTTACACAGTTGAGGTACCTTGCGAGACAGCTTATCGATGTCTTTCATCGTGAATTCTATCTGCCCTTCCTGAGCAGCCGCCAGCAGATGCAAAATCGTGTTGGTAGAGCCTCCCATGGCAATATCCAGACTCATGGCATTCTCAAATGCCTGATAACAGGCAACGCTGCGTGGCAGAACACTGTCGTCATCCTGTTCGTAATAGCGTTTGGTGATATCAACAATACGACGCCCGGCTTCCTCAAACAGCTGGCGACGATCCGCATGAGTCGCCAGCATTGAACCATTGCCCGGCAGTGACAGGCCCAGGGCCTCTGTCAGACAGTTCATGGAATTGGCGGTAAACATACCTGAGCAGGAACCACAGGTAGGGCAGGCAGAGCGTTCATATTCAGCGACTTTTTCGTCGCTGGCATCCGACGCCGCAATCACCATGGCATCGACAAGATCCAGACCATGGTTCGCCAGTTTGGTTTTACCGGCCTCCATAGGGCCACCGGAAACAAAGATCACCGGAATATTCAACCGTAGTGCGGCATTGAGCATTCCCGGAGTAATTTTGTCGCAGTTAGAAATACAGACAAGCGCATCCGCCGTATGGGCATTGACCATATATTCCACGGAGTCGGCAATCAGGTCACGACTGGGCAGAGAGTACAGCATCCCGTCGTGTCCCATGGCGATACCGTCATCAATGGCGATGGTATTGAACTCTTTGGCAACCCCACCGTGTTTTTCAATTTCCCTCGCCACCAGCTGGCCCATGTCTTTCAGGTGCACATGCCCGGGCACAAACTGGGTGAAGGAGTTCGCCACCGCAATAATCGGCTTGTTGAAATCATCATCTTTCATACCCGTCGCACGCCACAGGGATCGGGCTCCGGCCATGTTGCGACCATGGGTCGAGGTTCTTGAACGGTATGCGGGCATGGTTAAAGTCCTTCCGGCTCTGTGACTTCTTGGGTGTCATCCTGTTGTTCTTCTCGCCGCAGTTAATTATTCTGCACGCGTGCACTCCTCCATGAGGATACAGCAGTATATCAAAAAGCCGTAAAGAGTATGGATTTTCCACTAAAGCCTCTGTTACCTGTTCAAATAGGCGTTTCCTGCACTGCGTTTGAAGCGAGCGGTTGAGCATTGCCATCACCCGGATTGACTACCCGCAAGGTTTGAGCGCTGGTATTAACAATATTTAAATACAAAGCTCGTCCCAGTTGCATCACTCTGTAAGCAATACCAGGTTCTGTGAGATAGACAGTCCAGTCAGTGCGAAAATAGAGGGCTCTCAGGTCAAGGTGATAATATCCATTCGACAGGCTGCCCCCTTGAAGGAATTGGGTAAATTGCTGAAGCCACTCTCTATTGAAAAACAGACTCAAAGGGTTGACAGAAAATTCTCCGGAGTTACCAGAACTGACAAGCGAATGTACGTTCTGAAAAAACTGTTCCGGGCTTTCAACCAAAGTATCCGCACCTCTCACAAATGACTCTGAATCAGAAAAAAGCTGATACCAATCGCCGATGTCCGTTCTGCCAACTTCTGTCCAAGCATTCCGGTAACACCCTGTCCGGTCTCGTGAATCAGCAACACGATATTGAATCAGACGGCTCTCCCCGGTTATACAGACCGTCCGGTCCCCCATTGCCTCAATGAAGTTGTAGAGACTTGTCATCGAAAAACCACCCAATCCATTAATGGTCAGCTCTGTTTCAGGATTCCTGCTCAGCTCATTGCTGATAGTTGCCACACAGGAACCTGAAGCCTGTTGCTCACTGTCGAGATCGCCTGGCTGGGCACGACGCACTATGATTCCCTGACTGACAGGCTTAATTAGTAATACTGGTGACCCATCAATTGTTATAATAATTTCGTCACATGCATTAGCCAGAACCAAATGGGAAAAGGCTATCAGCAGCCAGAACAATACGCCTGAAAACAAAAGCTTCATAATCCTCCCTCTAATCAGACACCTGTTTTTAATACACATGTGAACTGCCAGAGTTTAATCAGGCAGCGTGCCTTCAAAATGGTCTTATTTTTATTATTTCAGTCAATTTCTGATGAACAAAGCCAAGTAGTATAGACCTGTTGTTTGTCGAGAAGTGTGATAAAGACAACCAGAAGATGCTTTCCCAAGAGTTTCATTACCATAACCCATAAAAATGAGTAAAATATTATCCATAATTATAAATTTCTTTAATTATGAGTAATATTTTGTACAAAAAAGTTAGGCAATCTTCATTATGAGTACTATATTACTCATAATATACCAAAGTTCATTTGGGAAGGAAGGGATGACAGCCAGACAACTTACCATCCAGACTTTTGTAGATCATGCGTGGAAAGATTCTGCAACCCTCGCTTTTCCTGAACCTGAAAAAGGCCGGTCAGGTGTCTGTGAACTGGAATACCTGTTTGACTACGCCTTTGAGTACTTTGATAAAGGCCAGCATGAGACAGCTTTCTCACTTCGATATCCGGTTCAGTTGTATGAGTCACACACTCAGCAACCCTGGTTTGCGGTCATTGATGACATTATGCCAGCGGGAGCGCAGCCAATTTGATCCGCAGACTTTTGTGAACGAGTGGATCAGGCGAGATTTTCTGAATGTAGTGTTTGGCAACAGTGACAATCATGGTCGGAATAGCGCTTTTCTGAAGCGTCCGGGACAACCGATAGAGCTATCACCTGTTTATGATTTTGCTCCAATGAAAGCCGACCCGGAAGGTGTGATACGCACAACCACCTGGGGGGCAGCCGGCAAACTGGAAGTCGGCGGGGATATAAGACGGGAAGGCGCAGAGCCTTCCGCCATCAATCTGGTGTACTCTGGCTATTAACGTAGTCCTTCAGAGTCTCGATAGTTGCACCGCCAGCACTGCAAGCAAAGTAAGACCTTGACCACATTAAGCCTGCTTTGCTCTGAGCAGTAAGGTGGGTATTCAGCATTCGCAACCGTCTTGATGATGTTGATTTGAGATTATTTACCATGACACTGATAGCCAGTTTTGGTGGGTAGGCCACCAACAGGTGTACGTGATCTTTTTCGCCATCCATTTGGGTGAAAGTCTCATATTGACTCTTCTTTCGGGGCCAGCAGCCCAAGGGGGTATGCAGCAGCAACAAATTTTCCCCAAGCCTGCAGGGGGACGGTCAAACACCGCTATGATGTTTACTGAAACACAACAGCATATTAGTGAGAGACCGCCCCGATGGAAGTATGTCAGCCTTTGAATGAAGTCGCCAATTCTTCCTGTCATGCAATTCAGCAGCTCGATCAGCAGTTGGCAGCTTTACGCCAACAGTGCGACCCCATTCAACACTTTGAAGACTATGAAGGTGAAGTTCACAAGCTTTTTGCTCAGGCAGAGCGAGGTGTTCTGGAAGAAGACTTATCCGGACTTGATGTTGACACCCCGGTCATTGAAGTGAACGGCACCTGTTACCATCGAGTATTGCGAAGTTCAGAAACCTATCAGACCGTTGCCGGTTCCATCAACGTTCCACGAACGCTCTACCGCAACGGTCAGGATCGCTGCATCGTCCCTCTGGAACTCCGGGCGGGTATTGTCGAGGGATACTGGACACCAAGGGCGGCAAAGCAAGCTGTCTGGATGGTCGCTCAAATGCCACCGGGCGACGTAAAGAATCTGCTCGATCTGATGGGCAATATGTCGCCTTCGGAAAGCTCTCTGGCTCGACTCCCCAAAAAGTTTAACGATCAATGGGAGCCAAACAGGGAAGCCTTTGAGGGCATTCTCTGGGAAAGCATTAAAGTTCCAGAAAAGGCGGTGACTGCGGCAGCATCTCTCGACGGTGTCATGCTGCCGATGAAAGACGGCAAGCGTAAGGAAAAACGCGAACAAAATAAAATCGACGGTAAGCGAACCCGTGGTCCTGCCGGTTGCCGGGAGGCCAGTTGTGGTACATTGTCGTTTTACGATGCCCAGGGTGAACGCCTGTCAACGGTCAGAATCGGGCGTATGCCCGAAAGTAAAAAAGTAACTTTGAAGAACTCACTCTCTGAACTCCTGGATGAAGCCCTTCGGCAAAAGCCTGACCTGACTCTGGTCAAAGTGGCAGACGGAGCGAAAGACAACTGGACTTTCCTTGCCAATGAACTCCCGGAAGGCCATGAGATCGTAGACTTTTACCATGCTGCAGAACACCTGAAGAAGGCATTTGATCTGTCCTATGGGGAAAACAGCGCTAAATCCAAAGAAAAATTCACCACCTATCGCCACATTCTAAAGGAAGAGCCTGAAGGGGTTGAGAAAGTGATCAAGGCACTGGCCTACCAGCACAAGCGACATCCTCGACGATCAAAGCTGAAAACAGAGCTGGAATATTTCAGGAACAATCGCGCTCGCATGCAATACGCTGAACACTTGTTGCAGAGTCTGCCGATAGGTTCGGGAGTCATTGAGGCTGCTTGCAAAACCTTGGTTACGCAGCGTATGAAGTGCTCGGGCATGCGTTGGCGACTTCCGGGAGGTCAGGGGATTCTGACTCTTAGGTCATTAATCCAGAGCAAGCTGTTCGACAATGGTTGGAAGCTGCTGGCAGTGACTTATTGCTGCAAGGTTACAAAAACAGGGGTAGATAATGTCATCCCGTTTCCTTCACAGAAGGCAGAATGATAGTACCAGTCAATATGAGACTTTCACCCATCCATTTCAAGTAACTGGCATTCCAGTTTTTCACATGCACTCTCGAACGACTCCCGTAACTGCTTGATCATATAGCCATCAAAAAGCTTTCGCCTGTACTTTGTCGTGAACACCAAATGAACAACCAGCTTGGTAACGCTATGTCGTTTGCGAAGATACCCTTTAAGCAAATCTTTATTGTGTGCGCTCACTTGAAAACCTCTTTCAAATACCTGTAATATAAAGTTTATATTGATGAGTACTGAAATAACGTTCCATGCTGAGAGCCACCAAAGTACGAATCTATCCAACATCAGAGCAGGCGGAATTTCTCGACCGTCAGTTTGATGCTGTGCGGTTCGTATGGAACAAGGCCCTGGCTATTAAGGTTCATTATTACAAGGTTCGTGGGCAGAGCCTTTCTCCCAAAAAACACCTGAAGCCCTTGCTGGCAAAAGCCAAGAAAAGCCGAAAGTACTCATGGCTGAAAAACGCTGACTCTATTGCACTGCAACAGGCCACTATCAATCTGGATACGGCCTTTCAAAACTTTTTCAATCCCAAATTGCAGGCAAGATTTCCTCGCTTCAAGAAAAAGCATGGCAAGCAAAGTAGCTACCATTGTACGTCTGTCTCTGTGGGCGATAACGGGATAAAAATCCCCAAGTGCAAGCCCATAAGGGCTAAAGTGCATCGTGAAATAGTGGGTAAGGTGAAGTCTATCACCCTGAGCAGAACGCTAACCGGCAAGTATTTTGCCTCCATATTGGCTGATGATACCCAGGAACAACCAAAACAGATTGATAATCTTGAAGCTAATCAGGTTGTCGGTGTTGATATGGGGATTACTGATCTGGCTATCACCAGTACCGGCCATAAGACTGGCAATCCTCGCTTTCTGAAAAAAGCACAACGTAACCTGAAAAGAAAACAACAGGCTCTATCTCGCTGCAAGAAAGGCTCAAAAGGTAGGCACAAAGCCCGTTTATTGGTGGCAAAGGCGCATGAGCATGTAGCCTTTGCCCGTAATGATTTTCAGCATAAGCTATCAAAACAACTCATCGACGAAAACCAAGCGGTGATTGTGGAGACACTGAAAGTTAAAAACATGCTCAAGAACAAGCGTCTTGCTCGTTCTATTGCTGATGCTGGCTGGCACTCACTGATAACCAAACTCGAATACAAGGCAAAGCAGGAAGGTAAACATCTGGTGAAGATAGACCAGTGGTTTGCATCCTCTAAAACTTGCTCAGTCTGCGATTTGAAACAGGAAAAAATGCCATTGAGAATCCGATCATGGGAGTGTAGCTGTGGTGCTATCCATGACCGGGATATTAATGCAGCTCGCAATATCAAGAAGCAAGGCATATTGAAATTAAAGGCGGAAGGACTGTCCGTTTCTGCTGATGGAGGCTTGCGTAAATCCGGCAGACTGTCGGTTGCTGCCTAAGAAATCAGAAGCCTCACCCGATAGGGTGGGGAGCAGTCACAAACTGAAGAGTTATTAAAACAGTCTGGTTTCACAGTGACTGCCGATTCAGTGATCGAGGAACTGTCCAGGCTGGCAACACAACTGGTTGACCTGAAACCCAGACTAGCAGATCAGGGAGTGCCTGAATCCATTGTCAACCTGCCAGCCATAGGGTTCGGATTTCTCAATGACAAATTAAAGAAGTGGGATCTGATATGAATACGAAAATGACCAGTAATGCCAGAGATCGCCTTGCCAGACTGCGAGCACAAAAGTCACAGCAGCAACTACAAAAGACGGCAGGTAACACTTCCGTGTCAAAGCCTGGCTCAGCCCCCGGGAGCAGAGAAGCCATGATACTCGAACTCATGGTTCAGGTATTAAAAGGGGACATTACCGATGGTCAGTTATTGCAGCAATTAAGAAAGCAGCTTCTGGGCTTGAACCAGGATCGTTTTGCAGAACTGGTGGGGGTTAGCCGTAAAACTGTCTCTGATATTGAAAGGGGCAAAGGCAGCCCATCCCAGCAGGTACTGAATGACGTGTTTAAGCCTTTTGGGTTGAGAGCCGGCATTATCCCGGTTTCACAGAGCCAGACGGAAAAACTAATCAACAAAGCCCATGACGAACTGCTGGGTGGCTGAAGCAGCCTTATCAATTACCTGTCAGCCGGGCCATCAGGCCGCAAACTGCTGTTTACGTTCTGAGTAAGTCGTAATCAGCTGGTCAACAGAAGTCTGTTCATATTCGCGCAATCCAGAAAGCAGCATGGTCTTTTTGCCTTTGCCCACCAACTCACCACTGTCTTTAAACGCGAAGACCAGAGTCACCTTACCTCGCTTGCCAGACACTTCCAGATGACTGTCTGTAGACTCCAGAGTCAGGTTGGTCAGGTCCAGGCGATCCAGTTGCACCGACATGCTTTCGTACATGACCAGCGGGCGGGCGGCATTAATCATGACATTGTTGTCTTTCATCAATGGCACCAGTACATGGGGAAAGTTCTCGCCGGAAAATGCGACATAACTGCGGATCAGCTGCTCGATCAAAGCCTGATCCCGGGAGCACTCATCACCATGACGAACGCTTAAATACTCTTTATCATTGTCGTCTACAATGACCAGCTGCTTATCGCTGCCAGTAGCAACCGACAATTCGGTTTCACCAGCAACCATTCCATGGAAGCTGACATCCATCGTCTCATACAGCCCCTGACTGGTCAGGATTTTGGCAAACAGCAGGTCGCCTGGCACGCAGAACTTTCTGGCATCGACATCGTGTATCGGGTTGAAGTCGTTTGCCACAGTTTTGGCAAAATCGCTGGACTGCTGTCGGCTGAAAGAAAACTTATTGTTATCGAGTTCGGTAAAGTATGGATTTAGAAACATGGCTCACAATTTAATCACAGAAGTTTTTTCATCATCACATAGAGGCAGATGAAAAACACTCTTACTCACAACGGCTCAAGCCGAACCAGCCTTCCATAAGCTTTAAAACAGCATGAACAAAATGGACAGGCAAAGATATGCATCTACCCTGATGGCTGTAAATGGTACCGGATTTTTTTTGGAACTACTGTAACAGAATGTTTGTAGCCTGATCATCCAGCGTAAAACGCTCTAAAAAATTTACAATTCTACAATTGATACTATCTTTTCTCGGGCATTCTAAAATCCGACTCAAAAAATGGGCGGGAAAACACCTCATGAGCTCAAAAATTCTCCCAATACATTTATGCCTTTTCATTTTATTAGAATGTTGCAGTGGCACCCTGTTGGCAAAGGATTATTTTTACAAGATGCAAATAACCGTTGCAGGTAATACATCTGTCTTTTATGTGAGGTCGAAAAATCCCCTGAAGCATCTGGCGAATCACCTTCTTGAAGTAAATTTACCTGAACCCATGTATCACTTTTCAGTTGATCCTGCCTCCAGCTTCGCACCCGCAATAATTGAATGGGTGCATCAGATGAAGATGAGTCAGTCCAAACAGGTTCCTGAACAGATATCGCGAAGAATAAGTGGAGCATTTCCAATTGGCACTGAGGAAGAAGGGAACTACATGCTTCAACCTCTGCAAACATTACCACCCAATGTGGCAGAGACTATAGAAGTCAGCGATAACGATATGTATCACCTGCTGGCGACTATCCTGTACCGTTTGCACAGGCAAACCTATGGACGAGCGCAGGAGTCTTTAGTTGTATGTTGGGCCTGCAACAAAGGCACCAGCCAGGGAGCGTCATCAAGTGACACCCGTCAGATAACCACTGGACAGCCTCCCTCAAGCCAGCAACTATTAAATGAATGGGAAGTAGAATTCCGATTATCTGGCTCGCAGTGGCCGTCAGACTTAGAAAGCCTTCTGGAAGTTATTAACAACACACTACCATCGGTAAACCCCATGCAGTTAGTCTCTTTAACGGGATCAAATCCACCAAATTCTTTATTTACTGATGGGGATCGTAAGATGATTTTTCGAGCCTACCTTCCGGATAGCATTGCAAGTGAGGATCAAGCCCGCCATGCTCTTGGCTTATCAGATTTCGACTTCTTAGTTGCTCTACGCAGAGTGCCTTCACAACCATCGAACGCAGAAGACAAGTCAAAAAAATTGGAAGTAACCGATATGAAATAATCCGTTATAACCCAACGTTGTTCTTCTGCAATCAGGACAATACCTATTTTGTTTAAAACGCCCTAAAAAATTTACAATTCTACAATTGATACTATCTTTTCTCGGGCATTCTAAAATCTAACCTAAAAATCGGGAGGATAATCGTCTCATGAGCTCAGGAATTCTCCCAAAACAATTAAGCCTTTTTATTTTATTAGCATTTTGCAGTGGTAGCCTGTTCGCAGATGAGTATTTTTACAAGATGCAGATAACCATTGCAGGTAATACCTCTGTCTTTTATGTGCGCTCACAAAATATCCTGCAGGATAGAGAGGATTTCTCATTTGGAATGGGCAAATCTGGTCATGTGGCTACCCGGACACAAAATCCTTTGTCTGGATCCATTTTCCTGGAAAGTTATTTATCAACACCGGAGCCACTATCAATAAGAGGTAGATTCTCAACCAACTCCGGAGAAGAAGAGGACTACGTACTTACTCCCGTAAAAACATTACCGTCCGGCATAACAGAGACAATCGAAGTAGATAATAATTCTTATCAGCTGTTGCCAAATATTCTCCACCGTTTAGGTAAACAACAAATCTATGGACGAACACAGTATTCCCGATGGCCACAATGGCCACAATGGCCACAATGGCTACCAAGCTGTTCATCCTTGTTCAGGGACGGCGAAAACAGCAGCCAGGAAGCGTCATTATCAGACAACGCTGTCCAGTTAGCCACTGGCCAGCCTCACTCAAACAGCGAATCACCGAGTGAATGGCGCATTAGGTTCCACTTACACCACAGTCAGGAAAACCCTCAGCAGCCTGAACTAGAAAGCTTTCTGAATATGATGAACGGAGAATCTTCGCAAAGACACATGCAATTAGTTTCTTTACTGAGTTCCCCACGTTCTCTTATTACTTCGAGTAGTGGGGCAATTATGCCGGAGTTTCGAGCCTACCTTCCAGGTACTATTACAGACGAAGATCAAGCCATGAGTGATCTTCGTCTTGCCGAATTAAATTTCTCTGCTGTAACTCTACACAAAGTATCCTCACAACCACTAGATAACGAAGACAATTGGCGACCACTCGATCTATAGTAACCCGTCATAATCCAACGTTGTTCTTCTGCAACACCTGTTCAGCACGATAGCTTGAGCGTACCAGCGCACCCGAAACCACCTCCAGAAAGCCTTTTTCCAGCCCCCACTGACGGTACTGTTCAAACTGTTCCGGTGTGACATAACGCTCAATGGGCAAATGATTTTTGGTGGGCTGTAAATACTGGCCGAAGGTAATAATATCCACGCCAATTGCCCGCAGATCATCCATGGTCGCGCCAATTTCCTCATCGGTCTCGCCCAGCCCCAGCATCAGGCTGGTTTTGGTAAGAATATCAGGACGGTAGCGCTTGGCGTGCTCAAGCACCGCAAGCGTCTGTTCGTAGCTGGCTCTTGGATCACGAACCGGGTGGGTAAGGCGTTTAACCGTTTCGACGTTCTGGGCAAACACTGAGATACCGCTATCCAGCACTTTCTCAACGTCAGCCATCACCCCCATAAAATCCGGTGTCAGCACTTCGACATCGGTGGCCGGATTTTCAGCTTTGACCCTGCGCACCACTTCCGCATAATGGCCTGCGCCCCCGTCTTCCAGGTCATCCCGGTTAACCGAGGTCAGTACCAGGTATTTCAGGTTCATCAGCTTAACGCTGTTGGCGGTATGTTCCGGCTCATCTTTATCGAGCCAGCCTTTAGGGTTGCCGGTATTCACTGCACAAAACTTGCAGGCCCGGGTGCAGACATCCCCCATCAGCATGATGGTCGCCGTACCGGAACTCCAGCACTCATTAATGTTCGGACACATGGCTTCTTCACACACGGTGCTGAGCTTGTGCTTGTGAACAGTGCTTTTTACTTTTTTAAATTCAGTGCCGTATTGCGCCTTGATACGTAACCATTCCGGTTTACGCATCACCGGTGCCGGATCGTGATGACTGGCTTTAATACCGTTTTTGATGGCAGTGATACCATGATCGTTAACAAACTTGGTACCGCTTTCTACTTTGACTGCAGGCTCAACCTGTACTGTAGGAATCAGCCCGCTGTCTGTTGATGATGTATGACCTGACATTTCCCACTCCAGATTAATTTTATTCGTTCAAACTCAGGGCAGTCGCTGATCTGTTTTTTCTATACGGCTGTACCCCAGCGCTTCCATAAGGCTGAGCAATAGCTTGCCGGTGACGTCCTGTTTGTCTAGGTGCTCAACGTAATCAGCCAGCTGAGTCACTTCCAACCCTTCGTAGCCACAGGGATTTATCCGGCTGAAAGGCTCAAGATCCATATCAAGGTTAAAGCTTAACCCATGGTAAGACCGCTGTTTACGGAATCGAAGCCCCAGAGCCGCTATTTTAGCCCCCTGAATATACACCCCCGGAGCTTCTGGCCGGGCGCAGGCTTCAACCCCATAGGCCTGAAGAACGTTGATAATCGCCTGTTCTATCCCTGAAACAATGGCTCTTGGGCCTTTCTGTGAACGTTTAACGTCCAATAGAAGATAGACGACCAGTTGCCCCGGTCCGTGATAAGTGACCTGTCCGCCCCGGTCAACCTGAACCACTGGAATAGTGCCGGGATTCAGAACATGTTCTGCTTTACCGGCCTGCCCCTGAGTAAACACCGGATCATGCTCTACAAACCAGAGCTCATCAATGGTGGTTTCGTTCCGGGTTTCAGTAAATGTTTTCATAGCCTGCCAGACAGGCTGATAAGCCTGCCTGCCAAGCATTCTGACAGTCAGTGGCAACGCCTGAGCATCCATAATGTCAGCTTCCCCCTCAGCCACTAACATTAAAGCACCATTTTTACCCGACCGGTTGCTTTCAGATCTGCAAATATAGCTCGCAACTGGTCTTCGCCGGTGGCAACAATTTTCACCATCACAGACTCAAAGTTACCGGCACGGCTTGGTTTAACACGACAGTTACCATCAAAGTCCGCCACGTGCTTTTTAATAATTTCAACACAGACATCTTTAAAATCCGGAGCGGCATTGCCCATAATGCGGATTTCATAGTCACAGGGGAATTCAATTTTAGGGGGTTGGGGTTGCTGTTCAGCCATTACTTTTCACAAAACTCTAAACAAATGATGAAGCCCCTAGAGAGAAAGGGCTTCATTACAGCCGGCAGCGCTGCTTAAAACAGGCTGCTAAAAAACATTACGACGCTATCCCAGATGACCTTGAAGATACTGCCACGCTCGACCGAACGCTGTGCCAGCAGCGGCACTTCTTTCACGACTTCTTCGCCGCGCATCACCTTCAGGCTACCCAGTTGCTGACCACGGGTAATCGGGGCTTCGATAGCAGAGTCCAGTTTCATCACTGCGGTCAGTTCTTTGCCTGTGCCACGAGGTACAGTCACAACCAGGTCTTTCTCGACCATGACGTTCACTGCATCGTCAGCACCTTTCCAGATACGCACAGACTCCAGCGGCTGACCGCCACGCTTGATATCGACGTTTTCGAAGAAGCGGAAACCATAAGTCAGCAGTTTCTGGGCTTCTTCTGCTCGCTGCTTCTCGCTGTCAGCCCCCATGATAACGGTGATCATACGACGACCGTCGCGATGTGCAGTGGCTGCCAGATGATAGCCGGTTGCCTCAATGTGGCCGGTTTTCAGACCGTCCACACTCGGGTTGGTCCACAGCAGACGGTTACGGTTCGCCTGACGACGCAGAGGTTCACCAGTACGCTTGTTCACACCGTACTGATAATACTTCTGGGCATACAGAGCATAATCTTCCGGGTAATCCTGAATAATGTGCCTGGACAGAATCGCCAGGTCACGGGCTGTTGAGTAATGATCCTCCGCTGGCCAGCCGGAAGAGTTCACATAATGAGTGTTCACCATTCCAAGCTTGCGAGCCGTGCCGTTCATCATCTGGGCAAAACCCTCTTCGCTGCCAGCGATGTGTTCAGCCAGTGCCACGCTGGCATCGTTACCGGACACAATGATGATACCTTTCAGCAACTCTTCCACCGGAACCCGGTCACCCACTTCGATAAACATGGTTGAGCCACCCATGCGCCAGGCTTTTTCACTCACCAGAACCTTATCCTGGCGACCAATATTGCCTTCAGCCACTTCAGCTTCACCAATATAGGCAGTCATCATTTTGGTCAGACTGGCCGGGTGCATTGGCTCGTCGATTTTCTCGGCAGCCAGGATTTCACCACTGTCGGCATCCATCAGGATATAGCTTTCGGAGGCCAGTTTCGGGGCTGCAGGAATAAATGCGGAAGCCTGAGCCTGGGCAATACCCGTCCCCAGACAAAACATCATCGTGACCAGCCCGGCCAGACGCCGGACAGGGTGTTTTCTTTTACTCATTAAGAAACAGCTCTGAAAAATTAAATAGCGGGATATTATAATCACGCCTGCCAGTTAAAAGTAATAGGTTATTGTGCAACAGTTTCGTAAACCAGATACGGTGGATCAAACTGTCCGGCTTCAAGCACATCCAGCAGATATTCCATATGGTCCGGGGTCTGTACCGGGCCAATCCTTACCCTGTAAAGGGGGTTATCGTCACTGTCATTTTTAACAACCTTGACCGGAGCGTCGGTGGAAGCTGACAGCTTCCGCCGCATTATCTGGGCATAATGGTAATTGCTAAAGGCCGCCATCTGCAAAAACACTTCCTGGTGCTCGCCTTCAATGCCAGCCGCAGCAAAAGCCCCAACATCAATACCTTCAACCAGAACCTCGGTAATGCCTTCATCGGCAAAGCCCAGCTTTTGTGCCGCCGCATAAGAAAGGTCGATAATCCGGTCTCCAACAAAAGGTCCCCGGTCATTCACCCGCAAAACCGCTGAACGGTTATTCGCCTTGTTCGTCACTTTAACGTAGGACGGCAAAGGCAGAGTCTTATGGGCAGCCGTCATGCCATACAGGTCGTAGACTTCTCCATTTGCCGTCTGCTTGCCATGAAACTTGGTGCCATACCAGGAGGCAATACCCTCTTCCGAGTATTCATTGGCTGAGACCATAGGTTCATACACAATGCCATTATGGGTGTATGGGGTGTTTTTAATGGCTCCCTGATGTACCTCCGGAATCGCATCGGGAATATTGCTGACATCCCTGGGGTTAGCAGGCGCTCCATCTTTCTGGGCGACCCCGGCACAACCCGTCAGTAATAGAGTCATCAGGCCAGCGATACCGGCCTGTCTAAAGCTTGTTGCGCTAAAACTTGAGCTAAGAGAAGCTGCGCTAAAGGTAGTGGTGGAATGCATAAACCGCATTAATTTTCTCTTCAGGACTTATTCGCCACAGTGGCTTGTGTTTTTTTATTTTGTACCGCAGTTTTATAGCCAGTACTGACTTCTTTTGCCAACTGGTGAACCGCCATCGCATAAAGCTTGCTGCGATTATACGTGGTGATGACCCGGAAATTCTCCATTCCCAGCCAATATTCAGTGCCTTTTTCACCTTCAAACGACATGGCAGCCGCCCTGGTGGCAGAGGGTAACACGTTGACAGGCTTCCAGCCGGAAGTCTCCAGCTGCTTCAGGGTTTTAGCGGGTTTTACGCTTTTACCAATAGCCTGCTCATATTTAGTCCCCTGAACCCTGGCCTTACTGGCAATGGGTTTACCCGCTCTCCAGCCATTTTCTTTCAGGTAATTGCCGACACTGGCAATGGCGTCTTCTTCGTGCTGCCAGATATTGGACTGACCGTCACCGGTAAAATCTACGGCATAAGCCCTGTAGCTGGATGGCATAAACTGTGGAATCCCCATGGCACCGGCATAAGAGCCAGTCAGTTCATGGGGGTCAAGCTTCTGCTCACGCACAAGGATCAGGAACTCTTTCAACTGTTGGGTAAAAAATTTACTGCGCGGTGGGTAGTCAAAGCTCAGCGTGGACAGTGCATCCAGCACTTTAAAGCCGCCAGTCAGGCGACCGTAATAGGTTTCTACGCCAATAATCGCAACAATTATCGACGCAGGAACACCGTACTCTTTCTCAGCCTTTGCCAGGGTTTCGGCATGAGTCTGCCAGAAATCGACGCCTTCATTAACACGCTGATCGGTCATAAAGATCTTACGGTAATCTTTCCATTCCAGCTTTTTTTCAGCCGGACGACTAATCAGCTCCAGTACCCGGTCAGACTTCTTAGCCTTACCCAGTACGGATTCCACTTCTTGTCTGGAGAATTTTTCGTTCTTGACCAGATCCTTGATGAATGCCTCAACCTCTGGCCTGGCTGAAGCATAAGAGGCGTTCTGCTCACTGGAAGCCTTTTGCTTACCAGAATTTTGTTCGCCTTCAGGCACTGGTGCAGCCATCATCACCGTTGAGATAAGACAGCCTGCGGCCAGTGCCAGTATTTTGTTTTTGGGAAAAATGGCCATGCTATAAGTCCTCTGAATACTGCTGCCATACTCAAACATACATTCATCTGATACGCTTCATAAATACGACACCATCAGTATTTCTGTATGTATTATGTCCTTCTATATTGCAAATAAATTGCTTCTAAAAAGGTCACATTTTCTACTTTACAGTAGTAACCTTCGAACAACTAGCATGAAGTTGTAAGACAGTTGTCAACAGATAGTCTCTTCCAATATAAAACCCGTTTCAGTGGAGGTTGCCGAACACTGATTTACTATATCACGGATTATTATATAACCGCTGACGTCTATATTTAGGGGCGCAGCATTCAATAACTTACCGGGCTTTTGGCTGTTGGCTTTTGGCTATTAGCTGCTCATACAGCCAACCGCCAAAAGCCAACAGCGGTATATTATGTTCTGCTGCTTCCCTTAGAGCGGCTATACTCATGCGAAGACCAATTTTTAACTAATCAGACAAGAATGTTAACTTTACGGTCGTCCAATAAGTTATTGATTCCTCAGTCCGCCCTGGTAATAAACCTTTTTTTCAGACTTCTATCAAGTTCCCAAACTGGTTAGCTGGTTTGTTCGCCTGTACATTAAAAAATACGTCCACATTCTAAGGGGCGCAGCATTCAATAACTTACCGGGCTTTTGGCTGTTGGCTTTTGGCTATTAGCTGCTCATACAGCCAACCGCCAAAAGCCAACAGCGGTATATTATGTTCTGCTGCTTCCCTAAGCGAGCAGCTTGTGAGCCATCCCTGGAGTCATAGTATTTTCCAAAAGGCAAATGAGTTTTGGTTATCTACCGAACGGATCAGGTGCTGAACCTGCTAAACCTTAGAACTTTAAGAGCTAATGGTAAGTGGGGTAAATACAGGAAAGCACCGGATAAGATGCCTCCAGAATGCTTTTAATTGCCCCCCTGGCAGTGCTGATTGTATTTTTCCCAACTTGATTTTGATACAGAAAATGCCTTACTATCTTTATCTTTATCTTTATCAAAAGCAAAATAGTTGTTACTAAACATTTTGTATGGAATTCTCTCAATATAAAGTTCTATATGCCAAAAGTCCTCTTCTACGATAATGTTTTCTATACTACCTTTACTAATATATTCATCAACAAGTTCTGCAATGGCCTGATATTGAAGAGTGTCAACATCATAGACATTAGGACATTCTCGCCCAAATAATACACAAAAAACCGAAGAAGCAAAATCAGCTGTCGGAAAAAGATCAGGATTTATTTCGTGCAGTTTAAGAGCTCCCCATTTCGTTAACCTATACATTTCCATGCCTTCATAATTTCTGTTACAAATAATCAGTAGTTCAGTATTATCTGCTTTTTGGGGATCTAAGTGAATAAAGAGTGTGGGGGCGACATATGTGAAAAACTCTATACTATCATCGATAGAATAAGCAAAAACGACATCCAGGGTATAAGCAGTGCTGGATAAAATTTGTTGGTTAACAGGGTTTTGCTTTTGATCTGAAATAAATTCTTCCAGAACTTCATCTCGTTCTTTTGACGGCATCTGCCCCCCACTCCATATTTCTTCAATTGTACTATTGTAGTTATCAATAGCTCTCCAGGCATCTTTCATTTTCATTGTCTGAAACTTTTCTGGATACTTTTTCATCAGCTCAGCAACTGGTTTATCTTGGTACTTTGAAATTAATCTTGCTATCGCCTGATATTCCACGGTGTGCGTAGTTTCTTTAAAATCATGCTCTGTTAATGCCTGAAAGGCTGCTCTGGCATCTTCTGTTGTTGCAAATAGTTCAGGATTGTCAGCCTGCAGCTCTTTTGCTCCCTGTTCTGTCAGATTGCATGAGTTAAGGCAATCGCTGGGCCCTATCCTCAAAAAGTGGCGGTCGTTGTCATCCGATTTTATCGGCACGGTTTTTAAATGATATTCTGAATGACTCGAAACACGGGGTTGCTTAGAAGGTATTATGTCCTCAGAATCGTCGTTGTCTGGCTCTTTTGAATTGGATGGACTATCAGAACTTTCTTCATCGTCGGATTCACCCGTTCGCTTTACTGGATAACTATTTTCAGAGGATGATCTTACGGGCAGGGAGACGTAAATAGATTTTACGTCTGGTTCTGTAAACTCAGGATCTGTTTCAAAATTAAGGCTGTCATTAACAGGGGTTTTATTATATGTTTTGAGAATTACCGGTAGGAGGTTTGTTAGAACAGCGACGTATTTTTTTAATATTTCATTCCATTCTAATTCAACTACCTTATATCCGTTCTCATCTTCGGAGGAATTCTTGCGAAGGGGGGAGGCAGTTTCCTCTTCAGGATCTGTTCCAAAATAAAAATCCAGATCATCATCAAAATCGTCAGTGTGCTTCTCAGGCTTACTTTCGTTGACCGGCCTGTCAACATCATCATGATCATTATGAAGCAATTTTGGATACATCGGCATTTGCCTGGCAGAAAAATAAGCCCCGTTCATTTTTGGAGGAAGATTTTCCATAGAAGGAAGTAGTGGATTTTCCAGATTACCGGCTAAGAGAGTTCTGGGAAAAAAAAGTATGAACAAAAGACAAATGGAATATATTCGCATCTTGGTTTCTCTTGTTGATTAAAGCAATACAAGGATTCTCAAATTTTTATAATCTTATTTTCACTCATTTTGTACAGTCATGGCGCCACAAGCAGCTATTTCTTCAAGTGAGCTTGTAGAGCATAGACCATGTATGTAATTAGAAATCTCTGCCATCACTTTCAACCCTGAGTTCAGGGACGACATTCCTCGTCTGCTTCACGGTCTTCAGAAAATCCGGGCATCGCCTGAACTTAAGGCTCAGTTTTTTCAGTTACTTGAGTGCATGATTACTGCCAGCCGAAACAACGGTCGCTCCGGCATAGACCTTACTGCACCCACGCCGGGGATTCCGGATCGGGTGAATCAGGTTGTGGTGGAGGGGGGGGGTAAGTTTCTTAACCGCGACTTCCCTAAAGCCTGTAGTTTTTTACATTGCTACAGGCTTTTGATGAGCAGGATTCAGATCAGTCAATAACCAAAGAGACACCGCTCTCTGGCAATACCTCTCCTATTATGCTGGCCTGCTTATGCCCCGCTGCCAGCAACTCATGGAGCATATCGTCTGCGGCCTCTGCCGGTGCGCAGATTAACAGGCCGCCGGATGTCTGGGCATCGCAGGTCAGCATTTTCAGGTTATAGTCCAGACCTGATCTGAACCGGGCGTCGTCACCAATGTACTGCAGGTTGCGGAATGCCGCGCCGGGAATACAGCCTTCATCAAACAGCTCATACGCTTCATCAAGAAGAGGCAGACAGCTGGTATCAATACGTAAAGTAACATCACTGCCCCTGGCGACTTCCCGGGCATGACCAAGCAGGCCAAAACCAGTGACATCTGTCGCACAACGAGTGTTGTATTTCACCATGATCTCAGCACCGGCTTTGTTCAGGATTTTCATTTGCTCAACAGCCTGCCGGTAGGCCTTATCGCTGCACAACTTTTCCCGGTGACCGGAAATCAGCGCACCGACACCAATGGGCTTGGTCAGGATCAGTTTGTCACCCGGTCTGGCAGCGCTGTTACTGACAAGCTGGTCCGGATGAACGATGCCAATAGCGGCCAGTCCAAACTTGGGCGGGTGATCTTCAATGGTATGACCACCCACCACCAGAGCGCCCGCTTCCGCCACCTTGTTATATCCACCCTTGAGAATCTGGGCAAACCCGTCAACAGGCAGCTCCTGGGTGGAATACATCATCAGGTTCAATACCATCAGGGCTTTTCCCCCCATGGCAAAAACATCACTAAGCGCATTGGCTGCTGCGATTTCCCCAAACTCCTGGGGATCACTGCATACTGGCGGGAAAAAATCGGTGGTAAAAATCAGGGCGGTTTCATCATTGATACGATAGACACCCGCGTCATCGTGGGTGCTGATATCCACCAGCAGATCGGGATGACCCGGGAAATTCAGTTTATCAAGAATGCCAGCCAGTTCAGTGGGTGAGAGTTTGGCTGAACAGCCCCCATATTCGACGGTTTTCAGCAAATCTATTGCGTGAGTCTGCTCTGAAGACATAATGATTCCAACAGAATTAAACCCGGAGAAAAGAGAACGACCACAAAACGGGCCGAAGCAGGAAATTTGGCGGAAGAGGCAGGAATCGAACCTGCCAGAGCTTTCTCAGCTCACATCGGTTTTGAAGACCGAGAGGGCCACCAGACCCTATCTGCTTCCGAAGAGTGACTGCATTGTTCTACTTATCACTTTTGTTTCACATAAGGGCTTTCCGCAAAAACCTGATTATTTACAACCAGGTTAAGCCAGAATTGAGCCAGATCAAAAAAATATTCAGACTCAGTTGGCATTTCCGGGGTTATGGGGTGTTTTTGAGTCGTACAGATTCAGTAACAAAAACCGTCAGTTTCGCTGACATAACTGAACTTTGAGGAAAAAAGCAGTCAAACCATTCAGATAACTGTTTAAAGAATGGAGTTTTAACCGGAAAATGGATATTACCAAACCAGCACTCCCTGCTCTGAGTGTAAGAAATACTGCAACGGAAGAACCTGTTGTTACTCCGGAAGCCACACTGTCTGGCAAGCCTTTGACGATTACAGAAGGCAGTTCTACTTCAGGGTTAAAGCGATCATCTGAAACAGAAGCTTACCCAGCGGATCAGCCTGTTAAGCGTCAAAGCAGATTTGCTTACAGAGATGGGATTATAGATGCCTTTGAGGATAATGGTAACAGGGGGATGACCTATCATGAAATAACTAAATGGATTCAAACGAATAGACCTGACTTAACAGAAAATGTAAAGGATGTAACAAACCGGGTGTCTGTTGTGCTAAGCAGGTACGATGATTTTAAGAAAACTAAGGGTACTAAGGGTACTGGTCTTTGGCATGTTGTAGAAATAGAACACAGAGCTAAAACTAAAGAAAGGCACATTTATAATTTTCTGAACAATCCTCCTGGTAGGATTATGGAAACTGGTGAAATATGTGAGCAGCTCAAAGCGAATGGAGTTAAGAATGCAATCAGTTTAGCTGCCCAGGTTAGAAGAATTCTTTCAAAAAACCCCCAATTTGAAGAAGCTCCGGCTCCCGAATTCATCACGGATACAAGTCAGGGAAAAGTTAAAAAAACTTACTGGAAGCTTAGCGAACCAGAAAATAACCAGCCTTCAACTTCAACGACAGTACCGACTACCTCTCATCAGTCTGCCAGCGGGTGGATGACTCCGAGAGGGTTTTCTATCACTGCCCCGGTTCACCATGCTAATTCGAGCTTTACGATCCGCGTTAATGGTATCAACTATTACTTGCAGAAAGCCGGTGATATTCCAGATTCACTCTACCAACACCCTGAAGCAAACCAGTTAACCTCGAAAATGTTGGAAGGCTATGAGGTGTCTGATTTCGTCAATCTGTATAACTTCGCTAATAAATCTGAAGATATGCAGGGCATATATCTTGACAATGAATTCTACTACCTTATCGAGACTGGTGAATTCAAAGACAATCATTAGGGGTTAGCCATAAAAAAAATTGCTTAGTGCAACCAAGCAACCAAGCGCTAATACCCATACCGTTCGCACTGAGTGGGTTTTCCTTGTCAGGCAAGGCTTTGTCTTGTCCCACACATAGCCACCACTCGCAGGGTCAGCGTGGCAATAAAGGTTAACGCCATCACAAGGTGTGCCGGTAAGGACAACCACTGACCACTAACGAAAACCAGCCCCCCCAGGCAGGCCACCGCAATATAGCAGGTTTTAATCAGCGCCCTGAACGAAGCGCCTGATAGCAGATTCCTTATGGCAACACTTCCTGAGGCATTTACAATGCCCATCAATGCAGTAACGATGGGAGAACCGGTCGCCTGAGACGCAATAGCAGCCCCAACAGTTACCAGCGCGGCAAAACCCACCGCATCCATCAGTTGCAGAGCCATCCCTGAACCTCTTCTGAGCTTCGTCAGCATCTGTCCAACTGACACACACAGAAGAATCACCACCAGATAAGCAGAGTCGTCTATCCAGAACACACTGTTAAAATTAAAACTAAGCAACAGGTCACGTAATGTGCCTCCCCCTACTGCGGTGGCAAAAGCCAGAACGCAGGCCCGGGAAAAATCCATTTTATTTCGGCAGGCAATCAACAGCCCGGTTAAAGCGAAGGCTGCGGTTCCGATAAGGTCGAGGCTATATAAAAGCATATTTCCTGTTACGTCCTTTTTCTTCTGGATTCTTCAGGTTGCAATCGTGAATCAGGGTATTTGACAACTAGCGATATTCATGGAGTGCGGTCAGGTCAACGGGTCTCATAAATAGCCCGGAAACTTTTTTATAGTGATGTGAAGTAAGCAGCGTCTGAAGTAAAAAGTCAGTATAAATCTGTCGCTTACCCATCCTGACACCCGGCCTGAACAGGTAAACGACAGAATTTTTCTACATGAATCAGAAGACCGTCTGGTCTTCAACCTCAGTAGACAGGGCAGTCAGCGCCTTTTCTACCAGGGTTCTTCTCAGCTGCTTCTCTTCAGCCGCGTCCAGCTTTGGATCACCCAGAGGGTGAGGAATCGCTACCGCAGGAACAATCCGGTTAGCACCTACCGTCTTGGAGATAGGCACAACAGTAGCAATGTGTACGACAGGCATAACCTTTTCGATTTCTTTAACGAGCGTTGCACCGCAACGCGTACAGGTTCCTCAGGTGGAGGTGAGGATGGCGGCGGTTACCCCGGCCTTTTGCAGGTGCATGGCGATCTCGGCACCGTATGCCTTGGAGTTGGCAACCGAGGTACCATTACCAACCGTACTGTAGAACTTGTCGTGCAGTTTGCCGATGCGACCTTCACGCTCCATGTCACGCAGCACGTCTACCGGCAGAACACGGTCAGGGCTCTGGTTACAGGCCACCGGGTCGTAACCACCGTGGGCGGTTTCGTGTGAGGCTTCACACAGGCACTCCAGACCTTCAATGCTGTACTCACCGTACTTGGACGCACTGGAAGACTCAATATGGTCAGGGTTGGTCTTGGGAACCACGCCGCCAGACGTCACCAGGGCAATGGTAGCAGTGCTCATTGAGGTCACCGCAGGCTGAGGCTCAACCCGGTCAAACACAGGCATTGGGTACTCAGTCTTGAACTCGCTGCCTTCCAGCTTGGCGATCAGCATGTTCACCGCACGCTTCGCACCACGCTCTTCAGCAAAGAAGTTCACCCGCAGACCGCGAGGCATGTAACCTTCTTCTTCAGGGCTGCCCAGCTGGCCTTCTTTCTCAATAAAAGAAGTGATCAGCTTAGCCATGGCTGGCATGGCTTTACGCATACCGGCGGCACTGTTGCTGGTTTCAACCATGTAAGAGAAATTGCGATACAGCTCGTAGCCCGGGTTTTCAGGGTACATGCCAGAGATGGTCGGAATGCCCATCTCTACAGCCACTTCACCCACCTTGCCGCAAGCCATACCGTAACGACCGGCGTTGAACGCAGGGCCAGCCACCAGCAGGTCGGGCTTGATGTCTTCAAGAATTTCGCGGATGCCCATGCAGGCAATCCCTTCGTTCTCGTTGAAGTAGGAGTCACCACAGATGATGGTGTTAACGATCTCCGCCTTGCCCTTCAGGGCAGCACTCAGTGCGGTACCGGGCCCGACAGGACCGGCTACCAGCTCAATCGGATGGTTAGCGGCTTCTTCGCCGCCCTTCTGTCCGAAGAACTGGTTAATGTAATGAACAATCTTGATAGTCATGATCTGTTCTCGTTTTATAAAATCTTTTCGTCGCTTATGCGTTCAGATGACCGCAGGTATCAACCCGCCATGGCTGTCAGGTTGTGAAAGCCCAGCTCGTTAGTAGCGCCAGTGATCGCCTGAATTTCAGTGGTAATGGAGCCGTCTTTTGCCAGACTGCCTTCAGTACCGCCTGCCAGCCAGTCAGCGTAATGATCGTGACCAATCACTTTTTCCATCGCTGGCAAGGTAACAACGTGGTTAGCGTTACCGTTGGTGACAACGGCGTCGCCTTTTGGCGTGGAGTCAGCCAGAGACTGGGACTCACCTTTCTGGCCAGCGTATTCGTCAGTCAGCAGAACGGTCTTGATACCGGCTTCTTCCAGCTTGCGACAGTTCATCACCAGGTCAGCGTCCGGGTTACCAAAACCTTCTTCACTGATGATCACAGCGTCCAGACCCATCTGTACCGCCAGCTTGGCAACATAGTTGGAAGAACGTTCCTTATCAGCCAGAGTCACGTTTTCGTTGGTGACGATGGCACCCATAAAGTTGTACTTAGTGCCGTGATGCTCATACAGCTCATGGATAACCGGGCTGTTCTGGTGAACGATGCTTGGGTTCTTGTCACAGGCAGAAACACAGTTTCCGCTCATGATGGCACCATCCATCACTTCAGTCGGGTACAGCAGGGTGGGCAGGATGTTCTTCACGTCCACACCGTACAGGTAGGTGTCGTGCAACAGACCCTGACTCTGCAACATGTAGATGTAGCCAACTTTTGGCAGACCAGGGAATTCCTGAGCCTGTTCCAGCAGAGGCTTGGTTTCGTAGGTACGAGTTTCGTCGGCAGTTGCGTCTTTAGCCAGCTGACCAATCAGGTTAGTGGTTTCGATACCCACACGACGCAGGATCGCTTCATGGTCGTACTGGTTGCAGCTGTCGTCTACTTCACAGGTGATGACCAGGTTCTGGGTTTTGGAGAACGGTGTGTACTCCGCGCCAGGACCACTCATGTCGATGATGCCTTCCTGAAAGCCCACTACCTTACCGGTAGTAACAACTGCCATACCCTTCAGAACATGGGTGCGACCTTCACCTACCATGGCTTCATCACCCGGATTGCGGCCGGGGAACATTGTGCCAGTGCCTTCTACCTTAACCCGTGGCTCAATCACGTCCTTAACAGGCATGATGCGGGTCTTGTCGCCTGGCAGGGCGATATCCAGCCTGACTTCGCTGATGCGGTGATCCAGTTCACGGATAAAGCCAGTCAGCTCTTCCCGGTCGATCTGGACCTTGCCAGCGGCCAGGGAAGTACCCTGACCAAAGGCCAGCTCCCTGACGTGTATATTTCCAACTTCCAGTTTCATTTTCTTCTCCTAAAAGATCGTCATCGGGCGGGGCAAAACCCCTGCCCTCAGGCAATAAATCCTGATTCTTTTAATACCCCGGACGCGGCTTCAAGGTCTTCACGAGCCACCATAATGACGGGGCCGGTGCAACCCATACCGGTACGGGCGAAAATCTTTTTAGTCCACAGAGCATCTCTGGCGGTTTCGATATCGAGAATATCAATGCCATTGATGTCTTCATCGGTGGTTTTTTCAGGGGGCGCAGCGACTGTTTCAGTCGCGGCAGCGGCAGCCCTGGGCTTGAGCCCGTCAAGAATCTCGTCCAGACCACACTCTCTGGCCTGATCCAACTCACGACGATAGACGTCCAGCAGTTCACCTTCAGCACAGTCTGCCATCAGCCTGATAGCACCCGCGATCACCGGCGCACCGGAAGCTCTGGAAATAATGCCTACCAGTCGTTCCGCTTCTTCGCCCAGACCCGGACCATAGCCGTAACCCAGCGCTTCATAGCTGCCACCCGTGGTGAAAGAAGAAAACACCTTCATCATCAGGTTGCCGGTCAGGCTGTCCGCCACCATGACATCGGGTACACCCTGCAACAGATCGTTACCACGCATCAGTGCGCCACCATCAGCACGGGCTGATTCGGTAAACTGCATGGGGTAACCGTTGTCCATCAGTTGACGCAGCGCCCTTTCTACCGGGGCGGCCCCATCAATGTTCAGAATGCCAACGGTCGGTTCCGCGATCCCTGTCGCCTTTGCCATGGCAATACCGGCCAGGGTGTTTTTCACCATGGCGCTATTGCGAACGGTGTCGCTGGTGCCAGTGGTGGTCGCCAGAATCATCTCCCGACCCACCGCCGGAGTGATGACCTTGCCCACAGTGCTGACACCCAGCGGGAAGCTGTAGTGCAGGGTGACACAGGCATCAATGCCGCCACTGTCCAGCAACTGCTCCATCACTTCATGGCATTCGTGCAGACCGGAAGCCGGATGCTGCTCAAACTCATTCTCTTCTGCGTCGCCAATCAGCACTGGCTCAATATCAGCGTACTGTTTTGCCGCCAGTCGTGCGGCACGAACCAGTTCCTCAGAACCGTGTTCACTGTCGGCCAAGGTCAGGCCAATACGCTTTTTACGACCGAAGCTGCCACTGACCAGGCCATCAGCCATATCAGTGAAGGCAGAGGCCAGAGCTTCATTCAATTGAGTAGAAGCCATGACGTTTACTCCTGCTCAGCTTTCTGTTCAGCTTTTTCCAGAAGACGTTCAGCGACGTCTTTCATGGCCTCAGCCACCAGTGTACGAGCCTCTGTACCGTCAAAACCGGTGTCTTTGGCAATACCACGGTTTTTCTCGATCAGGGTGGAGATACCGTCAAACTGGTTGGTCATACGACCCAGGAACAGACTGCCCTTGCCCACTACCATAAAGTTATTGATGTCGCCGTTCAGAATGGCGTCACGACCGTGTCCCAGGTAAGGAACGCCAGATGGAATATGCCCCTGAGTCAGGGCATAGCCGGGAATGCCGTGCTGCTTAACAAACTCCATCAGCTGTTTGCGCTCCAGGTGGCCTTCTTTAACCGCCAGCGCCGCAATCATTTTGTAGTTAGCTTCAGGCACATCACCGGCACCGGCAGGCTTGGTGATTTCAGCGTTCTGCATTTCGGTTGAGAAGCGGTCCACTTCAGGAATGGACATACCAACCCGCTTCAGTGGCGCAGATACCAGACTGGTGACAACTGCCTGCGGGGAAGAACCGGTGCCAATGGTATGGCGACCAACGATGTCAGTGTTCACAATTGGGCTAACACCGTCGTTTTCGCTGATGATGGTGGCAAAACCAGCCAGAGCGTCTTCCAGAACCGGAACGTCTTTCTTCAGGTGGTCACGGCCATTCATCGCCAGTTTAGCGACAGCGCCACCCGCGACAACCATGACATTTTTAAATACGCCGGATTTAACCAGGGCCGCCGCATGAACAATAGCGTGGGCAGGCGCCGCACAGAATCCACGCAGGTCACTGCCGGTAGCCGCTTCACAGCCAGCCAGCTCACCAATTGACTTGGCGAAGTTACCGCCACCGCGCTGGTTAATATCACCGCAGGCTTCTTCAGAACATTCGATGATGTAATCGACTTTGGCAAGATCCATGCCCTGCTGTTTCAGGTGCAGCGCCGCCAGAACGCCGGACGCTTTAACGCTCAGGTTTTCAAGAATAATATGGGCGCTGAGGTTTTCATCCTGATCGTGAGCCTGTTTCACACAGCCAACCAGTTCACCATTCATGGTCAGTGGTTCAGCATGATGCGCTTCTACCAGGGCGTGCATTTCTCCGGTGTCCATGGCCGCCTTTTCGTCCAGGACGACATGGCTCAGCAGAGGGTGTCTGGACAGGCTGTTATTAGCCTGTTCAATGAATTCGGGGGTCAGTTTGACCAGATCAAAAACATCGGAATGTTTTAGAAGAGCAAAAAACTCTTCCTGGGGCATGATTTCACCGAAACGTCCAAAACGTTCAGCGTCAGCCATTGCATTTTGATACCAGGGCTTTGCAGTGTTATCCAGTTGTTCTGGTGTCAGGTTACCAATAAAGCACTGGTTAGCCGGATAGGCGACAACGTCTTTAAAAGGACGAAGTTTTTGTTTTAATTCAGACAGGTATTCATGATCTTCAGCTTTTTTCGCAAATACCTGATTAGAACCAAAGGGGATAAAATCAGGGGTATGGGCAAGTATATAACTTGCTCCCTTAATAACGGGGAAGTCCACGGCAGAAACTCCGTCAGCCAGCCTCAGGAATTATTTCCTGAAAAAAAGTTTATTTGGCTATATCGACTAACGCTTTCAAATCACGCCAGTCGATATAACGACCCAACCCGTCATGTGCGAAATCAATAATTGCTGCAAGGACCGCTTTCTTTAAAAGAAAGCAGAACCCGAAACTGCAACGACTGTTAATCGCACAATACCGGGCCAATGGTTAGAGGAACTTACAGAATTGATTTCTGTACTCTCCCACTTCGTCGGTGATTTCATCAACCGGCATAACCATTTCCATCATTCCAACTTGCTCTTCGTAAACATCAGCGTCAACTTCATCCTTGATCTCTGTGTCTACAATATGGTGTACTCGAAGTCCCAACTGGACTCCGGCCAATGGTCCTGCAAAAGTCGGGTCGCCGTTAGTCACGGTTTCAGCTGCCAGGCCAGAGGCCTCGGCTTCTGCGCCGCCCAGAACAACAACAATGTTCTCAGCGCCGTGCTTATCGGTTAATTCCTTGACTCGCTTTTGATTTTCAAGATCCATTGCGCCTGCGGAAGTTCAGACGAAACACTCGGTAGTACTGAACACAACTTCGGCACCGGCGGTCTTTACACATTCTTCAATGGCAGGACCTGGTACGCCGTCGCGATCACCGAGTATTACGACTTTCTTACCTTGCAGCATGGTAAAAAACCTCTTAATCGTAATAAGTGATTAAATTAAATTACGTTTTCAAAAAAGAAAACACCCCTATTCAGTTAACCATTAATAATGAACAATCAACTTGATCCAACAACAATTAATGGCTAACGAATCCCTTTAAAAAACCATCAATATTAAATGTAACGCTTGATGGCTTCTTCAATTTGATCAGCTTCCAGCTCTTCACCGGTCAGATGTTCAATCTTTTCACCGTCTTTATAGAAAACGATAGAAGGAAGACCCATAACACCCTGGCCCATAGCTACACGGCGGTTGCCTTTAATATTGAGTTTGGCAAACTTCATTTCGCTTTCGTAGCGACCTGCCAACTCTACAACATCCGGCATTAATTCTAAACACCTTCCACAGCTTTCGCCCCAGAAATCAACCATGGCAACGCCCTGGTGTTCTTTGATTTCACTGTCGAAGTTTTCTTTGCCCAGCTCGATCATTTTATTTCCCCAAGCAGGTTATTTAAAATCAACTTGTTTATCAACAGGCAGTTTTTAATTATTTAAAACAATTCTTCTAATTTTTCCGCAGAAGGTGTTTCAACGCGTTTTAAAGCTTCACCTTCCCGGAAACGAATTACCGTTGGAATACTGGCAATTTCGTAGCGATCTGCAATGTTTCTACTTTTATAAGTATCAATGGTAACGACTTTCAAACCGTGCTCTTCAGCCTGGGTTTCCAGCTGCGACATCAATTCAAGACTTTGCTTGTCCAGTGGGTTCCAGAAAGCCACCAGCCGGTCTTCTTTCGCTTCCAGAACCGAATGACTCCAGTGTTCTTCTTCGGCGATATAACGCTCGGCGGCAACAGCGGCAACAGCACCATCTCCGGCAGCGGTTACTACCTGTCTCAGCCACTTGTCGTTGACATCACCCGCTCCGAAGACACCCGGCATGCTGGTTGCCATTTTATCGTCGACTTTGATGTAGCCTCGATTCAGTTCAACAGCACCTTCCAGGAATTCAGTGTTCGGCACAGTGCCAACAAACATGAATACACCGTCGGTGTCGTGTTCGGTAATCTCACCGGTCTTCAGGTTCTTGATGCGAACCCCGTTAACCAGCTCATCGCCACAGATTTCTTCAACGGTAGAGTTCCAGATGAAGCTGATCTTGTCGTTAGCCAGCGCCTGTTCCTGGGCTGTACGGTCGGCATCCATAGTGCCTTCGTCGTGCAGTACGACCATGCGGACACTGTTGACGAATTTAGTCAGGAAAACGGATTCTTCAACAGCCGTGTTACCACTGCCTACAACGATAATATCCAGGTCTTCAAAGAACTCCGCGTCACAGGTGGCGCAGTAAGCAACGCCTTTAGCGGTGAATTCTCTTTCACCTTTAATGCCCAGAATTCTCGGATTAGCACCGGTTGCAACAATAACAGACTTAGCCTGATAAACAGTGCCGTCTTTGGTGGTGACTTCTTTCGTGAAGCCATCCTCAGCCATTTTCAGGCCGCTGACCATACCACGCTGAAATTCGACACCAAACTTATCGCAGTGCTCTCTGAATTTATCCATCAGAGCCGGGCCAGTGGATTCAACGATACCGGGATAATTTTCCAGCTCGTTGGTTTTAGCACATTGGCCACCGGTTCTGGCACTCCCCTCGAGCACCAGCGTTTTCATCTTCCCCCGTCCACAGTAAACCCCTGCGGACAAACCACCGGCACCCCCGCCGATGATTAGTACATCATAAACTTCTGACACGGCATTTCACCCATTATTTTTCTGTTTGCAGAGGCTGCGTGAAAAACAACCTTTAACAAAAAATATCAGTTTCATGTATGAACTGTTTCTGGAGACCAGCAGATGCCACAACCCTGCAAACGACTTAAAGTATCAGGAGCCTGCAAGGATGTTTCGACCAGTTCCTAAGTTGGTGGACATAATGCGATGACTGTCGTCTTTATGTATTGATCTGAAACAATATTTCGAATTGGAAACTAAATTTTCATTTAAAAACAGAGACAAGCAACAGGTATCGTTCATCTCCTGTGACTGCTCCCTCAGCTAAAGAGGCTGTCGCAAAAGGGCGGAATACCAGAACATATCGCTGCCCCCCCCGGCACTCATGTGCAACCGTGGATTATTTTTCCTCTCCAGGTTTCGGGACGGCTCTGTTTTCACTACAAAGTGGAAGCATCATTTCTGACTCTTTTTTTGAGGTGGTGATAAAGTATCTGAGCTTTCGGAAAGTTTCCTTTTTCGGGAACCAGCCGCATTTCCACTATTAATTGAAACAGCACTTTCCGGGACAGTTACTAATTTATAGGGACCGTGAAAGTAGACTGAATCAGTATTATAACCGTCTCTCAAGGCATAATGACCGTTTTCGAAATTTATGCCCGGCTCTTCAGAGTGCTCTATCAGATACCCAACCGAATAAATAAACTGATCTACACATTCATATTTGCTGTTATCAACGTCAGTAGATCGAAATGATTCTACGGGCATGAACAGGTAGCACAAAAATGGGGTGAGGCGACGAAGCTCAGTGACCGATTTTGTATCCAGTCCATAGTGAACGTGGTGCGAGAAAGGTTTACTTCGCTTATGCATTGCCAGGCAATGATTTTTCTCATCGTGATGAATACAAAAGCGAATGAGTTCATGATAGAAACTTCTTGGGACGAAAGGGTAATTATATATATCCGGACGACAGTAAGTTGTTATAACCAGAAAATCATATTGGACCAGCTGCGTTAAAATAATATGACCAGCATCATCAGGTATTTCAGGTATTACATAAGTAATGTTGTACTCATACGGGGTGCACCCAAGCTTGGAATCCCGCAAGGGGTATTCTAAATTTACTTCTCCACCACCAGCATAAGAATAATAAGGCATAGCAGTCGTTTTCGACTTTTCCAGAAACTGTGCAGTACAGTTTAGCCGAAAGTGCCATATCCTTAAGCGGTAATGCCAACTTACGGGACTGTCATCAATTTATAAGGACCGTGAAAGTAGGCTGAATCAGGATTATAACCATCTCTCAAGGCGTAATGACCGTTTTCAAAATTTATGCCTGGCTGTTCAGGGTGATTTACCAGATACCTGACCGCATAAATAAGCTGATCAGCAGATTTATGCTTGCTGTTATCAACGCTGGTAGATTGAAATGATTCTATGGGCAGGAACAGGTAGTACAAAACGTGGTAGAGGCTCCAAAGGTCAGTGGCAAGACATTTTTCCACCCCTAAGTGCATGTGGAACGAGCTAGGACTACTTCGTTTATGCATCGCACGGCAATGATTTTTCTCATCGTGCAGAATATAAAAGTAATAGAGCTTGTCACGAAGATTCTCTGGGCACAAGCAACGCCTATCGTACACTAACGGATAACAGTAGGTTGTGATAACCAGAAAATCATACTGAACCACCTGCGTTAAAATAATATGACCAGCATCATCAGGTATTTCAGGCATTACATAAGTAATGTTGTACTCATACGGGGTGCATCCAAGTTTGGAATCCTGCAAGGGGTATTCTAAATTAAATTCTCCACCACCAGCATCAGGATAATAAAGCATAACGGTCGTTTTCCACTTTACCAGAAACTGCACAGTGCAGTTTAGCCGAAAGTGCCATCCCCCAATACGTCAATGAATAGCTATAGACATGGCGAAAGCAGCGAACAGCCACCTCGCTACGCAATGCCACTATGGACGGAGCACTCCGCAGAGTTTGGTAAATAAACCCATTTATTGACACAGCTCAAACCATGTTTTCACAGGCATACCGGTTACGGCAAACCGATATAGCATTGCGCAGAAAACCAGCATAAAAAGAGAGCATTTACCTGAATCGCCACACGGTAGGCCATGAACTCCATATCAAAGGGATTTGCACGCATCCCCCAGGTTGAACAACTGCTTCAGGAACCTGAATTTTCTTCTTATATCCATAAACTCAGTCGTCCGATGGTGTTGGATGCCATTCGCAAAGTGCTGGCTGATGTCCGGCGCAGCGGTGTGCTTTCTGAACCTGACGCGCAGGCAGAATCCATTAACCGAACCATTTACCAGGGGATTCATCAACAGTGCTGCCGCCTGTTACAAAAACGGCACCAGAAAGTCATTAATGCCACTGGCACTATTGTTCATACCAACCTGGGTCGCTCCCCCATTCAACCGGCGGTCTGGGAAGCAGTCAGCCAGGTCAATACGGGGCAGAGTAACCTCGAAATCAAGCTGTCCGATGGCAAACGGGGTCAACGTAAAGGGCTTGTGGATAACCTGCTGGCAAAGCTGACCGGCGCAGACGATGCGCTGGTCGTTAATAACAATGCGTCGTCTGTTTACCTGATGCTTAATGAGCTGGCTGCCGGGAAAGAAGTCATTGTCTCCCGTGGTGAACAGATTCAGATTGGGGGTGGCTTCAGAATTCCTGACATGCTGGCACTGTCCGGCGCCAAGCTGGTTGAGGTCGGCACCACCAATATAACGACGACTGACGACTATCTGGAGGCGGTAACCGACAATACCGCCATGGTCTTGATGGTTCATACCTCCAATTTTGCGATTCGTGGCTTTACCGAATCGCCTGATATCAACGAGCTGTCCAGAAAGCTACCCGACCATGTACTGCTGGCAGTCGATCAGGGTTCCGGACTCACTACCGAGCGGTTTGCCGCTGAAGAAACCCCGGTATCGTCCTACATTAAGTCCGGTGCCGATCTCGTCTGCTTTTCCGGTGACAAAATTATGGGCGGGCCACAGGCCGGTATTGTCTGTGGCAAGCGGAAACTGGTTCAACAACTGGAAAAGAACCCCCTGATGAGGGTTCTGCGCCCTGGACGGGTGGTTTACTCATTGCTGGAAGAACTGCTGGTGCGCAAGCTCAACAAACAGCCTGAAGGCATGGGGCTTGCGGAGCGGGTCACCCACCATCCAGAGACGATCAGGGACCGGGCAATGAGCCTTATAAGCGGCATGGAAGAACACCTTGAACTGGTTGAATCACAGATGATCGTCGGTGGTGGCGCCCTTCCCGATGAACACTTCCCCTCCTGGAACCTGGAACTAAACGACGCACGCCCTGCCAAAACCGTATTAAGCGAATTAAGAGCCATGCCCGTTCCTGTTATTGGTGTGATCCGGAACAACCGGGTTCAACTCAATATTGCGTCAGTGCTCCCCCAGGATCTTGGCGGTCTGAAAGAACAGCTTCAGAGTTATTTTTCTACAGGAAACCCAGTGTGAACAATCCAGTAAAAGACGCAACACTCAGGGCAATCATTGGTACAGCGGGTCATGTTGATCACGGCAAAACCGCTTTGATTAAAAGCCTGACCGGCATGAATACGGCTCGAAGCCATGAAGAAGCCAGGGGCATGACACTGGACTTGGGCTTTGCCCACTTTAATGACGATGATGGCAATACCATCGGCGTAATTGATGTACCCGGTCATGAGCGTTTTATCCGCAACATGGTGGCCGGAGTCTGGAGCCTGGACCTGGTGCTGCTCGTGGTGGCTGCCGATGAGGGCTGGATGCCCATGACCACCGAGCACCTGAGCGTGGCAAAAGCGATGGGGGTCAGGAACGTGATTCTCTGCATCAACAAATGCGACACGGTAGATGCCGATACACTGTCTCTGGTGGAAGAAGACGCTCTGGAACACTGCATGGATATCCTGGGTGATATTCCGGAATCCATCTGTGTGTCGGCCCTGAATGGTGACAATGTAGACGCCCTAAGACGACTTGTTGCACGACAGTTGTTAAATGCTCCGGAGAGAGTCACAGCCCAGCACAGTCATGTTTACATCGACCGGGTATTTACCGTCAACGGTATAGGCACAGTGGTCACTGGCAGTCTGGCGGGTGACAGTCTGAAAATCGGTGACCGGATGAAACTCTACCCCAGTGGCAAAGAAGTCCAGGTACGCACACTGCAATCCTATCACCAGAATCTGCAAGAAGCGCACCCCGTCTCAAGGGTAGCGGTGGGGCTGAAAGGTGTTAGTCGTAAAGAGCTGGAACGTGGTCACTGTCTCGTCAGCCTTGAGTCAGCCTGTACCCTGACCGATCAGCTCTTTGTGCGTATGGATATGCCTGAAGAGGACATTAATAAAAACCGGAAAAACCGGGAAGTAGAAGTCGCCGTTGGCACCTGGCATGGGCTGGGGCAGCTGGTAAACATCCGCGGAACCCGGCTGGGACGATTAAAGCTGACCACGCCCGCGCCCTGCTTCTGGGGCCAGTCTCTCGCTATGATTCGTCATGGTGGTAGCGAACTGGTCTATAGCGGGCAGATTGTCTGGACTGATGATATTGATGTACACCGTCGTAAGCCTTTGCAGAAATTACTGGATAACCTGCCCGAACAGCTTGAGCCTCTTGACCAGGTTCGCCTCCGTCTGAACCTGCACGGTTATGCACCGGCAACCGGATTATCTGAAAGCGATCTGGGTGATGATTACCGCTGGCAGGGAGAGTGGATTCTCAGCCATAGCTTTATCGCCGACACTCTGACAAAGATCATGGCTCTGTTTGAACAGGGCGGTGAAAGTGCTGCTATGACTCTGGGAGAAATCAGTTCTCGCCTGAAGGTTGAAGCAGCGGTACTGGATTTGCTCTTACAGCAGCTTAAGCAGGAAGAGAAACTGTTTATGAAGCGGGATGCCTGGATGCAGGGTACAGGAGCTTCTGAAGATGACTTAGGGGCAGATGCCAGAGCCTTGCTGAAAATGATTGATGAGTCGGGCAAAAATGGCTTTGAAGCCACAAAAGTGAAAGTACCCGGTGCCCAGAAATTGCTGAGGAACCTGGTAAGACAAGGCTTTGTGACTCCGTTTGAGGGCAAGATTTACTACACCACTGACCTCTACAACCAGCTTGTGCAAGAGATTCTGAAGGGGCTTCAGGTGGAGGAGCGCTTTGCCCTTGCCCATGTCAAAGAGCGTACCGGGCTTAGCCGTAAATACATGATTCCTCTGTTAAGCCGAATGGAGCTTGATGGCTGGGTTCGCAGAGATGACAACGAACGTATCGTTTTAAAGCTACCAGAAGCAGACCGGATTGCTGCCTGAGGAAAGAACCATGAGTGCATACAACAGTGATCGTATTCTGCTGATCAGCAACAACCCCAAAGTGGAAATAAAGCTGGAAGCCTTTCAACAGGAAAGCTGCGACAGCTATCAACAAGTATTATTCAAAGCGAGGGATCATATACACGGCGGTGCCCGACTGTTAACACACCCGCTGGCTGGCAGTGTAAAACCCGGAGAAAGCCCTTATCGCTCTGTAGCCGTTTCCCGACAAAAGGGCGAACTGGATATGCGCTCACTGGAAGTGATTGAGTCTGCCATTGAGCGCTTCAGCATCATGACGGCCCACCGAGATGAAAGGCAGTACCCACAGCAGACGATGGAAGACTTCCAGCTGATTGATTTTAATCTGCTGCTGACGGGGCTTGAGTCTGTTACAGGGAGGATAGAAGGCGTGACAAAATAGCCTTTGACAAAGGGACTAGGAGCCTGACCGAGAATAGCGCCCGTAGCGAGGACGGCAGAAAATTGAGGATGAAAATTTGGTTTTGTGAGGAGAATAGCGAGCTATTTGACGAACAAAATCGAATTTTCAGACCAATTTACTGCCGCCGCAGTAGGGCAGTCTATTCTCGGTCAGGCTCCTAGATAAGTCCCTTTTTTAATGAGTTGCCTGTAGCAAGCATCAGGCAGAGGAACTCTGGCGATGGCAATAATAAATATACGTCTCAGGATATATACCAGGATATAGCCCCCCTTCAGAGAGATGACACCACAGAAAAAATATCCCACTCCTTGAAGCGCTTAGGATCTTCTTTAATTAAAAACTGCCGCATGTGCTGTTTAAAGCTGGAAACATTTGAGTACTGGTATAAACCCTCGGTCGGGTTAAACATCTGCAAGACCCTGCCTTCACACCTCATGCCGATCATATGGCCGTCAGCACAAGGGAAAGAAAAGCAAAATAATGAATAACCGGGCTTGCTTAATGCCCAGGAAACAAGTTGTTCGGGGGGGTAAAAACCTGCCCCTTTCAACCAGTCACAGGGTTTAAGGTTCTGGCTAAAAAGTAGAGAAATGACTAATTCCACTGGGCTTAACACATTACTACCGGGAATAGTCCTCTTCCCATAAGCTCCCTGTATGATGGCCATCCAGTGCTGGGAGCCCAGCTCAGTTTCCCTGAGAATTCCCCTTCCACGGGAGGCTATGCTTTTTTTCAACCACGTTAAAACCATACCTGTACATATGCCCACATTGCTCAGCTTGGAAATGGCTATCATGCGGGTATTTTCTCCAATTTTTGTCCGGCGCCAGGTGACAGATGTTGAATGAATATTTTTCATGGTGAACACTTTATATATCATCGCATCTTACCTTTTGACTCACTGATAAGGATAAAAAATCAGCGCATTCGATGATGGAACGTCTTGTGAGTATGCACCGACATCAATATGCCAAAACCGGCCATCAGTGTTACCAGAGAAGTACCGCCGCGGCTGACCATGGGTAAAGGTACGCCAACCACGGGCAGCAGGCCACTGACCATGCCGATGTTAACAAAGATGTAAACAAAGAACGTCAGCGTAATACTACCCGCCAGCAACCGGCCAAACAGCGTTTGTGCTTTCAGGGTAATAAACAACCCCCGCCCAATAACCAGTGCATAGATCGCCAACAGCATAAGGCATCCAACCAGCCCCATCTCTTCAGCCAGTACCGCAATAATAAAGTCGGTATGGCTTTCCGGCAGAAAGTCCAGATGCGACTGGGTTCCCTGCAGCCAGCCCTTACCATAGAGGCCACCGGAGCCAATGGCGATTTTGGACTGAATAATATTCCAGCCAGCGCCCCAGGGGTCACTTTCCGGATTCAGGAAGGTCAGTACCCGCTGTTTCTGGTAATCGCGCATCAGGAACTGCCAGAACACAAACACGGCAGGAATCGCCAGCATAATGGCAGAAAATATCAGCCGCTTGCGTAACCCCGCCAGCAGCAACACAAATGCTCCTGATGACCCGATCAACAGCGAGGTTCCCAGGTCGGGCTGCTTGGCAATCAGGACAACAGGCACTCCGATGATGGTCAGAGTAATCGCAATGTCCCTGAAAGAAGGCGGCAATGGTCGGTTAGCCAGATAGGCAGCCACCACAATCGGCATGATCAGCTTGATAATTTCAGACGGCTGGAACCGAATAAAAGGCAACTGAATCCAACGCTGTGCCCCTTTTGACTGGATACCCATAAATAACACCGCCAGCAAGAGCACAACACCACCCGCATACATCCAGGGCGAAAAGCGCATCAGCATTCTCGGAGAGAACTGGGCAATCAGCCCCATACCGACAAAGCCAACCAGCATATAGAGCGCCTGCCGGATCACTATATCCAGATCCTTGCCGCTGGCACTGTAGAGAATCAACAGCCCGGCACAACAAAGTATCAGCAGCAGCCCGACCAGAAGAAAATCAATATGGAGTTTCTCTGACCAGCCCCTGGTCTGGGCGAAGCCATGGTCGTCATTCAGCTGTCGTACAAAATCCTGTTCAGCCATCAGTTTGTCACCTTCGCTTTCAGAGCCTCATCCACTGACAGCCCGTGGGTCAGAGATGGATTCAGTCTGGGTAACAGATAATGATCCATAATGGTCTTGGCCACATTTGTCGCACCTTTGTCGTTTTCCACAATGACTGAAATAGCAATCTGAGGGTCTTCAACCGGTGCAAACGCGACAAACAGGCTGTGATCCCGTTCGAACTCTTTCAGGCGTTCAGCATCGTACTCTTCCCCTTGCGGGATACTCACTACCTGTGCCGTTCCTGTCTTACCTGCGATGCGGTATTTGAGGTTACGACCAATTCGCCAGTGAGCCGTTCCCCGGGGATTTTTGATCACATCTTCCATGGCGTCAATAACCAGGTTCCAGTCCTCATCCCTGGCATCCACATCATGCCCCCACTCAGGGCTCTGGATATCAGGTATATCTTCCTTAACCAGTCGTGGCTGCACATGCTTGCCCCGGTTCGCCAGAATGGTTGTGAACTCAGCCAGTTGCAGAGGTGTCGCCAGATTGTAGCCCTGTCCAATAATGGCGATAACCGTTTCGCCCGGATACCAGGGCTGCCCATAAACACCTCGCTTCCATTCACGGGATGGCAGAAGCCCCGGACGTTCTTCGCCGATATCAATGCCGGTGCGCCGCCCCAGGCCAAACTGGCTGAGAAAATCATGCATCCGGTCTACCCCCAGTTTTCCAGCCTGATTGTAGAAAAAGGTATCGTTAGAGCGATAAATGGCCTTGGATAAATTCACCCAGCCGTCACCTCGCCGGTTCCAGTTACGGAAACGATGCTCACTGCCCGGCAGCTGAAACCAGCCCTTGTCGTATATACGGGTATTTTTGTCCACCACGTCATTTGCCAGCAGAGCGAGACCTATAACGGGTTTAATGGTTGATGCCGGCGGGTACTCACCCAGCGTCGCACGGTTATACAACGGTCGTTCAATGTTTTTATTCAGGCCATTGAAAGTCTCATAATCAATGCCTGTGACAAACAGGTTCGGATCAAACGATGGATTACTGACCATGGCTAAAACCCCACCGGTCTTGGGGTCCATAGCGACAATAGCGCCACGCCGCCCATCCAGGGCTTCAATCGCAACTTTCTGCAACTCCGTATCCAGGTACAGTTCAAGATCTTTGCCTGGTTCCGAGGGAACCTGATTTAAAATCCTCAGTACCCGTCCACGAGCATTGGTTTCGACTTCCTGATAGCCGGGCTTACCCAGCAACATGGATTCGTAATACTTCTCCAGACCAATTTTGCCGGTCACGTAAGTACCGCTGTAAAGAGCCGGTTCGAGGGTTTTCAGTTCCCGGTCATTTATCCGTCCAACGTAGCCTACTGAGTGGGAAAAAATACTGCCTTCCGGATAGTACCGAACCAGATCAGCATCAATTTCAACACCCGGCAACCGGAACTGGTTGACCGCTATTGTGGCGATCTGTTCATCGTCCAGGTTAAATTTCAGGGGAATGGGTTCATAGGGACGGCGACGTCTTACCCGTTGATCAAAGCGGCGTCGTTCATTGTCAGTAACCGGTACTAATGTTGATATGTTTTCGATCAGTTGATCAAGGTCGCCTGCCCGTTCACGAACAATGGTCAAACTGCGGCTGGAACGATTCATCGCCAGCAGCTTGCCATGGGTGTCATAAATCAGACCGCGAACCGGGGGGATGGTTTGTAGCAGAACCCGGTTTTCTTCAGACTGCGTCGACATTTCATCGTAACGCAGCACCTGAAGGTAAAATAGCCGGGCTATCAGCACAAACACCAAAACAATCATAAAGAACAACGCCAGCCAGACTCGGGTGCCGACAATCCGTTGCTCCGCTTTATGATCCTTTAAGGTATTCGCTGGCATTACTCGTTTCCGTGAAGTTCTTTCCCTGCAAGAGAGAAACAGTGCTTCCGCTCCAGGAGCCAGAAAAGCTTCTGGCTATTTATGATAAGGATGATTTTTTAAGATACTCCAGGCTCGATACACCTGTTCCGCCACGATCACCCGAACCATTGGGTGGGGCAGCGTCAAGGGCGATAAAGACCAGCGCAGATCGGCCCGTGCCATACAGCTGGGGTGCAGGCCTTCCGGACCGCCTACCAGCAGGCTGACATTGCGACCAGAGTGCATCCAGTCGCCCATTTTGTCGGCGAGCTGCTCAGTGCTCCAGGCCTTGCCTTTAATCTCCATGGTCACCACCCGGTCGCCTTGCCCGACGGCAGCCAGCATCTGGTTGGCTTCTTTTTCCTGCAGACGGTTAACGTCTGCGCCTTTGCTGCGGCGGTTGAGAGGAATCTCAACCAGTTCCAGCTTCAGGTCTGCCCCCAGGCGGCGGCTATATTCGGTATAACCTTCTTCCACCCAGCCCGGCATTTTCGACCCAACCGTAATCAGCCTGATACGCATCAGGCTTCAGCGGCTTCCGCTGCCTGCTCGACACGCCCGGTTTCCCACAGACGCTCCAGATCGTAGAACGCGCGGGTAGCAGGGAGCATGACGTGTACGACTACATCACCCAGGTCAACCAGAACCCATTCTGCTTTGTCCTGACCTTCCATGCCCAGGGGGCGAACACCGTTTTCCTTGCACTTTTGCACAACATTGTCGGCCACAGATTTCACGTGACGGTTAGACGTACCACAGGCGATAATCATGTAGTCGGTTACGTCCGTCATTTCAGATACATCCAGACATGTCAGGTCATTGCCTTTCATTTCCTCAATGGCTTCGATAACCAGCTGCTTTAATTGATCAGATTGCATAAACGCTTTAAGGACCTGTCTCTTTCAAAAAAATAGAAAGCCTGTCAGGTATTCCTGATAACAGGCTTTTCACATGATGGCATAATGTCGTGTCAAGAGTCAGTCTGCAATCCGTTATTTCCGGATATGACCGTCCCCGAACACTACGTATTTTTGCGAAGTCAGTCCTTGCAGGCCGACAGGGCCACGGGCATGAATTTTGTCGGTAGAAACGCCGATTTCAGCACCCAGGCCGTACTCAAACCCGTCCGCAAAGCGGGTTGAGGCATTGACCATCACCGAGCTGGAGTCGACTTCGCGCAGGAAGCGGCGACTACGGGTGTAATCTTCGGTCACAATGGCATCGGTATGGTGCGAACCATAGTGATTGATATGCGCGATAGCTTCATCCATATCCGCCACTACCCTGATCGACAACACCGGGCCAAGGTATTCCGTCACCCAGTCTTCCTCTGTGGCGGCCACAGCGTCAGGCAGTATACGACAGACCTCGGAACAGCCCCGAAGTTCCACGCCAATTTCACGGTACTGCGTTGCCAGTTCAGGCAGCAGTCTGTCAGCGACGGCCTGGTTTACCAGCAGGGTCTCCATGGCATTGCAGACACCATAGCGGTGTGTTTTGGCGTTGATGGCGATATTCACCGCTTTGGAGACATCCGCTTTGTCATCCAGATAAACGTGGCAGATGCCATCCAGATGCTTGATCACAGGGACTCTGGCGTCTTTGCTGATGCGTTCAATCAGCCCTTTGCCGCCACGGGGAACAATAACATCCACATACTCAGGCATGGCAATCAGGGTACCAACGGCAGCACGGTCCGTGGTTTCCACCACCTGCACAACCGCTTCCGGCAACCCCGCTTTTGTCAGCCCTTTCTGAACACAGGCAGCAATAGCCTGGTTGGAGGCAATCGCCTCACTGCCACCACGGAGAATTACGGCATTACCGGACTTGAGGCACAGGCTGGCGGCTTCAATCGTGACATTCGGGCGAGACTCGTAGATGATGCCAATCACACCCAGCGGTACACGCATCTGCCCCACCTGAATACCACTGGGGAGGTATTTCATGTCGTCGATGGTGCCCACCGGGTCTGGCAGGGCTGCAACCTGTTCCAGGTTTTCCACCATAATATCAATGCGGGCATCGGTCAGTTCCAGACGATCCAGCAAGGCACTGTCCAAACCCCGTTTGCGGCCGTTTTCAAGATCAGTGGCATTGGCTTTTCGCAAAGCTTCCCGCGCGGCCTTCAGCTCGTCAGCAATGATCAGCAATGCCTTATTCTTATCACTGGTTTCTGCCTTTGCCATCAAGGCACTGGCTTCCCGGGCCTTGCGCCCAAGACCGTGCATGTATTCAGTTACCTGTTCTGTCACCGTTGCATCCCTCCTGAAACGCTTAGCCTGACACTTTGCCTGATTCTTTGATTAACAAGCATCAGCTGCCGGGTCATTTTGACTGTCCATTATACCCGATAAAACACAGCGTATCGGATTGAAATTATGCGGTTGTTACCGATAAATTTATTACATAATAAAGCGGACTTCGGCTATGACTCCCGACCCATCCAGCTCAGCTTCAAGACCGTCGACACAAAAGGTCGATTTGAATAATGAGCCTCTGTCCGACGCTGCCGCTACAGGTGATGACTTATCAGAAGCCCGACCATCAGATCAAGTGGTCGAGGGAACCAGTATTCACCACCGGTCTGTTGAAAAGTCAGAGTCCGGTACTGCTCAGGGCACCACAACAAAAACCCCAGACAAAGACGCTTTAAGAAAGCAATTGACAGAAATACTGAATCAATATTCAGATCAGTCTCCTGCTCCCGGTGAATCACCGGAAGCCTATCAACTCAGGCAAGAACAAATAAACCCATACCGAACAGAAGCGTTTTTAAAGAAGTTACTCAGTGAGTCTGTCGACATTCAGAGCAGCGACTATTTTTCCCAAGCCCCGGAGTCGATTCGATGCAGCATCCTGCTCTCTGAAGCAATGACCCGAAAACGGTTAAATGACCATGAAGGCCTCAGCGATGTTATCGAACGTTTATTAGAACAGTATCCGGAACCATTACCGGATATCATTGAACTGCTATCCCTTTGCCGGGGGTATACTTTCACTCCGGAGAAACCCGAACTTGAAGCCGCATCAAACTACTTTTACGATCTGGCAGCTAAACATCGTTTCCCTCCGGCGTTATGGTTGATTGTTCGTGAATCCGTTAAACCGAATGCCCGGCTGTTTTCACCTGGATTAATTCCCGAACTACTCGAAACTCAAACAAGCAGGCTCAGAGATATTTCTTTTATTCTCGGAACCTTTGCACTTCAGCCTGACGAAGCGGATGTCATCTATCGCTCAGTAAACGATAAAAATACAACGCCATACCATCAGGCACTCTGGCTGCTCTCTGTTCACCTGAGAGCTTTAAGCAATGCACCCTGGCCCGGAAAAAAGGATGGTTTTTCCACCGACCTGCAAGGCAAAATGAAATTTACATTTATCGTCGCAGGCGGTGTAGCCAGTGTAAGCAGTGAAACTACCCACAGTCATTTGGCAACCGACATTTCTGAAAACGGTCAACAGCTGATCGATGCGTTGAAACCCCTGAGTCTTTCCAGACGACGTTCAGCCTTGCGTGAATGGACAGGATACGATCAGCTGCATGATGCCGAAATGAACCCTGAATTAAGCGATTACCAGCGTTCATTGGTTGGTTTATCGCTTGCCTGGAGCATCAAGCATGAATATATCACCTGTTCTGGAACTGCCTTGAAATGTGCAAAAAAAATGTCTGACGTCGCTGGCCGGGGTGTCTTTAGCCTGCTGTATATGGATGCGGCTAAAATTTATGCCGCTTTTGGCCACTATTCTGAAGCTATCGCCTGCCTCGACAAACTACTGTTTAAACCTTTGCCAGAATCCCAAAAAGATACAGTGATCAACCTTCGTGAGGCCTACCAGTCAAACCTGGATAAAAGCCTTGAGGAAGCGTCTGAGGCAACACCGGGTAACAAGCCTGATAATGATTGGCTTAAAGGGCTGGTTCCGGATACAGGAACAGGAACAGGAACAGGAATAGGAAAAACAAAAGGAAAAGCTGGAAAAAAAGGAGCACAAAAAAAACAATCCCGAAAAAAAAGTCACTCAAAAAGCATGCCTCGCAAATCGCCAGATCAAACCTCCGGGCTTCAGGCCAGTCCTTTCGACAGCGGCAGTAAAAGCAGCGTATGGCCGGACGAAACTTTAGCAACTCCAACCCCTCCACCTTCTGGAAATAAAGCCGTTGCAGCAACCTCTAAAGTTCCCAAAGGTGAATTTACTCCCCCCGCAAAAAACTGGCTACCTGACAGAAACCCTGCCGTTTACCGGTTTATCACCAAACTAAATCACCACCGGCATCAGGAAAACCTTAAACAGGCTGCTGCCTTCATCAGTCAAAGCATGCAACAAAACAAGGGAAAACCGCTCTTTGGCCGGATCTGCGAAGAGTCCGCCTGGTTTTATATTCACCAGATGGATTCCGGACTGAATACAACGTTTACGCTTGACGGAGACAGTGCCAGCAGCAGTAAAGAACTGGGAAAGCTTGCCGGTAACTGGCTGAACCAGACCGAAGCCTCTTATTTTCAAACCATGAAGGGTTGCGACAATAGCCCGGAGAAACTTGAGTTACTGATCAACCAGGTCTATCAGAACCACCCGGACTGGTTTGCTGATCCGGAATACGCCAAGCGCCTCGTGGGGCTTTGTTCTTCCCGTGGACACCTCTGTTCCAACCTGGCCCAACAGGGCATCAATATTCGCTTAAATCGAGAGAAATACCGGGCGTTCTACCACTTGAAGAGCTCTGTTGAGCAATTGCACCTGGCTGCCCAGACTTCACAGTGAGTTGACCAGCTATCCCACAAACACTTTGAACTAAACCAGACTGCTGCCATCTAAGAGAGGAATTAATTAACTGACAGACACACGGATGTGGCCAATGCTCCCAAGTGAATTGAATCCTGCTTCTGGCATTTATTCCCGGAACAGCCCAAACACAGAACCCGGTATAGAGAAAGCACGGACAGACACCAGCAAATCCGTTGCCAAAGGTGCAGGCAAAGCCGCTTTCCAGCCCCTTGAACGCCGAAATATTAAAACACAGGCTCAAGCATTCAGGGAAAAGCTCACCAATATACATCAGGCCATCCAGAATCTGGATATCCCTTTCGGTAGTAAAAATCTAATCCAGTCTTATGAACAGGCACTGACAGACCTCGAAGCCTGCCTGAAAAATTCTGAAAAGCCCATTGCAGACTATCCTGACAGCTTCAACCGGCTGATGAGAACTCTTTTATCGGATACCTGCTTTCCTGCGAACCTTGCTGTCGTCCAAACTCTGGCTAATCTGGGAACAGGACTTGAAGAACCCCAGTACTTATATTCCACTCATATTCCAGCCTCCCTGCTAAGACAACTTCTCGAAAACACAGAGCCAGAAACAGCGAAAAGAATTCTTCTGAAAGATGCTAACAGCCTTATTTGCAAGGCTGATCCGGCTTATATGGAGCTGCTGGAAAGCTATCTATCTGTAGATGAAATACAGAGAGAAGCCGAAAAGCTGATGAAGCCAACAACAAACATCACCAGCCTTTTGTCCGTTGAGAACACTACTTACCGGTTTTCAGATAAAGCCGCGCCTTGCCTGCTGCGGTCACTGCTTTCTTCTCTTGATCCGGTGCTGGTGCCCTCAATATCAAGCGTCACCTCCCGGTCGGTTACTGCCGCACTTCATTCCCAGAGAGCTATCACTCAGTTGTGCCTGCTTGAAGCTCATGCCCGGAGCCATCAACAGCAAATTCTGCCTGAATTGCAAAAACTGTCCGAGACACAGCGGGAACACCTGCTGCTATGCGCCTTTGTCTTAGGCCAGGGACAGCTATTTGATTTGCTGACCCAAACGCTGAAAAAGTCTCCTGAAAAGATTCTTAATCAGACCTTTGATCAAGGTGCTAACGTATTGCACCTTCTGGCATCAGCCATTGCTGATACCCTGTACGGAGGTTGTGCGGCTCGTTTTGGAGGACTGAACACTTACTCACCCGACTATGAAACACTGTTCAGACTTTTACCCGCAGAACTTCTGGCCAACCAGAAGGATAATTCCGGCGCTACGCCACTGGCAAAGCTATACAGTCACCACACCTGGCTCATCAATGAAACACGTCTGTTCTGGGCAGACGTCGACCTGTTTCGGGCTCGACGCAACCAACTGCTCAGGCTGACATCAAGAGAGCACCTTGGTGACTGCATGCAGAACCTGCTCAACGGTACCCGCTCCACTGATTTCCAATGGTTCGGTGAGTTTATGCAGCTCTTTCAACACCTGCCGGAAGGCAGCTTCAAACCAGTTTCATTAAAGCCAAAGTCGAATTTTTGTAAACGGGCCAGCTTGCTTCAGGAAGTCGTTGATTTTCTGGGGATGAACCCATCAGCGTTGAAAGACAGGAATAAAGCCCTTCAGCTAATAACACTGATGGAAGAGCTGAATCTACCCACCAGATATCAGGTTCAGGTTATACGGGTGGTTTCTCCGCCTGTTCAGCAGTACATTTTTGAAGAACTGGCAAAAATGCCTGGTGGAAGTTCTCTTTTTGTTGAACGGAAATTTGAGGTATCCAGTTCGGGCAGGTATTTCTATCCATGGCACCTTATCAGCCTTGGAATAGGTTTCGATCCTGTGACGGCATCAGATATGACTTACTCAGCGCCCCTTCTGGAAGCTGTTGCGGAATATAAACAGAAGCATCAGAAAGCATCTGTGCCTGAGCTGCCGGAGCACTGGGAAAAGGAGCTAACTCACTGCAACAAGATAGAGGTTTATGGCCGCAGCGTAGCTTTTCCCTCTGAAGCCGTTCCAAAAGGCTTCCGTCGCTTCAAGTTTCTAAAACAGCAAGCCATTTCACCTGAAAAATGGGAAGACTTTATTCGCGAACAACCCCATCTGGCTTTTTTCCGACAAAACCAGGCTGCGCTGGGGCTGGAAAGCAGCTTGCTCAAACCAGGAGGCATTTTTCGTCTGACTGATGCCCGGCAAAAGCTCAAAGCTTGTGGCCTGCCTGATTCAACGCTGGCTGACATTGCCTTTGAAGCGGATGGCTCCACTTATCTGCAAATCTTTGACGATGAAGAAAACACATCGCTCTACCATCACTACCCTTATGAAACCGATGGCGTGGAAGGGCTTTCTGTTGCTGCCTCATTTGCAGGGATCAGATTATTTGCCAGAGATGCAGGCCGTCTCTGGCGACACAACTTTCAGGCACCGGATTCGCTCACTGCTTTTCATAACACTTCTGACCAGCGAGCCTGGATTCCAACCCCCTACTTTGGTGGACAATCTACTCTCGGCACTTTGGGAGCGTGGAACGCACAGGATTACCCAAACATCGCTCCCGCACCGGTGGGTATGCGTGACTGGGCGGATATCAGGGTGTTCAGTGAACACTCCACAACACACTTTGGCATGAACTCAAGTTTTGATGCCACCCGCCCCGACGTTCAGAAGCAGCTTCAGGTGACCGAACTTGGCAAAGCTTTTTACGGGCTAGTGCTTAACTGGTTGAGGGTTCGCCATGATACCGGCGACCTGGATTATGAGAGCCCTGATCAAATGAACCAACTGTCCGGGGAGCTGGCAACCATCGCCGCTGACCTGTTTGGCACCGCTTTTGGCATAGAACCTGAAAAGATGAAGGCTTTGATCAAAGAGGAATTCCCTCAAGAAGCATTAAGCCGCACAGTGCTTGAGTGTGGTTACTGGTGCGACCCGGATTGTCGCTATGTGCAGGATATCAGAAACCACCGCTTTCCTGAGGAAGTTTATCCGAACTATCCCGGTCAGGGTCTGGAAAAATGGCACGATGACCTGAACAGAAAAAACCTTACCGATAAAGGCTTCAAGCGTTCAGCGAAAGCCAAAGGCCCTAATCTTGGTGTTGACCAGGGAGCCTTCCCACTTATCCACCTGGACAGTTTATTCTGGTTTGCCATGTTCACGGGCTGGAAGAATGCACTGCCAGCCATGACAGACCACCAGTGCAAAACTACACGATCACGGTGTAGCGTGAGCTGACTTTAACAGACCTTGCGGAATTCTCCATCCATAGCGGCATTGCGCAGCTTTGCCGTTTGGATGGAGATGGATAGCAAGCAGTCTGAAGACTGCCTGTAGGTGCTATCATAGGTCGCTATGAGAGCATTCAAGTACAGAATCTATCCCAACGTCGAACAGAAGGTGCTTATTGCAAAGCACTTTGGTTGCTCTCGTCATGTCTATAACTGGGCGTTGTCTGAAAAGGACAAACATTACAAAGAAACCGGAAAGAGTCTGACAAGGAGGCGACTTCAGGATCGTCTGGTTGCCAGCAAAAAAGACGATAAAGAGTGGTTGACTGAAGTCAACAGCCAAAGTCTTCTGGCTTCTCTTGCTAATCTGGATGCGGCATTTTTCAATTTCTTTCAGGGGCGAGCCGGGTTCCCGAAATTCAAGTCAAAATATTCTGGCTGGCAGTCTTTTCAGTGCCCCCAGCATGTGACGGTTGATTTTGAAAAAGCGGTCATCAACCTGCCAAAACTCAAAGGAATAAAGGCAAAGTTACATCGTCCTTTTTCTGGAACGGTAAAAACTGTCACGGTCAAGCGATCACCGTCCGGCAAATACTTTGCAAGTGTACTGGTCGACGATGGAGCTGTTGACCCGGCTCCATCAACCATTGAGCCTGAAGCCACAATTGGGCTTGATGTTGGGTTGACGCATTTTCTCATTGACAGTGAAGGTAACAAGACAGAGAACCCACGCATCCTGAAGGCTTCGCTGACTCGACTTGCCGTAGAACAGAAGAAGCTCGCCAGAAAGAAAAAAGGATCAGGAAGCAGGGCAAAGCAAAAGCGCAAAGTATCCATAATCCATGAACAAGTAGCCAATCGTCGCTACGACTTCATACACCAGGCAACAGCAAATCTGGCTGACAAAAGCCACGCAACCACATTTGCTGTAGAAGACCTCAATATCAAGGGCATGGTCAAAAACCATAAACTCTCCAGAGCAATACAAGATGCAGGCTGGGGAATGTTTCTGACGACGCTGGAATACAAATGTCGCTGGAATGGCAAGAACCTGATTCGTATAGGAAGGTTTGAGCCAAGCTCCAAATTGTGCAATGACTGCAAATACAAAATGGAGTCGATGCCCCTGTCTGTGCGGGAGTGGTTGTGTCCGGGTTGCTTGTCTCTGAATATTCGCTGGGATGCAGCGATTGTGTAAAGAGTCCCCCTGTAGCAATACCTGTCAGTGCAGGTGCTACAGCGAAAGGTGTTGAGCGTTCTCAGCATGGGTCGCAAGAAGCCCCCACTATAGCCGCATCAGCGGCTTAGTGGTGGGAGTACATCACTCCACCACCGGCATAGTGAACTCAAAAATAGTGCCGCCTTCCGGATGTCTCTGGAAACTCATGCGCCCATTGTGCGACTGGATAATGGAGTGACAGACGGACAGGCCAATTCCCATACCATCAGCCTTGGTCGTATAAAACGGTGTAAACAGTTTTTCTTCCGCGTCGTCAGCCAGTCCATAGCCCCGGTCAATAACCGACACTTTCACAAAACGTTCCTCAAAACGCTCGGCTTTCACCCAGACACCAATATAACGGTGTTCCGACTGACACATCGCTTCCATACCGTTGCGAATCAGGTTGAGCGCCACCTGCTGAATCTGCACCGGATCAACTTTTACCGCCGGCAGGTCTGTCGGTACGTCCATGTGAATTTCCATGTGGTTGTTACGTGCGTCCACTTCTGCCAGCTTGACGGTGTCACACAATAGCTTGTGCGGATCAACACTGCTGAGCACATGGTCCGGCTTTTTCACAAAGGAGCGAATGCGGGCGATAATATCCCCCGCCCTACGGGCCTGAGTATTGATTTTATCCATGGCTTCGTAAATAGACTCGTACATAGGATCATCCTTGTGCTCCAGTCGGGTCATCATACGTTTTGCCACCTGGGCGTAGTTGGAAATCGCGGTCAGGGGCTGGTTCACCTCGTGGGCAAAACCGGCGGCCATCTCTCCCATGGTGCTCAGGCGGGAAACATGGGTCAGCTTGTCTTTCTGCTGATCCAGTTCATCCAGTGCTTTTTGCAGGGCTTCCTGATTGCGTTTAGGTTCGGTGATATCACGGAACACCACCACAGCCCCGGTCAGCCTGTCATCTTCCAGAATCGGTGTGCAGGAGTAATAAACCGGAAAGGGCGTTCCATCCTTGTGCCAGAACAGGCTGTCTTCCACCATCTTGCTGACCCCTTTATTCAGAGCAACCTGAATAGGCGCCAGGTGCTGACCGCGGGCACCATCACCCGCTTCACCCAGCATCATGGAAATGAGCCCCTGACCAATCAGGCTGTCAATGGACCAGCCAAGCATATTGGCAGCGGCGGCATTAGCGAAGGTAATTCGTCCCCGGCTGTCCAAGCCAAAAATCCCTTCGTTCATGCTTTCCAGAATATTGGCTTTGTCGGCTTCCAACTGACGGTTGCGGGCTGACAGGGCCTGCTCCAGACGATGAATCTTCAGCTGGGTTTCTACCCTGGCAATGACTTCTTCTGCCTGAAATGGCTTGGAAATAAAATCAACCGCCCCGGTTTCCAGACCACGAACCTTATCTTTGGTGTCATCCAGCGCCGAGAGAAAAATCACTGTTATTTTGCTGGTAGCCGGGTCTTCCTTCAGCTGGCGACAGACTTCATAGCCATCCATGCCCGGCATCATGATGTCCAGCAATACCAGCGCCGGTTTCGCCTTATGGGCAACTCTCAGGGCACTTTCACCATTTTTGGCGATTAGCAGCTTATAGCCGCGACCATTCAGGGTTTGTAACAACACTTGCAGGTTGGTGGGATTGTCGTCGACCAGAAGAATTCGCTCTGCGTCTTCCGGGGATTCTGTAGAATGTTCTGCCAGATACATCTTAAACCAGCTCAATATTTTCTTCTGGGGAACAGCATAGTCATTGTTACCTTTCTCAGCGTCAACAAATGAGATTTACAGAGATACTGTTACGTGTCTCCCGCCTCAGGCTGACATTCAACGCCTAGCTGCCGGTGGCACATTCTGACAGATTTTCTATCAAACAGCATTTCATCGTTGAATATGTTTCAATACTTCTACCTCTTAACCGTGAGTCTGAAATACATCATGAAAGTACTGGTTCTCGGTAAAACCGGTCAGATCGGCCATGAACTGTGCAAACTGCTCGATAACAAAGGCATTACCTACCATGCTCCGGACCGGAGTGAACTCGATATCTGTGATGCTGTCCAGCTGCAAACCTGCATGGAACATTACCAACCGACCATTGTCGTCAACGCAGCGGCCTACAATAACCCGGTGATGGCAGAGAACGAGCCATCCCGGTGCTTTGCCGTGAACAGGGATGCGGTCGCAGAACTGGCTGACCAGTGCAGCCGCATGGATACCATTCTGCTCCATGCCTCCAGTTATCGGGTTTTTGATGGAGAGAAGCAGGAGCCTTACACAGAAAAAGACCCGACCAATCCTGTTGGCGTACTAGGCACCAGTCGTCTACAGGCAGAGCAGCAGATTCGTGAGCGTTGCCCGAAACACATCATTCTGCGTCTGTCCTGGGTAATCAGTGACCGTCGCCCGAACCTGTTGCACCGACTGGTGGAACAAATGGTTAAACATCGGGAAGTGTACGTTACCCCTGACCAGCTGGGCTGCCCAACCACGGCCAGCGAAGTGGCGCGGGTAATGGTAGCGATCATGCAGCAGATTGACTGCGGTGCCGACACCTGGGGAACCTATCACTACTGCTCCTCAGAGCCTGTGTCTGAAAGTGGTTTTGCTGAAATTGTTATCGCTGAAGCCTCGCAGTTCTGGGAACTTAAGGTTCGCAAACTGATCATGGCAAAAATGGACTCCAGGGAAGGGTTCAAGCCACCGGCCAACGCCACGCTTGAGTGTACTAAAGTCCTCAACACCTTTGGTATACACGCCCGGCCCTGGCGAAGTGCCCTGCCTGAAATTGTGCGCCAGCACTACGAAGAGCCAAAAGACCATTAATACACCTGAGAGCCTGAGTTTCCTCCTCCGCCCCCCCAGTCTTCCCAGTCATTGTTTGGGGATTCCCAACCTTTGCAGGTTTGAGGAGGCAGCCTCTCCGGGTCACCGTCTGAAGACTCCCAGCCCGCACAGGCCTGAGCCCACCCATCCTCGTTGTCAGGAGAAAAATTCAAATTTAATTCACTCAGCTGCACACAGGTGCTTTGCATGCAGTCCTGTTCAACCACACGCAATTCACTCAACTTCATTTCTCTCCCCGACCGCCCTATCCCGCCCGGGCAATCAATGACATTATGATAAGGGAAGTTATCTATTTCTGGCTCTAATCTGAACTCTCTGGGGGCGTTTTCAAGCCTTCTTAGCGAACCACCGACTACGTCAGGGAATATCTGAGCCACAATAGACGCATGGAGCACTGCGATAAGATTGATTGCACTGAAATTAAAACTCGCCGTTTTAAGGCCGTTACTGCATGTCCCTCTTTTCAGGTAAATGTTGTTTTTTCCCAGAAAGCTGACAAAAGTATCGTGTTTAACACATTTATCTTTTTCCGCAGAAATTAATGTTGGCGCCACAAAAACCCCATCAACAGACAATAGACGGTTCTGGGAATCTCTGGTTACATTCAATTGATCCGGAGTCGGAAGGTCAAATGGGAAGTATTTATCCCGGTCCGGATATACAAACCAGGAGAACCCGCTTCCCGCTGAACGATAGAAAGCATTCATCACAGCGGAATCAAATGCCTGAAATTTTTCGCAGTCATGAACCGTGCGCCGCTCTCGACTAAAAACAAGGTAACTTAACCTGACCGGATTCCCTGCCTCCGTATGCGAGCGAAGCGTGATATGGATATGCTCTTTGCCAGCCGAATTGAATAATACAATTGTACAGGCTCTATGCTTGTCACTGATAAGGACTCCGCCGACTATAAGAGGAAAATTTTTCTCTGGATTTTTTGGGTCAGGTTGCAGAATCAAATAATTCCGATCCTGACAATAAGCAGAAGGTACTACGGAAAAGGCCAAAACAGTGAACAGGATGACTAAAAGAAAAGACCGGGTCACAGCATATACTCTCAGCTATTTTAAATGGCAATAATAGACAGCGTTTAACGAACCTTGCGAAATTCTCAATCCATAGCCTCTCATTGGGAGCGGCGCGACCTTTGAAGGTTTGGATGGAGAATTTCGCAAGGTTCGTTAAAAATGCTGTAATAGCCTGACCATAGACATCACTGCAAACAGCTACTTCAGACTCCAATGGCACTGACTTAAGCTCTCACCCCTTGTACTTATTGAGTTGACGAGCTTTAGCCCTAGAGTGCTGGAGCTTTTTAAATGCCTTTGGTCGCCTCTTTACAGCTCTTGGTTCTGATCGTCCCGGTCGGTCTCCAACTTTATGTTCTCCAATGATAACTATCATTTGAGCTTGAACCTGGTTGAGAGTGCAATTTGGACAGAATAACAGTAAAACCCGAGCCCCATTTAGCGTCTGTTTTGCTGCCTTGAAGCTCACATCCCTCGGAACTTGCTCTGTGGCTTTGGCCACTCGCGCCATTAATGCCCGTATCAAATTGTAAACCAGAAAATGAACATAAATTTCTTTACGCACCATCGCTGGAGTCTTACAGCGCAACATCTCCATATTCATAATTGTTTTGATGGATCTGAAGTCCAACTCAATATTCCAGCGTTTGGTGTACAGTGCGCTAAGGGGCGCAGCATTCAATAACTTACCGGGCTGTTGGCTTTTGGCTATTAGCTGCTCATACAGCCAACCGCCAATCGCCAACCGCCAACCGCCAAAAGCCAACAGCGGTATATTATGTTCTGCTGCTTCCCTAATGTCAGAGCGTGGATATGCTTCTGCATCAATCAATGTGGTAACGATGATACGATTCTTCGTTTTAATGGCACGGATAATCAGGTGATCCGGTGTCCACTGATCGTAAAACTCTCTGCTCATCCAGGGTGGTTTTGGAGGACGCTCCAATCTGAATAAAGCATCTTTTTTTCCCAGTTTCATGAAGGATTTTCTGAAGTCGATTTTACGCGCACCATTTTTTTCAAAAACACCGTCAACACCTGCTATAAGCAAAAGTGCCAGGATGAAATACGTCTCGAAAATGGCATCGCCAAGCACAATGTCGTCAGCATTCAAGTTCGGGATCATTTGTATCATCAGAGATTGCTCTCCACTGCCTTTTCCCTCACAAGCTCCCATGGCTGTCTCAATGAGAGCTCCACTTCCCAGCGTGATAAAGGCAAGCATCCTGACAGTAGGGAACCCTACTTCTTTTTTTTGGGATTTTGACTGGGGATAGAGCTGTTGGTTTTCAGTCGTGTCAGGCATATTAGCAGTGGTTCCATCGGCAATAACAACCCGCCGACCGTGCCACAACCATGATTCCGGGCTTTCTTCATCCAGTCGTTTTCCTGAAATCTGAAACAATGACTTTACCTGATCTTCCGGCAACCGTTTACGTGCTTTGCAGTAGGCGTCATTCTTGGTTTTGTCGGACACTTCGTCATTTGCTGCTTGTTCAAGTGACTCCTGTACAAGAACCTTTCTGCAGGACTTGTCTTCATTGGACACCTGACGCATAAAAAGAGTAAGGGTTTTCAGGGCTGGATAATCTCTAACTCTGGAGGTCGATTTTTTCTCAAAGGCATTCAGGATCTCTGTGGAGAGTAGAGAAGCCAAGGCGTCTTCAGATGTTTGTGCAAACTGCTTCAGACATTGGTCAGCGAGTTTTAGATATTCTGGGCTAGACTTGTTCATGGCTTGCTCGAGGGCTCTGTTAACTTCATCTATTTATAGATGATTTGTTCTTGGGCAAGCCTTTCATGCCAAGGGATTAAGTCTTAAGTCAGTGCCATTGACTTCAGACTCTATTTCACTCAAATATGATCAAGTTCCTTAGAAGAAGGCGGTTCGTATTCAGAACCCGGGATCGTTACGTTACCCGTCCGAAAAGCTCCCCACACTTTGAAAATTAATTTTTCTGAGGATAAAAGTTATTTTTGCTGGTACTTGAACTAACTTAAGGTCTGGCTACTGGCTACTGGCTACTGGCTACTGGCTACTGAAGGAATGATTCAATGAAGCTTATTTATACTCATATTTTTTTATCGTTACTGCTTATTTTGTGTGTCCCTTTGGTCAGGGCTGCCAACTATAAAAAAATTGTCATCGCAATAAATGGAACGCCATTATTAAATATTAATAAGGACCCTAACCCTCCGCCTGACACGACACGATTCCAAGTGAGTGCAATTCCACTTACATCCGGACGCTATCAATTGAACCCTCCAGAGCCACCAAACCAGTCAATATTACAGGCCTGGTTACCATCAATCTTTTCACCACACCAGGTCATAGAACGAGCGCGATACTGGTTAGAGGCTATAAGTCACAGGGCTTGCGGAGTGATCGCTATCACTGATCCATTGTCAGGTCTGGTTAACGCTCATCATCGATTACAAAGCAATGTCTTTGATGTCACCATCAATAACAATACCCCCTATCAGGGAACATTGAGCATGCCTTCACCCCCCCATGCAACTGCAACCATAGGACTTAACGACACTGGGGTAGCCGGGTGGGATCCTTATTTTAATGGCGCGTCTTCACCAGAAAACCTTCTTTTACGTTATTTTTTTCAGCGATTCTTCTTTTCAGAACTGCTTAGTTTTTTGCGTGATTTCCATCGTTCCAGCCCCGAAAACCCCCGAACGTTTTCGTTTGGCTGGAACAACCCTGTCGAGTCAAATCTCAATATCCAGGTCACAGGGTCGGAAGAGATTCTTACTGTGGATGCTCACGGGCGTGTTAATGAAGGCTCGTTAACTAACTCAATCCTTGAAAACCAAAATCTTCCCTTTGAACCTGCTTTGCTTAATCAGGCTGCTGACATGCTTTTCATGAGAAATCCCCATAATCAACGACTTCCTGCACCGGGAGAAGCTGGAGCAAGCAATAATTGAATCCTCATTTAGCAGGTTCCCGTCCAAAAACTAAACGAATCTACAGGCAGAAAGTTCAAGGGGCAAAAGTCGGAGCCCAGCTGCCTGTTTGCAGCTATTTAACCTGGTACAAAAGGACCTGTCATATTCACAATGAATGGGTGAAGCCTGAAGCACGACGTTGCTGCCACCACGAAAGCGATAACAGCTATGAAGGTGAGAACAAGGTACATTGCGTGATCCTTGATACGCAGAGTTAATCATCATCTGTTGGTTCGAAGAGCCCGTGGAAATATCGTTCAGTGGCTTCGGGGGAAATTTTTTCAGCAGGTAAAGGGTAGCGTTTAATGAGCATTGAGCACTAAACTGGTTGTGTACATAAAACAGACATACTCGTATAAAAAAGGAACAGAACCTATGCCCCGCCCTCTCTACCCGGTAACCCTGATCAATCGACACAAACTCAGTAACAACACCATTCAGCTGGACTTTCAGGTTGAAGGCGAGTTTGATTTTACTGCCGGGCAGTTTGTGCAGTTTATGATTGATCAGGATGGCAAGACACAGAAACGCAGCTACAGCATTGCTAACTCGCCAGAGTCTTTCCACAAAGAGGGACATCTTGAAATTGCTGTCAGTCTTGTCGAGGGGGGCATGGCGTCAAACCTGTTCAGTCAGGCTGACCTGGGTTTACAACTGCAAATGGCAGGTCCATTCGGTATTCTCACAGCCCCCGCAGAGCTTTCCGGGCAAATCGTACTAACCGGCACCGGAACCGGACTGTCACCTTACCGGGCGATGCTGCCAACCCTGACTTCAATGGCAGAGCGCGGAATACCCGTCACGGTCATTATGGGTGTAAGACACCGTACTGACCTGATCTATGAGCAGGCGTTCAGACAGGCCGCAGAGCAACACTCAAACTTCAGTTATCAGGTCTGCATGAGCCGGGAAACGGAAGTCGATAGCAGCATCAATGAGTTCAGGGGTTATGTTCAACAGCGCTTTGAACACCTTAACCTCGATACCGACTCAGACCTTGTGTACCTGTGCGGTAACCCGAACATGATAGATGATGCCGCCAAAGTATTACTGGATATGGGCTTTGGTTCCAGACAGGTCAAACGGGAAAAATATGTTTATTCCGGTCACTGAGTCAGCGCCTTTCCCGCAACGTCTTTATGAACCAGATGATTATCACAATCACCAGGCAGGCTGCGCCCATTGAATACCAGCCCCATTGCGGAATCTTTTTAATTTCATCCAACTCCACAGCAGCCCCGGCCAGAAACCCTGGCGTCAGATACACCACGGCCCAGGGAACAGACGACACAAGATTAGTAATATAAAACTGCCGGGGCGACATATTCAGCATACCGGCCACCACCGGAACCACAGGACGAACAGGGCCAACAAACCGTCCGATAGCAATACTCATCACACCAAAACGCCGGATAAACTGTTCGCCTTTATCCAGCCATTCAGGGTGTTTATAAAATGGCCACCAGCCTCTGACCCGGTTGTGATAGTGATAACCAAGCTGATAGCTGACAGCATCACCCAGGGCTGCCCCCAGAAACGCCCACAGGTAAACGGGTACAATATCCAGCAAGCCACTGCCTGCCAGGGCCCCCAGTGCAAAGAGAATGGCAACACCGGGCAGTATCAGCCCGACCACGACCAGTGTTTCCAGAAAAGCAGCAATGCCAATCACTGGCCCCAGCCAGAAATGGTGAACCAACAACCAGGCATGAATGCTGTCAAAGTAACTCAATTCCATAACCACCTGAATATTATTCGTCGTGCCGGGCAGCATAACGTTTGCCGCCCGCTTTTACCAAAGCTAAAATCGCTGAACATTTCACAGGCAATGATCAAACCCATGACACCGGAGCGTTACCAAAAATTCCGTGCAGTACTGGATCGTCGTCAACCGGATTTAACGGTAATGACAGATCAGGTTCATAAAAACCATAATCTCTCTGCCATCATCAGAACCTGCGATGCCGTCGGTATCGCCGACCTGCATCTTACTCAGCCAAAAGAAGGTTACCGGGGCATCCGTCGTCGTTCCATGGGCAGTCACAAATATGTCAATGTGCATCACTATGACCGGGTTGAGGATACTGCGGCTCATCTGAAACAGCAGGGCTTTACGATTATTGCCGCCCATTTTTCCGAACAGGCGATTCCTTATCACGAGGTTGACTTTACCCAGCCCTGCGCCCTGATGCTGGGGGCAGAGAAACGGGGTATTTCCAGCGAAGCGGCCGCCCTGGCCGATCGGCATATTATTATTCCGATGCAGGGAATGGTGGCTTCCTATAATGTCTCTGTGGCGGCTGCGGTCATTCTGGTAGAAGCGCAACGCCAGCGGCTGATCAAGGGTATGTACGACAGACCCAAACTGTCTGTGGATATTTACCAGAAAACCCTGTTTCAATGGGGTTATCCTGAACTGGCAAGGTATTGCGACGAACGTCGTTTATGTTATCCCGAACTTAACGACACTGGACAATTAATTAACCCATCCCTCTGGTATGAAAAAGTTCGTGCCAGCCATGATTCACCAATTGATGAAAGAGGCCATTAAGCATGAGTAAAGTTCTGGACGAGCTCTTGGAGCTGCTCAAACTGGAAGCCATTGAAGAAAATATATTTCGTGGTCAGAGCCAGGACTACGGTCTGGGCAGAGTCTATGGCGGTCAGGTTATCGGGCAGGCATTGTCGGCAGCCCGGCAAACCGTTCCCCGGGAAAGGCATGTCCATTCCTTCCACAGCTATTTCCTGCGCGAAGGTGACGTGAACCTGCCCATTGTTTACACCGTTGACTGTATTCGTGACGGCAAGAGCTTTACCACCCGCCGTGTGGTCGCTATTCAGAAAGGCAGGCCCATTTTCAACCTGTCCGCTTCTTTCCACATACAGGAAGAAGGTTTTGAACATCAGGATGATATGCCTGCCTGCCAGGAGCCTGAGAGCCTGATTTCCGACCAGGCCCTGAGAAACAAGATGAAGGATTTCCTGCCGCCCTCAGTACAGGAGGTGTTACAGGCAGAATCCCCCATAGATATTCGTCACGAAGAACCCTCCAACCCGTATGTTCCGGAAAAATGCCCGCCACTGACAAAAGTCTGGTTTAAAGCCGCTGGAGCCCTTCCAGATGTTTCGGGAGTTCATAAATACCTGCTGGCCTTTGCCTCGGACATGCAATTTTTGCCCACTGCGCTATTTCCCCATGGAGTACGCTTCCTGCAGCCTAATCTGCAGGTGGCCAGTCTTGACCATGCCATGTGGTTCCACCGCCCCTTTCGCATGGACGAATGGTTGCTCTACTCCATCGACAGCCCCACAGCCAGCGGTGCCAGAGGGCTGGTAAGGGGGCAGATATTCGATCAGCGGGGTCGCCTGGTGGCTTCGACCATGCAGGAAGGGCTTATTCGCCAAAGGTAGCAAAACCGCAGTATTTAAAATGGCAAGTACAATCAGGTCCGGTTTATTTTTTATCCAGTTTCTTTTTCTGGGAGCTTTTTGTACTCTGCTTTCACAGTCCGCGGACGCCTACCTGATCAGGATTGGTGAGCGCTGGATTCTTAAAGCCAATTCTGGCAAAGGCATCATAGAGATTCATGAACTCATTCAAACCTCAACAGTACATCAGATCATTCAAATAGAGCCCCTTCAGGAATCAGACTTCAAAACTTCCGGGGCGAACGGGTTAATTTTCACCCCTTCGTATAACAACAACACTATCGTACTCTCATCAAATTCACATAATGTCCTGCTTGAGATTGTAGATAACGGTACGGAACCAAATGCTCAGGGTTTCGGCTTTGGAGACTTGCTCGCACATATGTTAGAAAATGATGTACCAACGGTTTTGACAACATACTTAACAGAAGGTCAACATCATTTCCCTGAGTTCAATATATCTAATGCACTGTCTGACAGGGAATTTGGGATTGCCTATTCCGGTGTGATTACCCAGAAATCAAGAACTGTAGTCAGAGTAGCAGGCTACCCGCCTGTTATAGGAAGGTATTACCAGGACTCAGACGAGAGGCCGGTGAGAATGATTTATCAAATGCAAGCAGACAGTACCACCCTGCAATATCGTGCCTATTTTGCACCGCCTGACCTTTTTAACGACAGAAGACTCCACAGCGTGGACAATTATGTTCAGATAAGAATCACCTACTTAACCGAAGAGCAAGCAATAGCTTTGTTTGAAAATCGGGCACATTCAAAGGACAAGACAAATCTCCTGAAGTCTTTCAAAAATCTCTTTACCAAATCTGCAACAGATAATGTTCTGCAAAACAATCCTCCAGATCATGATGAGCCGGTTGCTCCATTTTCCGGGTATACGGCTAAAAGCTACCTGAAAGCAATCACGGAGTCTTACTTCAAGCTCTGTTTTTTGCTGACGCTGACCAGCAAGAAAGCTGCTGTACAATGAATAATCGGAGGATTTAACGTAACATCATGCGCTAAAAGAAGTGTTGCCCACTTACTAAGGACTTTTGATGAAACGGCTATTTTCTTATTTATTGTTACTTCTTACGACTACGGCCTATAGTGCAGACAGTGCCGTTTTTTTACAGTATCACCATGTCAGTGAACATACGCCAAGATCCACCAGCGTAACGCCAGACCAACTGCAGCAACACCTGGATTACCTGGACGACAATGGTTTTTCGGTAAAAAGTATTGTTGATGTTGTTGACTCTATTCGTGACGGCAAGCCATTGCCGGATAAGACGATTGTTATTACTTTTGACGACGCCTTTAAAGATATCTATGAAAATGCCTTTCCATTGCTCAAAGAGAAAGGTTATCCATTCACCATTTTTGTAGCGATTGGGCCTGTTGATAAAAATTACCATCAATATCTGAGCTGGGAGCAACTGCGGGAAATGGGACAGCGTGGTGCCACTATTGCCAACCACTCCATCACCCACTCTCATATGGTGGTCAAGCATCCCGGCGAAACCCAGCAGCAGTGGGTAAACCGTAACCGTGACGAAATACAGAAAACCGAAGCCCGCATCAAACAACAAACCGGTCAAAGCGTCAAACTGTTTGCCTGGCCTTTTGGAGAAGCTAACCCTGAACTGAGACAGCTGCTTGTCAGCATGGGCTATGTTGGTTTCGGCCAACAGTCTGGTGTCGTTGGCTCGCTTTCCGACTTTACCTTGCTGCCCCGTTACCCAATGGCTGCGGACTATGCAGAAATGCGTGGTTTCAGAACCAAGGTCAACAGTCTGCCATTACCGATAGCCAAACAGCGACCTGACTCAGCCATGGTCAGAGACGATAACCTGAAACCATCGCTGACTCTGGAACTGGCAGAAGGTGATTTTCAGAAAAATCAGCTGAAGTGTTACGCCTCCAATGCCGGAGAGGTTCCCGTAAAATGGCTTGATGATAAGAAGACCCGTTTCTCAACAGTAACGCCCAACAACCTGCCTGTTGGCAGAAGTCGCTATAATTGCACCGCACCGTCTATGGATGGCAGACATTACTACTGGTACTCTCATCAGTGGTTGCGCCTGAACAAAGATGGCACTGCGATCGATTAAGGGGGCGGCACTATCCGGTTACCACTGACTTTCCTGCTCTTCTGTTCTGTTTTAGTACTTTCAGGTTGCTCGGAATCCGCCTCTGAGCAACCGGTTACGCTGTCTCCAGAACTGCAGGCCGCCCGAAACAAAGCGCTGGTACTCTGCGCTGGTTGCCATGGACCGGAGGGTATTGGAACTGCCGACTTTAACCCGAACCTTGCCTGCCAGAAGCAGGTTTACCTTGCCAAACAACTGCGGGACTATCGGGAAGGTCGACGAAGTAACCATATCCCCATGGTGAACATCGCTAAAATGCTGACGGAAGAAGAGGTGGACAGTATCAGTCAGTACTATTCGAAGATTAATTGCCCGAAAAAACAATAGGTTAAAGCAAGTTCGCTCAGGCTTTATGGCTTTGTCAGCCATTCTGACATCTCTGTCAGTGATCGCTTGTCTCCCACCATGCATTATCTTGGCTCAAAGGGCTAAGCGCCAGAGATAAGGAAGCAAGGAGACAAGCTATGAATCAGATGAAGCCAAACGATGGAATATATAACCCTTTCGCCGATCCATACGAGCTGGAACGCCAGCGCAATGCCTCTGCCAATCCGGACGTTTCAGGAAAAGAGTCTGCCAACTCCTCCCCGACATCCTGGTGGCAATCTTTCTCACGATCCGTCAAGTCAATCAAAATGCCCCAACTGCATTTGAAAACATCTGCCAGAAACGCATGGAAGAGTATTGGCTCGAAGGCTAAATCATTAAAGGATTTTCTGGTCAAACCCTTTAAAAACCTGAATTTACTCCGAACCACCAAAGGAACAAAGATCAAAGTGGCAGCGATTGCAGGCATGATTATCGGTGCACCCCTGGGGCCTGTAGGGATGGCGGTAGGAGCCGGTATTCTGATGGGATACGCAGCAGGCGTATGACAACTGTCAGGAGCCTGTCGGACAAGACAAAAGAGGCTGCTCAGCCTCTTTTGCTACTTTTTAGCCTCTCTCGACACAGCGTATGCCTATCCCGCCGCCTCCACCATTTCCCTAAACCATCTCAAAAAAACAGACAGCTTAACTCTCAGATACAAAAAAACTGACCTGATTTCTTCAAACCTCACGAATGCGCGCACTTGTCTCTCTGCGTCTCGTGACCCTCATGACCGGGTCACAGCGTTTACGAAAAATGATGCACAGCACCACAAACAACACAATCCCGGCACCGCCAAAAATCATGCCCAGCTCCGGTTCCAGACAACTCTTCTTATCAAACCCGCGACACAATGAATAGGCATAGGCACCACCTATCAGCATTGTGACAAAACTAATGGTCAGTGACGCAAACACTCCGTAAGAGCTCCCCCATAGCGTTAACCTATGCATCTCCTGAAGACTGGAAGCTCCTCTTGAAACTGCCTCCATCTGACCAATCATACCTTCCAATTGTGTAAGCAAGCCTAAAAGGTCGTTAATTTGTGGCTGAGTAAGATTCTGGACCGCCTCATAGGAAAAGCCATTAAGTAGCTCTATCAAATTCTGGTTATGCTTCAGTAATAAAGAGCCTCTTAAATATACGCATCGGTACACCTGGCTGATCACATGGTGCGCACGAAAAAAAAACTCGTGAAGATTCGTCTGCGATCCTGCCTCCGCAGCTTCTTGACCGCTTCTGATAAGTTCAGTGGACTCGTCACTGAAGACTACATCGTATGATGCACACGACCCGTATGACCTGAATGATTCGACCAGCCTGTCTGGTCGTGTCCGCCGCCCACGCTGACCCAATAAAGAGGCCGGCTCACATTTAATACTCATCAATACACGATCCAACTGCTGATCCCGATTGACAACCAGCGAGTGTCTATCCCAGAAATCAATAATACTCTGCTCTCCATCAGGTCCCAGTCTCAATGAATCCGCGCACTGCTCGCACAAAACTTTCAGAGGAATCATAAACACCTCCATAGTAAATAAGTACCGGTAACCTCCAAAACAAACACTTTAACCACATGTGTAAACTCTCCGTTTTGAAATCAGGTTTCTTCCACCGGTTTGAATGACACATTTTCACTGTACTTTTTACCTCAGCTCAACGGTTAAGGTATGTCACTACAACTCCTGCATTGATCATACGGTAGTAAGCATGAGACATATTTAATAACTCTGCCAGCCTTGGAAAACTGCCGCATTTACTGCCTGATCGTCCAGATGTGTATGAGACTTTCTTATCAACTGTCTACTAACTCTTACGCAAACACCCTCATATCCGATTTCTGTTCGACAATTCACAGCTTTGCTCTACACTGCCTCCGGGCTGTGCAATAGCCTTTCATCGCACCAGAACCAGACAATCAATCGTAAACGGTTGACTACTGTCGGATAACAGATGCAGGCTTTGTACCTGGATGCCATTCACCACAGCCAGTTCAGACAACCACTCTCCAAGAAAATACTGCCACCAGCTGCTAATTTTAAATATATAAGTCAATACATTCCTTCCAGGAGGCTAAGGAATTGCCATGAATGACCAGACCGTTAAAAAGCTCGCCCTGATTATTGCCGCCAACTGCACCAGGGAGTCTGAACTCCATGAAAGCCTGAAACAGGGAAAACTCTCGCAAGAACAGCTCAACAGTTTCAACCAACAGATGTCTAACAAGCTCTATACCTTCCTGACCTACCTGCTGAACAAGCCCGCTGATGAGTATTCCGTTATGATGGAAGCTCTTGCCAAGCATTTCCCGGACAACTGGGAAACACCTGAGCTTGACCAGAGTTTTTTGAACCATTCCAGCCAGAATCAGCTGCCCAACCCAGCACGGCCTCACTGAACAACCGGTTCAGGCCTGCCTGCAGAGCTAAACCGGTCTATGCTACTGCCGAAATAAAAACATCATAAGGCAGCCACTATGACCTCGTCTTATCTCCTCAGGCACCGCCTGCGACTCACTCGCTTATGTTTTTTTGTACTGTTTTGGATGACGGTAATGAATTCAGAAACAACCTGCTCAGCCCCCCTCCAGCGCCTCTCGCCGATCCACAATGATGAACTGATCAACTCATTGTCTTCATTGCTGGATGAGCTGGATGTACCGCACTCTATGGATCTGAACTCCATCATTAATGCTTCCCAGCGCTGGCGCAGAAAGCCGCACCAGGAACGTTGGGAAATGTCGGATATAAAACTGGATTTCCAGAAGCAACAAAAAGTAATGGCGCATTTGCATAAGATCGGGCTGGTCGATGAATTAAAACCTGTCAGCCAGCATTTCGAATATGCCCTGCTGCTGGGTGCGACGGTGCCAAGAATGGAGAACCGCCTGAATCAGCTGGTGAAACTATGGCATGAAGGCATTCGCTTCAATCAGATCGTGTTCCTGGTAGGACAGCGCCCGTTAACCACAGGGATTGACCAGGTCGACACTCTTATAGACAGGATGATTGGCAAAAATGCGCCTGAAAAAGTCCGTAAAAACGCTCGCCCGCAAACGGAAACGGAAGGTGCCCGTCTGGTTTTTGAAGCGACTGCAATGCCAGAAGGTATGCGCAAGCTGCCAGTTATTTACATAGATACGCCAAGATACTGGCAGGATACCCACTGGCAACGAGCCAACACCCGCGACACTCTGGAAAGGTGGCTTAAGGAATACAAAGCACCCAACGGTAAACCGGCTGGCGGCAAAACTCTGGTGGTCTCTGATCAGCCCCACGCTCTCTATCAACAGGAAGTGGTCAGGCAGGCGCTGCCAGAAACCTTTACCACTGAAATCACCGGGAGCGCAGCAGGAGACGAAACCCGAACCGTGATATTTCTTGATGCCCTGGCATTGTGGTTGCACAACCTGCAAAAGCGGGTATCTGCTATCAAGAAATAGTGGTTATAAATAGTCACACCCCCAGCCGGGCATCAACCTCTGCTCGCAACCCAACTGGTCTAAAATTCTGGCAACAACGAAATCCACCATATCCTCAACCGACTCAGGTTTATTGTAAAAACCGGGGGAAGCCGGAATCACAACAGCTCCCATCCGGGTCAGTTTTAACATGTGTTCCAGATGAATTTCAGAGTATGGCGCTTCCCTGGGCACCAGAATAAGCTTCCGGCGCTCTTTCAGGGCCACGTCTGCGGCGCGTTCAATCAGGTTATTACTGGCCCCCGTGGCAATGGCCGATAAAGACCCGGCACTGCACGGGCATACCACCATTTGGCTGGGTGCGCCACTGCCTGAGGCCACCGGAGACATCCACTGTTCATCACCGAAGACCTTAACCTGGCCTGCCTTAGCACGGGCATAGTCGGTTAGAAACGCTTCCAGCTTAGAGTTATCTTCTGGCAACGTCATGTCAGCTTCAACCGCTGATACGACCCTTGCCGCCCTGGAGACCAGGCAGAACAACTGTACCCCGGATGCAACAAGGCATTGCAACAATCGAAAACCATACTGAACACCGGATGCTCCGGTAATTGCCAGCGTTATTCGTTGTGCACTCTTTTGCACGTCAGTTTGCTGGTCAGCCTTCCATTCAGACACATTGATATCCTGATAGTGAGTTTTTTATCTACGTTTTTTTAACGCTTCAAGCAAACGGCTATGAATTTTTTCAAAGCCACCATTGCTCATAACGATCCAGTGTTCATCGGGCTGTGCCGATGCCAGCAGATAATCAATAATTTCAGTGGTTGATTTCATCACCTTTGCGCTGACGGGGCTGTTTTGTGTAATGGCATCTTCCAGCCAGTCAATCCCTTCAGGCGCAAACCATAGCACTTCCGAAGCTGCGGCGGTTGACTGAGCCAGTACATCTTTATGATGCCCCATTTTCATGGTGTTAGAGCGAGGCTCAATAATCGCCTTGATGGTTTGCGGCCCAACCTTTGCCCGCAGACCTTCAAGGGTGCTGGCTATGGCGGTTGGGTGGTGAGCAAAATCGTCGTATATATACACGCCATCCGCTTCTCCCACCAGTTCCATACGACGCTTAACGCCACAGAAAAGCGACAGCGCCTCACAACACTGGGCAGGTAAAACACCAACATGCCGGGCTGCGGCAATCGTTGCCAGGGCATTGCTGACATTATGTCGCCCCTGATGTTCCCAGCGAACCTGACCAACAATCAGGCCATTTCTGAGCACTTCAAAATGACTGCCGTCCTCTTCCAGAATATTGGCAGACCACTCACAACTATTGTCGCTTAAACTGACCTTCTCCATTTCCGACCAGCAACCCATGCCAATGACATCCTCAAGGGCAGTATCCCCACCCGGCATAATTATCCGGCCCGAAGCGGGAACTGTTCGAACCAGGTGATGAAACTGTTTCTGAATAGACGACAAATCCGGAAAGATATCCGCGTGGTCGTATTCCAGATTGTTCATGATCAACGTTCGGGGATGGTAGTGAACAAACTTGGAGCGTTTATCAAAAAACGCCGTATCGTATTCATCAGCCTCAACCACAAAAAACGGTGTATCACCTGACCGGGCAGAAATACCAAAATTTTCCGGAACACCGCCTATCAGAAACCCCGGAGACATCCCCGCGTATTCAAGCACCCAGGCCAGCATACTGCTGGTTGTCGTTTTTCCGTGGGTACCAGCCACCGCCATAACCCATTTATCACGCAATACCTGCTCAGCAAAAAACTGAGGGCCAGAGGTATAGGGAATACCTTTGTCCAGAACCTGTTCAACAACAGGGTTGCCCCTGGTCATGGCATTACCGATGACGACCAGATCAGGGCTGAGTTGATCAAGAACCTCCGGGTCATAACCCTGAATAAGGTCAATGCCCCTGGCTTCCAGCTGTGTACTCATGGGGGGATAGACATTCTGGTCTGCACCACTGACGGTTAGCCCCATCTCCTTTGCCAGCAGAGCCAGACTGCCCATAAAAGTGCCGCAGATTCCAAGAATATGTATGTGCATCCAGCAACTCCAGGCAATGATGAAAGTGGAAAATAGAAAATCAAAAACCTGACTAGTTTACTATGAAATTACTGAAAAATTCATAACACCTAAATCAGGGGGATACCGTATTCCCTCAACTTTCAGTATGATTTTCCAGAACAAAAAGAACCATATTCGCTCAAAGATACAACACTCGCTACGAGAACTTTTAAGTATGTCAGCCAAACACGCATTCTATGCCCAGTCAGGTGGTGTAACCGCCGTTATTAATGCCAGCGCCTGCGCCGTTATCGAAACGGCTCGTCGCTATAAAGACAAAATCGGAAAAGTCTATGCCGGACATAACGGCATTCTTGGCGCACTTCGGGAAGAGTTGATCGATACCAGCCTTGAGTCCGAAGAAACCATTGCCGCACTGCTGCGAACGCCGGGCGGAGCTTTTGGCTCCTGTCGCTACAAGCTGAAACCCATTGAAGAGAGTGAAGAAGAATACCGTCGCCTGATCGAAGTGTTCAAAGCCCATGATATCGGTTATTTTTTCTACAATGGCGGCAACGACTCCATGGATACGGCTCTGAAGGTTTCCCGCCTGAGTGAGAAGATGGGTTATCCACTGACGTGTATTGGCGTCCCCAAAACCATCGACAATGACCTGACAGTCACGGACAACTGTCCGGGCTTTGGCTCTGCCGCAAAGTACCTTGCCGTCTCCACCAAAGAGGCCAGCCACGACATTGCCTCCATGTGCGATACATCCACCAAGGTATTTATCATGGAAGTCATGGGGCGGCATGCAGGCTGGCTGGCAGCCGCCGCCGGACTGGCTGCCCAGGAGGAAAACGACCCTCCGCATATCATTGTCTTTCCGGAAATCCCCCTGAATAAAGAGCGTTTTCTGCGCAAGGTGAAGGAAACCACAGAAAAAGAAGGCTACTGCGTTATTGTTGCTTCGGAAGGTGCCAGATACGAAGATGGCAGCTTTGTGTCCGCATCAACCACCGTCGTTGACTCATTTGGTCACCATCAGCTCGGCGGTGTGGCTCCGGCGTTATGTACCACCATCAAGCAGGCGCTGGGTTACAAATACCATTACGCCGTAGCGGATTACCTGCAACGCTCTGCCAGGCATATTGCCTCTCGGGTTGACGTTGAACAGGCTTACGCCGTTGGTAAAGCAGCCGTTGAGCTGGCAGTGACAGGAAGAAACGCCGTAATGTCTGCCATCATTCGCGAATCCAATGCCCCCTATCGCTGGTCCGTGGGAGAAGCAGCGCTGGAAAAGGTTGCCAATTTCGAACGCAAAATGCCCACTGACTTTATTGCTGAAGACGGTTTTGGAATAACCAAAAGTTGTCGTGAATATCTTGAACCCCTGATCGAAGGGGAAGAATATCCCACTTATCTCAATGGCCTGCCACGCTTTGCCCGATTAGAGAAAGTCATGGCGAGGAAAAAGCTCAACACACCATTCAACACTTAGAATTCTGATAACTATTCGCCCGATCAAACTGGGCGAATAACTTTTATTTTAAACGACCACTGACAAATAGTTATTCATACCTACACAAAAAAAGGCAAAAGAACCAAAAAAATCCTTTTATCTAGAAACATCAACCGCACCCCCATAGGCAACAGAAAGATTAACAAAAAATTGATTTATATCAATAACTTATAATGCAAAGTATTTGTTAAGGTTTTACAAAATAAAAATAAAAGGGGACTGACGATTAAATAGATAACACTCAAGGTAATTATAAATGCATAATACGAGTAGCGCGGCGAGCGACTCAGATAATATAAGCGCTAGCCCGACATTGATGGATCGCTTTCTTAACGGTATAGAGCGTACAGGTAACCGCCTTCCTGATCCGGGTATGCTGTTCGTTTACTGCCTGGGCCTGGTTCTGGTGCTGTCTGCACTGTTTTCCATGGTCAGCTTCAGTTACATCAACCCGCGTACCGGCGAAGCTCTGCAGATTGCCAACCTGATGGATGCGGAATATCTTACCGGGCTATTTGCTTCCATGGTAAAGACCTTCACCGGTTTTGCTCCTCTGGGTATGGTTCTGGCCTCCGTAATGGGTGTGGGTATTGCGGAGTCTTCCGGCTATATCAACATTGCCCTGAAAAAAATGATTCGTATCACCCCGGACAAACTGCTGGCTCCTGCCGTTGTTTTCATTGGTGCGGTTAGCTCCATCGCTACGGATGCCGGTTATGTACTGGTGATTCCAATTGGTGCGATCATCTTTAAGGCGGCTGGCCGCCACCCGCTGGCTGGTCTGGCTGCGGCATTTGCCGGTGTATCCGGTGGTTTCTCTGCGGGTCTGCTGCCCTCTGCGCTGGACCCGTTGCTGCAGAGTTTCACCCAGTCTTCAGCACAGCTGCTTGACCCGGATTACCAGATGAACCCTCTGGCAAACTTCTACTTCACCTTCTGCTCTACCTTCGTGGTAACACTGATGGGCTGGTTCGTCACTGAACGTATTGTTGAGCCTCACCTGCAGTCTGTTGAAGTCAGCGAAACCGAAGCTGAAACCACCAGCATGGGCAGCTACAACGCTCAGGAAAACCGGGCGTTCAACATCAGCTCCCTGGTTCTGCTGGGCATGGGTGCTGCCCTGTTCGCCCTGTGTTTACCGGAAGCGTCTCCAATGCGTACCGCAGATGGCAGCCTGACTGCGTTCACATCGCCACTGATGCGCTCTATCGTGCCATTGATTTTCCTCTTCTTCCTGGTTCCGGGTGTCATTTACGGTCGCATGACGGGCACCTTCAAGAATCACCGTGACATTATGAACGGCATGAGTGATTCCATGAAGACCATGAGCAGCTACATCGTTCTCGCGTTCTTCTGCGCCCAGTTCCTGAAGGCATTCGGTGACTCAAACCTGGGTACCCTGCTGGCGCTGTCTGGTGCAGACCTGCTGCAGGCAATGAACCTGCCAGGCCAGATAACCATTATCGGTATTATTCTTTTGACGGCTGTCGTTAACCTGTTTGTGGGTTCGGCGTCTGCAAAGTGGGCGATCATTGGTCCAATCTTTGTACCTATGCTGATGGCTGTAGGCATCTCTCCGGAACTGGCACAGGCGGCTTACCGTATCGGTGATTCCTCCTCCAACATCATTACCCCGATGATGGCCTACTATCCGGTCATCATTGTATTCGCCCAACGCTATGTTAAGAATGCGGGTATCGGAACCATCGCCTCCATGATGATGCCTTACTCCATCTTGTTCATGGTTGGCTGGACCGCCTTCCTGCTCCTGTTCTGGGCTCTGGGTCTGCCTCTGGGTATTGGTGCCACTTACGCTTACCCGGTGATGTAATGCGCATCGACTGACAGAAACATCACTCCCACACATGATAAAAAAGCCCGCAGTTGCGGGCTTTTTTATACACGGCTTTACCAGACTTTTAACGATTTAAAGAATCGGATTTCCTTAACGCTTTTGTTCCTGAACAATAATGACGGCAAAGACACCCCAATCGCCAAAGACAGCAAAGTAAAAGAAGCGGTCAAACCATTATGCGCAGTGGTTGACAGCAACTCTAACGGGGCAGACTGGGTACTGCTGATTTCCAACAGCCCCATCATGGTGCGATAGGCAAAAACACCCGGCACCATAGGAATAACGGCAGGAGCCATAAAGACAGTGGTCGGAGTATGCACCCAATGAGCAGCCTGTATCGCCAGAACACCAATGCTGCACGATGCAATAAGGGTTGCAATAACAAGGTTGAGTCCAAAAATCATTCCCGCGCTGCGCAGGGCGTAACCAATCACTGCTAATGACGCCACCACCCAGAATGCCCGCAAAGGGACAGTAAACAATGTCGCAAAACCCAAAGCGGCCATCGCTGCCCACAAACAGCGTTCCAACAAAATCCACCCAGTCATGCCAAAACCCCCAGAGTTGCCGAGCTTAAAATAATGCCGATGGCGATAGCGAAGGAAATCACCGCACCTTGTACACCCCGGGCATGACCGATGACCGTATGCCCATGCATCAAGTCAATAACGCTGTTAATCATAGGAACACCCGGAATCAGAAACAGGACGGAGGTCGCAACGGCTATCTCGGGAAACTGGCCCAGGCTACAGATAATACCCATACCTGACACCCCACTGGCGACAAAAGACGCACAGGCAATGCTCAGGACAACATTATAACCTCGCGATAATAATGAATGGCGGGTTAAAAAGCCCGAGCCCGTTGCCAGGCCAGCCAGAATGACCGGGTAAGTTTCACCCCCGGCAACACGACAGAATGCCATGCCAGCCAGCATAACCATGATAACAAGGGCCGCTTTAGGGTAATGAGGGAGTTTTTTTATCCGTTCAACTTCTTTCTGAACAGCGCTCAGGTCCATTCGCCCTTCATGGGTTGCCCAGCTTAACCGACTGATCGCTGAAACGACTCCCATGTGTACCCCATAAGATTTAATCTGCCGAAAGGCAGTGTAATGCGGCCCCGGTTTTTGATTGGCAGAAATTGTCAGAGTGATACCAGACAGGGAGAAAAGCAGATCGGCATGATAGCCCAGTGATTCAGAAATACGCTGAATATTTCGATTAACCCGTTCAGTATGAGCACCAGACGACATTAGTAGTACAGCTATATCCAGCAAAAGCTTTGAACACCGTCGCTGGATGTTATCCGGGGATTGGATTGAGGGTTCCATAGGTTGCCTGAAATAAAGTTCTCAACAGGGTAGAGAACTATACTGCAGCAGCCTGCCAGACTGTTAGCCTGTTTTCGGAAAAACTATAAGCTGACAATAAACGACTATTAATTTTTATATATAAATTTGTCGTCGTATAAAAGTACTATTTTTTGCGCGTTCCCGATATTGCGAATGAACAACATAACTTATGATGGAGGTTGGAATTTCAGCTCATTAAAGTATGTAAACCTTTCTGAAGGGGCCTCGCTGCTGTCGTTTGGTTTCAATGAATGGCAGGTTTAGTATTTTATTTGTAATACATTGTTGGCGTAGTAGTAGCAATACCCGCCTTTTTGACTTATAAACCTGCACCAACCTCCCCTGTAAAAGTTATGAGGAGCAGACTATGAGTCAATACATGTGGATGCCTGACACCAAAAGAGCATCACGTCCCAAGGTTTCAGCATCAACAAAAGCGGCTCTTAAAGAGCAGGCTGACCAATGGGTTGAAAGCTATCTTAAGCCGAAACATATTAAGCCTCCCCCCGAGGATCACGACTTTAATTATCTGGTGGATATTTTCACCAAGTGGCACGGCAGTTTTTTCTATTTCTGTGGTACTTATCACTGCCCAAGTCCCAGGGCTATCAGCCCGTCTTTTGAGGTAAAGATTGCCCGTATGGCGTATACCAATTAAAGGATGTACACAGTCTCATGTCAGATTTACAGCAAGCAATAGACTTAGAAACCGTTGATACGCTAAAAAAGCGTTATTTAACTTATTTTGGCGTTAAGCCAAAGCAAACTCGTAAAGCCTGGTTAACGGAGGCCATGGCACAAGGGCTCTCTGACCAGACACAGCTTCGGTCCTTTATACAGGGGCTTTCAGAGTTAGAGATGTCGTTTATCAGAGAATCCGTTTTCAACTACAACGGATTCATTGAAAAGCAGAGGTTCGAGGAAAAGTACCGAAGTTTTCCAGAGAAGCAAAGCGGTGACCATTTTTACTATAAGAGCGAGTTGCAAGACGGAGTCGATATATTTTTTTACCCTCATGCCGAACGTTATGGGCCGGCAAGAATTCCTGATCTCCTGTTATCATCGCTAAAACAAATCATTATTCCACCGAAGCCTGACACACTTCAAACCGGAACTCTGCCAGAATCCTTGTCTGATTATTATCAGACGTTTGAACGTGAGAAGCTGGCTCTGAGCGAGCTGCACTCCTTATTGATACTGCTTCAGAACAAACAGCTTAAAGTCAGTGAAAAGACCGGTGTAGCTTCATCGGCCACTTTAAAGAAGGTGGTCATCGATACCCACGAGTATTACCAAGAAGCTTCCTGTAAACAGGCCGCTGGCATGGAGTTCATAGTTTCTTACGGGTGGCTCCGGTTACTCGGAAACAGCGAACTCACCAGGCAATCAAAAACAGTACTGCTTCCGGCAAAGAAAAACAGCAAGAGCGCTGCTGAAACAATAAAAGAACTCTGGGAGCAATGGGTCACAAATTATTCCTATGATGAGTTTCGTCGTATCGATAACGTGAAGGGACAAAACGGGAAGGGGCGGCGATTTTTTACCGATGTGGTGACCAGAAGACAGGCGATCATTGCAGCTTTGGAAGAGTGTAAAAATAATGCCTGGGTCGATTTTCAGGACTTTGCCCGTTTTATGTTTATTACCGGTGCAGAACTGAAAATAACGACAGCCCCACATTACCTCTATCTCTTTAATCCTGAATATGGAGAGTTCTATGACGGCTCCTGGGAAGGGCTGGAAGTTCGTTATTTGCGCTGCTTTTTAGTGGAGTATGCCGCCACACTAGGACTCATTGACGTGGTCATGGTTCCCCCTGAAGGGGGCGGTCCTGATGATGATTATGCTGGTTATTATGATGGCATTAATGAAATGGATTGCTTGAGCCGTTATGACGGTTTGCGATATTTCCGGCTTACGCCACTGGGAGATTATGTACTGGGACTGACAGAAGACTATCAGGAAGAGGACGCTATATCGGCTGAAACAGGGCTCTCCATCCAGCGTCAGGGGCGTATTGTTTTTGATAACAGGCCAACTCCCTGGGAGCAGCGTTTTATATCGCTCTATGCCGAGCAAAATAATGATACTGCCTGGAAATTGTCTCGCAAAAAAATCATGGAAGCCCTGGAGGTTGGCGGTAATTCCGACGATTTAAAGAATTTCCTCCTGACCAGAGAAAGTCAGCCATTCTTGCCGGAAGACTGCGAAAGCTTATTGAAGCAAGCTGAAGCTAACCGCAATGGAGTGAAGCTCCAGAGTGAGGCACTGATTATGACCTGTAAAAATCAGGAGATTGCCGAGCTGATTGTCAACGACAAAGTGCTATCAAAATGGTGCCAGCGCCTGGGCAAGCTTCAGGTTGTTATACCCAAAAGCAAAGAAAAGAAGTTCAGGGATAGCCTTAATGCCATGGGCATTGGGTGTTTCTGATAGTTTCTATAGATAATTAAGAAAAAGGCTTGTTTTTATATGAATTGCATTTGTATTACATATGAAAACAGGCCATTCACCATCACCTATACCAGCTGCTCCAATAACGGGATCAGCTTGCGTTTCCGTTTATGGACAACCATTAAATGCTGAAGATAGGATTGCCACTCTTCGCTCTGGTTCTGTAAGAGGCAGAGTTCTTTAACATGCTTGAGTATACCGACAGCACCCGGATAGGCATCGACCTTGGTTATGCCAATAGCGTCCTCAGCTTGTTGTTTGGCAAAGGCTTTTACCCACTCCGGTCTTTCCCGCTTCAGAGTTTCAAGCATATCCATTGAGTTCTGTTCAATTCGATTAAACCAGAACCCTCGCTTTTCCAGACTGCCACAGGCCATGTCATATTCGCCTGCGTAGACCATGACGTCCTCGCAGTCATAACCAGACTGGCAATGACCCAGATAACGAGAACGAATATCAGGCCATAGCTCAGAAGCAGTATGCTTTTCCCTGCGTTTAAACAGTGATAGATCCGGAGATGCCTGCATGGCCAGGTCTGTCGCTTCAAAAAAAGTTTTTTCTTCGCTGGTATCATCAGGGTTTAAATGCTCTGACAGCCATTTATAGCAATGCCCGGTTTGGTAACGATCAAGGGCTGGTTTTCTCAGGGCAAACTCAGCCACTTGTAAAGCCTCTGTCCGGTGGTGCTCAAACAGAGATTGAATCAGGGTAAGGCAGTCATCAAGGTTGCCCAGGTACTCTGGGTATTGCTCCATGACCTGAGCAACTTTTCCCTGTTTTACCAGGTGCAGCAGGTATTCTTTGTGAAACCCGAAACGATTTGCCAGATCAAGGTAATCCTGATGCTGTCCCCAGCGGTCATAAACCTCGAGGTAGGTCGGGATAAGAAACTCAGCATTCTCTGACTCAAACGTCCAGTAGTCCTCCAGTACCCGTAAAGTGTGATCCAGCCGGTATCCCTCATCACCCAGATAGTCTTCAGCCTCGCCACCACAGGCATCAGCCGGGCTGGCAAGGTTTTCTATTTCTGCGCACAATTTGTCGATTTCCGGCTCTTTCAGCTCAGCCATTAAAACCGCTTTCGCCAGATATTGGTCCATAAACATAACAAAGGTTGAATAGTCCTCAACCTCTTTAGGCGGGTCTTCCCAGTGCCGATTGAACCAGTATTCATCCTCAGGCTCTTGCCAGTCCTTAATGAACATCCGTGTTAACGTCATCAGAAAATCAAGACCCTGCCGGTACTCTTCATCCTGCCAAAATGACTCCAGCATGCTGACAACGCCGTCTGTTTGATGGTTCACAATGCTGTTGATGTACAGCTGAAAGTGAATTTCGGGCTTTATATCTTGCTGATCGGAGGTTTTCCTGAGATGCAGGGCGACAAAACGACGAATGTCCTTCAGGGTCAATGTTCCGTTATCAACCTGTTGTTCTATAAACTCAGCCAGAACCTCTTTTTTAAGCGGTTCCAGTAATGTACGCACAGTATCCATTGGTCTATCGTTCACTCTTTCAGTCATTCCGGAAGGGCAAAATGTCATGATGGTAAATATCGAGCTGACTCCTTACGAAGGCGAACCCGATTGCAAAGAACGTTTGCACAGTATGGCAAAAGACCTGACTACACACAGAAAGAGTGTTTGTGTAGATATTGCTAAGCAAAATATATGAATAAGCCTCATATATTATGTTAAAGAGATTTTTGGGGCGAAGTTTGCCAACACGATATAACATGCTCAATGCTGCTGAAAAGGTTCAGGATATGAATGCCTCAGGTTTTGACCTGCATGAATAAAAAAGAATCCAGAGGAGAACAAAGAGAGGTAAGTCCATGTTCAATCCAATGCATCCCGGAGAAGTTCTCAAGGAGTCTTATTTGGAGCCGTTGAACATCAGTGTAACGGAGGCCGCCAAGCGTCTGGGAGTCGCACGCAAGACTCTTTCCGAGCTGATTAATACAAGATCTGATGTGAGTGTAGAGATGGCTCACAAGCTTGCAAAGGCATGTAATACCACTCCAAAGTTCTGGCTCAATATGCAGGTTAATTATGACTTTTGGCAGAGTCGGGATATGGACTTCGAAAAAGTGCAGGCCTTTGCCTGATACGCCTTATTTTACTACGGATGAAAGCCCGCTTTATGCGGGTTTTCTTTTATACGACGACAAATTTATATATAACAGTCAATAGTCGCTTATTGTCAGGTTATGCTTTTTTTCGTTGTCAGCTTATGGTTTTTCCGAAACCTGTATACGCACTACTGCTCAAATTATTCTTTCAGCTCATGTGCCATACGATAACCATTTCTGCCCGCTTTCTTTGCAACATACATGGCATCATCAGCCGCCTTAATAAGTTCGTCAGGGTCTTCGCCTGAATGGTTGGACGTTGCAATGCCAATACTGGTGCCTACCTTACGCATCTCGCCCGACAGATCATGAGGTATGGCAAACTGTTCCAGAATTTTTTCCGCAATCGTTCTGGCATCCTCCTGCTCGGCCACGTCATCCAGTACGATGGCAAACTCATCACCACCAAGGCGTGCCACCATGTCACCATCACGAACGCACTCCTGCAAGCGATTGGCAACACTCACCAGCAAAGCATCTCCGGCATCGTGCCCAAGTGTGTCGTTGACTTCCTTGAAGTGATCCAGATCCAGATACATGACCCCCGTATTCTTTTTCCGTCGTTCACTACGAGCCAGTGACATCTGCAGAAACTCCTTGAACAACGCCCTGTTAGCCAGCCCCGTCAGGTTGTCGTATTTCGCCATTTTGGTTAGCTGATCTTCCAGTTTCTTGCGTTCGGTGATGTCATTGAACACCAGCACCGCACCCTGTACCTGATTTTTTTCATTGACCAGAGCGGCCGCGCTTAACTCTGCAGGAAAGCTCCCATTGGACTGACGCCAGAGATCAGTGGCCATCTGGAAATTGCCACCGTTCTGTAAACAGTTCTCTTTCATTTCAGAGCTGTCCCAGGTCGTCATGGGGTCATCATCACCCGATGCATACATAAACTGACTGATGTGTTTCGCCAGCAATGATTCTTCGGTGCCGCCCAACAATGCGCAGGCTGTCGGATTAATGAAGGAAACCCTTCCGTCATTATCAAGACCTACAATCCCTTCGCTGGCGGAATCCAGCAAGAGTTTGTTTTTACGGCTGATCCATCGCAGTTGCCGGGTGACGTCTTCCAGCTCCAACCGCTGTTTTTCCAACTGTAAAAAGACTTTCACCTTCCCCAGTAAAATTTCCGGAACAATCGGTTTGGGAAGATAGTCAACGGCACCCGCCTTGTAACCTTTGTTAACGTAAGCCTGGTCCTTGTTAATCGCCGTCACGAAAATAATAGGAATGTTCGCGGTCTGCTTGTTGCTGTGCAGTAATGTGGCACACTCAAAGCCGTCCATGCCCGGCATCTGGACATCCAGAAGGATGACGGCAAACTGGTGATTCAACACTTCGGACAACGCAGCTTCTCCGGAGTCCACCTTACGAACCTCTGCACCCAGGGGCTTCAGAAGTTTGTCCATAGCCAGAAGGTTTTCCTTACGGTCATCGACCACCAGAATTTTCACTTTGCTTGTGTTACTCATAGGCTCCTTCCCTGAGCTGCACCTTTGCCCGGAACTCCTGTCGCTAAAAACTCTATTGCTGTTTTAAATAGTCAGCGATACCTGCCAGATCAAGAATGGCATCGGCACACCCCGTCTTAATCGCCGCTTTAGGCATTGCCTTCACCTCGGCAGACCCAGGTGACTGAACAACCACTTTCCCACCCGCTTCTTTAACCGCTCTTACACCTGCTGCACCATCGCTGTTGGCACCGGTTAAGACGATGGCTGTGACGTTTTCACCAAAGGCATCAGCGGCTGACTCAAACAGGACATCAATGGCTGGCCTTGAGTGGCAAACCCTGTCGTCAATACTCAGGCTCAACGTGTTACGGGACTCGACCTGTAGATGGTAATTGCCAGGTGCCAGATAAATGCAGCCGTTGTGCATGGGCAGTTTATCCTGCGACAACAAAACTGTAGTGCCTGTACGCTTGGCCAGAACATTCACCAGCCCTTTTTCATCGCCTATCCCCAGATGCTTACAAACCAGTATGGGAAAATTAAACTCACTTCCCAACTGTGAAAAAATGGTTTGCAAAGCACTAAACCCTCCTGCCGAAGCGCCAACCACCACGATACGTTCAACGGATGATGCTGCGGTATCAGACATCAGACTTTTTTCCTGAAGATGCGCTGATGCCGGTCAATGGTTTCAAGCTGCTCTGACGATTGACTGAACTGAATATTTTCCCGACGCCCAAGGCACAAAATCCCCCGGGATCTCAAACTGTCAATCAACAGTTTCAGCACCCGGTCCTGCAACTCACTATTGAAATAAATCAGCACATTGCGGCACAGAACCAGGTTCATTTCACCGAAGACACCATCCGATACCAGGTTGTGGTTGGCAAAGGTAATATGCTCTAACAGCCGTCCATTAAATTTGATGGAGTCGTAACCCCGGCTGCAATACTTTTCCAATGACGAATAGCCACCGGACTTGCTGTAATTGCCTTCATACAGTGACAACTCTGAATCCGGATAAATACCACTGCGGGCAATTTTCAGGGAATTTTCATTAAAGTCCGTCGCGTATATCTGACAGCGATCCAGCAGGTTTTCTTCATCCAGCAAGATTGCCATGGAATACGCTTCCTGCCCTGTCGCACAACCAGCATGCCAGATTTTTATAAAAGGAAAGGTTTTCAACAGGGGAATGATATTCTTACGCAGTGCCTGAAAAAAGTCGGGGTCGCGAAACATTTCAGTGACGGTGACAGACATATCCTTAACAAAATGAGCAAAGGCGGTTTCATCATGGATAAACAGGGGAATAAGATCACTGATCCGGTCCGTTTTCGCCGCTCTCATGTGCTTGCGAATGCGCCGCATCATTGAAGCCCGGGCATAGTGGGTAAACTCATATCCGTATCGAGTTTTGACGGCTTCCAGCAACAGCTGCAGCTCCAGGTCCTGATAAGTCTCTGTCATTTGAATAACCACAGTTTCATCATGGCCACCAGCTTTTCCAGATCAACCGGTTTGGTCATATAATCATTAGCTCCGGCGTCAATGCATTTAGACTTGTCGTCTGACATGGCTTTAGCCGTGAGCGCAATAACCGGCAGATCCTTCAGTTGCGGGTTTTCCCTCATTTTTGTCATGGCTTCATAGCCATCCATCACTGGCATCATGATATCCATCAGCACCAGTTCGATACCCTCTTCTTCTTCCAGTTTATTCAGGGCATTCTCACCGTTATCAGCAATCAGTACTTCCAGCCCGATAGCCTGAAGACCTTTTGACAGGGCAAAGGTATTACGCAGGTCATCATCCACCAGCAAAATTTTGTGACCTTCCAGGGAATTTTCAGGCATACTCACGGCTTTCTGATTTGACCCTTTATTTTTTTCGATGGAATGAATAAACAGGCTGACCTCATCAAGCACCCGCTCCGATGCCAGGTCGCCTTTCAGAACCATTGAGCTACTGTATTTCTGAAGCTGGTTATGTTCTTCTTTATCGAACTTCCGGCTGGTATGAATGACGATCGACGGCATCTTGCCCCGCAATTTCTCGTACAGACTTTCCAGAAACGACAACCCGCTTATATCAGGCAGGTCAACGTCCATAACAATGCACTGCCACTCATGTTCCAGTTGTGAAGCCATGGCATCTGCTGCCGTTTTAGCTTCACCAACATTCAACCCTTTCTTCACCAGCAATTCCTTCATATGCGCCCGACTGCTGTCGTCCGCATCAAGAAGCAATGTATGACGGATGTCGGATGATATAGCCTGCTCAACCGTTGTAAACACGGATTCCAGATCCGCTACTGTCACAGGCTTCGTTAAATAGCCCACCGCCTGAGAATTTTGAATCTCATCTCTATCCCGGCCGGAAATAATATGCACCGGAATATCACGGGTTAATGGTTCGCTCTTGAGAATATTAAGAACCGCTTCACCATCCATATCAGGCAAACCAAGATCAAGCACAATAGCCCCCGGGCGGCTGGATTTAGCCAGCTCAATACCTTCCTGCCCACTGTGCGCCGTTAAACAGACATACTGATGGTTTTTCGCTATCTGGGATAAAATGGAGGAAAAATGCTCATCGTCTTCAATCAGCAGAAGCGTTTTGCCGTCTGAAGGTAATGGGGCAGCATTAACCTTAGGTGACGGTTTCGGTGTCGCTGCCATCTCCCGAACCTTTTTGCGAGCCTTTCCCTGAGCAGCAGCAGTTTTGTTGGTTGCGACACCTGACAGACCATCAGAAACTGCCGGTGAGTAACTTTCTGCCAGAATTTTTTCACCTGTAAGAGAACAAACGGCATTGTCTGGCAGATAGAGCGTAAAGGTTGTACCTTCATTTTCTGTACTGACAAGCCCAATGTACCCACCCAGCATGTTCGCCATTTCCCGGGAAATAGCCAGGCCAAGCCCGGTGCCACCATACTGACGACTGGTTGAACCATCCGCCTGCTGGAAAGCTTCAAATATAACTTTCTGCTTCTCTTTCGGAATCCCTATACCAGTATCCCTGACATCAAAGGCCACATAGGTCTCTTCACCATGCTCTGTTTGTCGGCTGGTATTGTGAATGCGAATATAAACACCGCCGCTTTCAGTGAACTTGAAGCCGTTAGAAAGGAAATTCTTAATAATCTGCATCAGCCGCTGACTGTCTGAAAGAATGCATCGCGTGGTGCCAGGGTCAACTTCTACGGAGAAGTCGAGCCCTTTGTCATCGGCCAGAGGCTTAAAGAGTGTTCTGGCGCTGGTACACAGTTCTTCAATATCAACATCTTCCAGATTAACTGCCATCTTGCCCGCCTCTACCTTAGACAGGTCGAGTATGTCGTTTATCAGGTCAAGCAGCTCTTTACCACCGTTGTATATGACCTCGGCAGACTCAATCTGATCTTCGCTCAGGTTGCCCTCATCATTGTCTGCCAGCATCTGCGCCAGCAGCAGCAGAGAATTCAGGGGCGTGCGAAGCTCGTGGGACATATTCGCCAGAAACTCTGACTTGTATTTACTGGCCAGCTCCAGCTCTTTGGCTTTTTCTTCCAGTGTTTTACTGGACAGCTCAATATCAAGGTTTTTACGTTCAATTTCAGCTTTCTGCTGTTGCAGCATTTCAGTCTTTTCTTCCAGCTCAACATTGGACTTCTGCATCTCCTCACTTTGAGCTTGCAGTTCTTCCTGAGACTCCTCCAGAATCCTGGCGCGGTTTTCCAGCTCATCATTCACAGCCTTAAGTTCTTCCTGCTGCTCACGCATGGCTTCTGACTGCTTGGTGGTTTTGCCCAGCAACTGGTTAACACGGGTTCGGTACTGGGCTGAGTTAATGCTGATCGCGACACTTTCAACGGACTGCTCAAGAAAGGCTTTGTGATCTTCGGTCAATGGCTTCAGTAACCCAAACTCAAGAACACCTTTTACTTCATTCTCATAAATCAGAGGCATCACAATAACCGACCTGGGAGAAGTCATTCCCAAACCCGACTCCACGGTCATGTAGTCGTCCGGCAGGTTGGTGAGCTCAATGGTCTGCTGCTCAAGCGCAGCCTGCCCGACCATCCCCTCACCCAGTTCAAAGCTGTTCTTGGTCTGCTTGCGCTGGCTCCAGGCGTAGGAGCCCATCAGCTGTAACTGCTTATCATCGTCCACGACATACATGGCGCCTGTCTGCATATCCAGATATTGCGCCAGATACGACACAATATTCTTACAGAGTTCAGCGATTTCCTGCTCTCCGCGAATACTGTTGTTCAGCCCGGCCTGTCCATCCTGCTGCCAGCTTTTCTTCTGGTTATCATTAATCACCCGTCGTAATTTTTCGGTCATTTCAGCAAAGCTGCTACTCAACTCACTGATTTCATTATGACCACTGATCACATCCACCTGCACATAGTCACCGGACGCTACCCGATTCACCCAGGAGGTCATGGTACGAATGGGTTTTACCAGCCTGCGGGTGATCACCAGGGCAATCATTAACACCAGCAGGATGGTGATTGCGGTAATAAACAACAGTCGGTTCCTGAAGCTTTTCACCGAAGCAAAAGCGTCTGTTTCCAGAACCTCCGAAATCATCACCAGTGGCGTGCCCGCCACATTAATGGGGTGAAAAGTACCCAGAACAGGCTGCTCGCCCGCATTTTCATAACTGAGAATATGAGACCGACTGGCAACCAGTAACTCTTTTGTCTTCGAAGGTTTCCCGGCTGCCTCCACATCCAGGCTCAAATCAGAAAACTCATTTTCACTTAATTCATCATGGTCATGGCCGTGATCGTGATCCAGGTGTTCATCAAGCTCAACAAACTCGAAAGTCTCATCATCCAGACGACTGATCCAGTTTTCGACAAGGGGGTTATTGACCCGAATCTTCATGGTCTGATCAGACCCCAGTTCTGTTCCGTAGCGAACATACCGGTCTATACCAACGAGGTAAGATTTCAGCCCTGCACCAAACTGGTTATCATTCTCGAATATACTCTGGACGTTATAAGCCAGTATCTGAACCGCCAGCACGCCATCCACGTCTTCCCGATCATTGATAATCGGCAAAATAAAGAAGCTAACGGGTTGGTCATGAATGGCAGGGTATAAATCCACATCCGCATAACGGGGCTCAGCCTGCTCTATGCTGTTTTTGACCGCATGAGAAAAAGAGGTGGTTTTAAGTGCTTCATCTTCAAACAGGTTTTTTCCAAGGTCGGAATAAGCGTTCACCGTGTAAAGAATATTGCCATTGGCATCAGCCAGAATGACATCGGAATAATCGTAGTAGCGCAGAAAATCAAGAAACTCTCTGGAATAGTCATCCAGTATGTAGTTGTAAGGCTCGGAGTAAACAAAATCATTCAGGCTGTTATTGGATTCAGTAAAACCTTTTTCAAGTTTCTGCAGAAAAGTCTGTGCAATGCCTGCCTTTATAAACAGGTTGGTGACCACCGAATCAAAGTAATCATTAATTTGCTGGCTCAACAGGAGGTTGATGGTGGTCAGCTCCTGATAACGGCTGTCAACAATGGCATCTTTTCCTTCCCGGTATTCAATAAAGCCAATGATTGCGATGGGGGTTAAAGACAATGCCATGAACCAGCTAAACAAAGTGGCTGCGAGCCCATGTCTGAATTTGGTTTGCGATTGTTGATTCTCTGCTTGCTTCATAAGGGGCAAATCCATTGCATCCTGATCAACCTGATGTTCAGGCTTTAACCCTTATTCAATCGCCCCCGCTGTAGAAAGGTTTAGCGGAAATTCCTCACAGAAATCCGCAAATAAGCTGTTAGCCATTCAGGCACCAAGATAAGCTTCCTGAACCGCTTCGTTGGTCAACAGAACGCTGCCCTGATCCTGCAGAACAATACGTCCGTTTTCCAGAACATAGCCCCGGTCTGCCAGCCTGAGTGCCTGATTGGCATTCTGTTCAACCAGAAAAACCGTTACACCTTCGCTCCGTAGCCTGTCGATGATCTCAAAGATCTGCTGAATAATAATGGGAGCCAGCCCCAGGGAAGGCTCATCCAGAAGCAGTAACCGGGGAGAACTCATCAGCGCCCTGGCAATGGCCAGCATTTGCTGCTCACCGCCGGACATGGTGCCGCCCCGTTGTTTTAAACGCTCCTTAAGCCGGGGAAATAGCTCTAATACGTGTTCAAGATTTCTCTGAAACCTCTCCCCTTCTGCAAAAAATCCCCCCATGGTCAGGTTTTCCTCAACCGTGAGGCGGGAAAAAATCCGACGACCTTCCGGTACAATCGCCAGCCCTGAACGCATAATCTCAGACGTGGGCCTGTGCGTGATGTCCTGACCGTCATAAATAATCCGGCCTGAGCTGGCTTTGGGTTCACCGCAGATCGTCATCAATAAAGACGTTTTGCCCGCCCCGTTCGCGCCAATCAGAGTAACAATTTCCCCCGGACAGATATCCACGCTGACGCTATCCAGCGCCTGAACCTTGCCATAAAAAGTGGATACCTTTTCCACACTCAATAAAGGCTTTCCCATCAACTGTTCAATCACACCATCAGACATGGTTCAGGACTCCCCCAGATAAGCCTTGATCACTTCCGGATGACTTCGCACCCTGTCCGGAACACCAGAAGCCAATGGCCGCCCCTGGTTAATCACATAAATACGGTCTGAAATATCCATCACCAGTTTCATATCGTGCTCAATCAACAACACAGAGACTTTATGATTTTTTCTAAGGTCTGAAATCAGCGCATTCAGCCCGGCGGTTTCATTAGGGTTTAAACCGGCAGCGGGTTCATCCAGCATAAGAAGCTCAGGTCGGGTCACCATGCAGCGGGCTATTTCCAGTCGCCGTTGCTGACCATAAGCCAGATTTCCCGCTTCCCGGTTGGCAAACTCAGACAACCCCACTTTATCCAGCCAGTATTCAGACTGCTCCAGAGCCTGCTGCTCACTGCGACGAAAAGCCGGTGTTTTAAACAGACCGGACAACAGGTTGGTGTTCAGGTGTCGATGCTGTGCCACCAGAAGGTTTTCCAGTACCGTCATGGATTTAAACAGCCGGACATTCTGAAAAGTCCGAACCAGCCCCAGGCGGGATATTTTAAATCCCGGCAATTGATGAATAGCCTTTCCCTTAAACCGGACTACACCACCCGTTGGCTTATAAAAGCCCGTCAGGCAATTAAACACCGTTGTTTTACCGGCTCCGTTTGGCCCGATAATGGAGACAATCTCTCCCAAACGAACTTTCAACGCGACCTGATCCACAGCCAGCAACCCACCAAAGCGCATACTCAAATCATCGGCTTCCAGTAACCATTCACTCATGAGGACGCTCCTGCTTCGAGAACCTGATCTTCAGAGGCTTTATTTTTTGTTTTTAATGTCAGGTGGGGACGTTTCATGGGCAATAACCCTTCAGGACGCCAGACCATCATGCACACCATCATCAAGCCAAACATCAGCATGCGGTATTCCTGAAACTCCCTCGCCAGTTCCGGCAGCATGGTCATAATCACCGCCGCAAGAATAACCCCCAGCTGCGACCCCATTCCCCCAAGCACAACAATGGCAAGAATGATGGCTGACTCAATAAAGGTAAACGACTCAGGACTAATAAACCCCTGTCGTGCAGCAAAGAAAGTACCGGCGAAACCGGCAAACGTCGCACCAATGGTAAAAGCAGACAGTTTAATCGCCGTTGGATTTAACCCCAGCGACCGGCAGGCAATATCATCTTCCCTTAAAGCCTCCCAGGCTCTGCCAATAGGCATTCGCAACAGACGATTGATGACAAACAGAGTCGCCAGCACCAGCAGCAGGGCAAGAATATAAAGAAAGATAACTTTATAAACGCCGCTGTAATCAATACCAAAAAACTCGTGAAAGGTCGTTCCGTCTTTGGCACGCCGGTTAAACTCCAGGCCAAACAGCGTTGGCTTGGGAATCCGAGAAATGCCATTAGGACCATTGGTCAGTTCCGTCCAGTTATTCAGCAGAATGCGGATAATCTCTCCAAACCCCAACGTCACAATGGCAAGGTAATCCCCTCTCAGGCGTAACACCGGAAAACCAAGAATAAAACCAAAGAAGGCAGCCAGCAGCCCACCGGCTAACAATCCGATCCAGAAATCCACGCCAAAGTACTGGCTCAGCAGCGCGTAACCATAAGCCCCTACCGCATAAAATCCGACATACCCCAAATCCAGCAAACCCGCCAGACCCACCACAACATTTAGCCCCAACCCCAGCATGACATAAATCAACGTCAGGGTAGCCAGGTCGATAGCGCCTCTTGAGGTATAAAATGGCCAGACAAATAAAGCGGCAATGGCAAAACAAAGCAGCAGCCTGCGGAGGTTGTTGAAAAAAGAGTTAAAAGAAGCAGGCTTTGTCGTCAGTACCGGCACAGCAGGTAAATACTGCCTGACTGACTTAAAACCATCATCCAGCCAGTCCCTGAGGAGCTGAAAGGCAAAAACAACGACTGTCCCTAAGGCGATTGACGTATAGACGGATGACTCAACACCCTCAACCCGCAGAATCATACCATCAGACTGAAGTCGTACACCCAGCATAAGGCTGGCAAGAACCACTAACACTACGGATGACAGAATGGCCGGAGTCCAGCGAAGTGTTTTCATACTTTTTCTACCTCTGGACGACCAAGAATACCTGTGGGTCTGAACAACAGAATCAGGACCAGCAGGCTAAAAGCAACAACGTCTTTATACTCACTACTGAAATAACCTGCTGTCATGGCTTCCGTTACCCCAAGAATCAATCCACCCAGTACCGCCCCGGGAATACTGCCAATGCCTCCCAGCACCGCCGCAGTAAACGCTTTTAACCCCGCCATAAAGCCAATGTAGGGATTAACCACACCGTAATACAGCCCCAGCAAAACCCCTGCCACAGCCGCCAGTGCCGCACCAATAACAAACGTCAGTGAAATAATCTGGTTGGTATTAATTCCCAGCAGTCCGGTCATACCCAGATCTTCAGCGCAGGCCCGGCAGGCTCTGCCCATACGGGAACGGGAAATAAACAGCGTCAGGACCGTCATCGAAATAAAAGTGACCAAAAAAATAATCACCTGCATATACGACAGGGTTGCATTAAACCCGTCCTCAGGCCCAAAGACCCAGCCACCACTAATCAGCCCCGGCATAGCAATATCCCTGGAACCTTGCGCCAGACGAACATAGTTTTGCAGAAAAATAGACATACCAATGGCGGATATCAGCGCTATCAGGCGGTTGCTGTTTCTTAAAGGACGATAAGCCACCCGCTCAACCGCAAAGCCGTAGGTACTGGTGATGATAATGCTGATAATAAAGGCAGCGGCAAGCATTAAAACGACACTGTCAATTCCCATCATGGCCAATGCTGCTAACACAATAAAGGCAACATAACTGCCAATCATGTAGAGCTCTCCATGGGCAAAATTGATCATGCCAATTATTCCATAGACCATCGTGTAGCCGATGGCGATGAGTGCGTAGGTGCTGCCTATTGTCAGTCCGTTAAGTACCTGTTGAATAAGGTAATATCCGGAATCCCCCATTCTACGACCTCTTTTTTATTATTCTGGTTAGAAGTGTCTTTTTGAGCTATTTCTTACTTTTCTTTATATAGTTTGCCCTGATTTTGCCCCAAGATGACAAGCCAGATATGATCTTGGGGCAAGTTGGGGCAAATTATGTAAATCCGAGTAAAAATCAATAAAAACCCCATAGAGCCTGCCCGATTCTCTCATACGACAATGGTTCTTGGTAGGGAAGGAGTAAAAGTTGTGCCGGTAGAAGTAACGCCCAGTAAGAATAAGCAAAATAAGCGTGTTTATCGGGTGAGAATCCGAGTCCGGAAAGGAGACTTTCAACGTAGCCAAACCCAGACATTCAACGACAAGCGTCAGGGGTTATCCTGGGGCAACCGCAAAGAAGAGGAATTCCTCAACGAATACGAACAAATCCAGAGCGGTCGCCCACCGAAACCCAAAGACAGCAACCTGACATTATCGGAGTACCTGCAAAAGCTACTGGACTACATGGAAATTCTTCCAGAAAGCGACAGATTTCGTTCAGCAGACCTGTCCTGTCTGCGGAAGTGGCAAAAAACACCACTGGCTGACATCAAGTCGCCAAACCTGTCCGGTCAGGACCTGATTAACTTCTTTGAACGGCGCATCAGGGAACAGCGCATAAGTCCGGCAACCAATCATTCGGATATGTGTGTGCTGGTAAAGGCACTCAAATGGCACAGGCGGTTGAACATCCCGTTCAATAACTTCATTACCGATGAGCTGCGTCAGGATATGTGGGATTTGGGATTAACAGGCAAATCCCGTCATAAAGACATTCGGCCAACAGAGCAACAGGTACTCACCCTTTATCGCCACTTCCGTCCGCCATGTGGTGCTGCGTAAACGCACGACGCTGGGAGACGCTGGCTTACTGAAAAAGATTAGCGTTGATATCCATCCGAACCTGAACCTGATCCGTGAGGTCAATGACTTCCATACGCTGTTTGAAGGGCAGGCACTGCGCACCAGCGAGCATTTCCGCGAAGCCTACGGGGAAGCAGAGTGTTCGGCAAAACCCTGGGTGAAAAGATGGACGAGTATATCCACGACCACAGCGAAGCCAATGGCTTTGACCTGAGATACAACGCCTCCATGCAGCCATCCGACAATGACTGGCGGGATTGCTCTCAGGTGCTTTCACAGCGTGACTTTGCCAGCTTGATGCGGGAAGGGTGGAGCCGTTAGGAGGCGGTCTTGAAAAAGGGAACCTGGATTCTGGGCAGTTGCATCCGGCTGCATGTACTGGTCAGATATTCCCGCCAGTAGGGCCATACATTGAACATGACATTTCGGGTCGCAAATGCCTCAATAGCCTCTGCACTCAGTTCCGGATCAAGCATTTCATATTCAGCAACAAAGGTTGCCTCAATAAGCGCCTTTTGCTCCAGTTCACCATTGACTGGCAGCATCATCCGGCTGCCAACATCGGCGTAAAAACGGACAATCCTGGCCTTCAGTCCGTCATCGTCCTCAAAGTCGATCTGTTCCGTTCTGGAGACTAGATGCTTCGACTGAATCTGTAAGTTTTCTATTGCCGGGTCATAAGCCGGAAAAAACTGCTCAGCCATCCAGCAGTTAGCAGAAAATAAAGAAACGCTATTGATCTCCAGGGCTTTAACAGCCTGTTTCAGTGCTTCGTCATTCACCATAGTGCCTGGATGCCTGTTGGGTTGGATCGATTGGATTTGACTGGCTATGAACCAGTCTCAAACCTGCATGGCTGCTCTTGTTTACAACAGCTTTGACGGGCATCGCCCTAGCGTAGGGATCACTGGCAGCCGCACAAAAGCCTGAAGAGTAGGTGACTGCTCCCCACCCTATCGGGTGAGGCTTCTGATTTCTTAGGCAGCAACCGACAGTATGCCGGATTTACGCAAGCCTCCATCAGCAGAAACGGACAGTCCTTCCGCCTTTAATTTCAATATGCCTTGCTTCTTGATATTGCGAGCTGCATTAATATCCCGGTCATGGATAGCACCACAGCTACACTCCCATGATCGGATTCTCAATGGCATTTTTTCCTGTTTCAAATCGCAGACTGAGCAAGTTTTAGAGGATGCAAACCACTGGTCTATCTTCACCAGATGTTTACCTTCCTGCTTTGCCTTGTATTCGAGTTTGGTTATCAGTGAGTGCCAGCCAGCATCAGCAATAGAACGAGCAAGACGCTTGTTCTTGAGCATGTTTTTAACTTTCAGTGTCTCCACAATCACCGCTTGGTTTTCGTCGATGAGTTGTTTTGATAGCTTATGCTGAAAATCATTACGGGCAAAGGCTACACGCTCATGCGCCTTTGCCACCAATAAACGGGCTTTGTGCCTACCTTTTGAGCCTTTCTTGCAGCGAGATAGAGCCTGTTGTTTTCTTTTCAGGTTACGTTGTGCTTTTTTCAGAAAGCGAGGATTGCCAGTCTTATGGCCGGTACTGGTGATAGCCAGATCAGTAATCCCCATATCAACACCGACAACCTGATTAGCTTCAAGATTATCAATCTGTTTTGGTTGTTCCTGGGTATCATCAGCCAATATGGAGGCAAAATACTTGCCGGTTAGCGTTCTGCTCAGGGTGATAGACTTCACCTTACCCACTATTTCACGATGCACTTTAGCCCTTATGGGCTTGCACTTGGGGATTTTTATCCCGTTATCGCCCACAGAGACAGACGTACAATGGTAGCTACTTTGCTTGCCATGCTTTTTCTTGAAGCGAGGAAATCTTGCCTGCAATTTGGGATTGAAAAAGTTTTGAAAGGCCGTATCCAGATTGATAGTGGCCTGTTGCAGTGCAATAGAGTCAGCGTTTTTCAGCCATGAGTACTTTCGGCTTTTCTTGGCTTTTGCCAGCAAGGGCTTCAGGTGTTTTTTGGGAGAAAGGCTCTGCCCACGAACCTTGTAATAATGAACCTTAATAGCCAGGGCCTTGTTCCATACGAACCGCACAGCATCAAACTGACGGTCGAGAAATTCCGCCTGCTCTGATGTTGGATAGATTCGTACTTTGGTGGCTCTCAGCATGGAACGTTATTTCAGTGCTCATTAATATAAACTTCATATTACAGGTATTTGAAAGAGGTTTTCAAGTGAGCGCACACAATAAAGATTTACTTAAAGGGTATCTTCGCAAACGACATAGCGTTACCAAGCTGGTTATTCATTTGGTGTTCACGACAAAGTACAGACGAAAGCTTTTTGATGGCTATATGATCAAGCAGTTACGGGAGTCGTTCGAGAGTGCATGTGAAAAACTGGAATGCCAGTTACTTGAAATGGATGGCGAAAAAGATCACGTACACCTGTTGGTGACCTACCCACCAAAACTGGCTATCAGTGTCATGGTAAATAATCTCAAATCAACATCATCAAGACGGTTGCGAATGCTGAATACCCACCTTACTGCTCAGAGCAAAGCAGGCTTAATGTGGTCAAGGTCTTACTTTGCTTGCAGTGCTGGCGGTGCAACTATCGAGACTCTGAAGGACTACGTTAATAGCCAGAGTACACCAGATTGATGGCGGAAGGCTCTGCGCCTTCCCGTCTTATATCCCCGCCCGCATTGGGCGAGGGTTTACGACGATTTTGCTAAGGATATTGTTTATATGCTGGTTCAGGCTCACCCCTTCCTGCTCAGCACCTTCGGCCAGATTGCGATGAAGGCTTTTTGCCAGTCGCAGGGTTACACGGCCACTGAAGTCGTCCGCTGGTTCATAAGGTACAGGCATTGCCTTACCTTTTTCAGCAAAGACCTCCGCCGTTGTCTCTATTGTGTCAATCGCCAGGGCATAGGCTTCGTCGAAAGTATCAGCGTATTCAGCCACATCTGGCAGCTCTTTGACCCGAGCCTCGAAAAACAACTCGCCATCGAAATCAGCCCGCCGGACGGTGATGTTATAGCTGTGAGGATTCATAAATCCTGTCTCCGTTCAAATACGTTCAAGCTATCGTTTTTTTAAGTATGCACGAATGGCTGCTTCGTGTTGCTCCAACGTCTTTTTGACCTTGTTGATATAAGGCCGCTTAATTTCCGGGTTCTTACCATGGTCGCAGTTATAGGCAGCAGAATGGAACCCCGGAATATGGTCATGGGTGAACACCTTGTGTCCCCCTCTTTTGCCATCTTTAACTTCAAATCCCAAGCCAGTGAGGAGCGTCGTTAACTTGCGACATCGCATTGAAGCCCCTGCCTGTTCAAGCTCAGTAATTACATCATCAAATTTACTATCGACCATTATGACACCGTATATAGTGTCAGGCTCGCAATATAGCAAGAACAAACCCGACAAATCCACTAACTACCGTAAAATCCTGTTCATGCTAAGCGAGATATAGTTTTCCAGCCATAGCAAAAAAATATTGGTCAAATGTGGGTAAGACTGCCCGACTCTACAGTGCTGCATTGCTGACCAACCCCATATACAACAAAGAATACTTGTTGGACATCCTCCTGCCCCCAGCTAAGTCATTGATCCCCCGTGTCCAAAAAACTTAATCCTGCCCAACTGGACAGGATGTAAAGCAGGGTCTAATTTTTCCTTTACTCAGAATAAGAAGTAGAGGAGCCCCGCCATGAGAGGCCAGAACGTCGGATACATCCGGGTCAGCAGCGTTGACAAAACACCGCCCGCCAGCTTGAAGGCATTAATCTCGATACCACCTTTGAATACCATGGCAGCGGCAAAGACACCAACCGGCCCCAGCTAAAAGCCCGTCTGCGCCACTTGCGACAGGGCGACCGCTCACACGTCCATTCCATTGATCGACTCGCCCGCAGCCTGAAAGACCTTCAGAAGCTGGTGGAAGAACTGACCGGGCAAGGTATCAGTGTTCAGTTCCACAAAGAGAACCTGCTTTTCTCCGGTGACAGCAACCCCATGCACAAGCTGATGTTCCAAATGATGGGAGCCTTTGCCGAATTCGAGCACAGCATGATCAGAGAACGACAAAGGGAAGGCATCGCCGCCCCCAGAAAGCAGGGCAAGCAGATCGGGGCGAAACCCAAGCTCACTGAGGAACAGTTAGCAGAAATCAGAGAACGACTCGATTCGGGGGAGGAAAAGAAAGCGTTGGCATTAGAGTATGGAGTCAGCAGGCAAACGCTATACAACGCATTAAACTAACCCCCTTTTTTTTTAGTGGTCTAATTACTACCTCTGAAAACCGGGTAACAGCAGCAAAGTAACTATCTGAAACCTTTTCTAACCAAAACCAACTATTTCTTTTTTTAAAGTGAAAAATCATGACCAATGAAAATAAACATTAGCCATAATTAATTGATTTTATAGAGATTTATAAAAGAAGACATGCCATAGACCATCGTGTAGCCGATGGCGATAAGCGCATAGGTGCTGCCTATCGTCAGTCCGTTAAGTACCTGCTGAATAAGGTAATAACCAGAATCCCCCATTCTACATCCTCTTTTTTATTATTCTTGATAAATACTATTGTCAGGAGCCTGTCCGATTCTCTCATACGACAGTGGCTCTTGGTAGGGAAGGGGCATTCAATCCCCCCAGCCTTTCCTGTACCCTACCCCCATCTACAACCCAGGCCGTCCGTCAGCCGCACACCGGCACAACCAACCGGGCGCTTGCATCACCGGAACACGCCCGCTGGGGTGAAATCATCAGCCGCACCGAAAATATCGGTGAAGCCATCGACGAAGCCTTTGCCGACATCGAAGCGCAGAACAGCTATCTCGAAGGCGTACTGACGGCGATCCAGTTCGGCGACAAGGCCAAGCTGGGCGACGAGCTGCCGTCCCGCCTGCTGCGCCACTTCAACCAGTACAACCTCGGCAACGACCACTTGTATAAAGCCGATATGCTGGGCGATGCCTACGAGTACCTGATCAAACAGTTTGCCGACGACGCCGGCAAGAAAGGCGGCGAGTTCTATACCCCCAAGCCCGTCGTACAACTGCTGGTCAACCTGCTTGACCCGCAACCCGGCCACACGGTGTACGACCCGACCTCTGGCAGTGGCGGAATGCTGGTGGAAAGCGCCCATCATGTGGCACAGTTGCCCAACGGCACCATTGCCGGACAGCCCAACATCCTGCTCTACGGTCAGGAGAAAAAACCTCGGCACCTGGGCCATTGGCAAGCTGAACCTGTACCTGCACAACATGCGGGCGGAACTGGAACGGGGCGATACCCTGGTTCAACCCCTGCACCGTGATGAAAACGGCATCCTGAGTTTTGACCGGGTAATTGCCAATCCACCGTTTTGCCCCATGGCGTACTGTTCCGGGGCGGAGAAGAAGGCAAAATCCGCACCGGCCTGCTGAAAGGCAACGACGAACTGCCCGGTGATCGCATTGAAGCCGTCATCGGCCTGCCCTCGGCCCTGTTCTACAACACCGGCATTCCCGCCTGTATCCTGATTCTTAACAAACAGAAGCCGGACAACCTGAAAAACAAAGTGGTGTTCATTGATGCCAGCCGTGAGTTCACCGAAGGCAAAAACCAGAACAGCCTGCGCCCCGAAGATATCGAGCGTATCCACGACGCCCACAGCGCCGCTTTCCACCACAACATCGAAGAAGACAAATACTGTCGTGTGGTAGAGCTGAAAGAGATTGCAGACAACGACTACAACCTGAACATTGCCCGCTATATCGACACCTCGGAGCCAGAGCCGCAAGTGGATATTCCGGTGGTGCTGGTTGAGTTGAATGCTATTACCGATAACCTGAAAGCTGTGGATGATGAGCTGGATGGTTATTTGGAAGAGCTGGGGCTGGTTGCTGCGTCGGCTGAAGTGGAGGAAAAGTAAACTGAGACTTGGAGATTTGGTTACAGTCAGGACAGGCTATCTCGGTACGACAGCCGTTGTTACAGAGGAGTTTGCTGGTTCAAACTGTGTAGATTTAGTTATCTCACGTCCCAAGCAGCAAGCTGTTATGCCTGAGTACCTTGCAAACTGGATTAACTCTGATGAGGGTAAAAACCAAATCTTACAAATGCAGGGTGGGCTGGCTCAGCAACATTTTAATGTTGGTGACATGAAAACTCTTAAAGTAGCTATTCCTGCTGTCTACGAGCAGAGAAAAATCGTTAATGTAATTTCATCAGTTAGCAAGAAGCTTGACCACCTGACCACCCAAAAATCCCAAACCCAACAACTGAAAAAAGGCCTGATGCAAAAACTGCTCACCGGCCAGATCAGGGTTAAGCCGGAACCACAGGATCATTAACCGGCCGGATTGTCTCCGCACTGCGGGGGCAATTCCCTTCGGCTCAGTGCTTGCCAACATGCTCTTTCAGCACATCATCTATCCGGCTTTGCCGGCCGCTGCCTGTTGCCCGGAAAAACTCAAGCACTTCAGGGCTGAGGGATAGACACCTGCTCTTTAGTCGGCTCTTTCTGTTGCCCACGGGTTCGGCGGCGGTATTCCTCGACAATTTCAGGCAATACTTCTATGGCCGGGCGGGCATTTGCAATTTCTTCATCTGTCCATTCCGGCACATCAACCGAGTCCCAATCTTCCTGGCTAATGTCATCGGGCTTTTTGGGTTCTTCGCTCATAGTCTGCTCACAAGTGAAAGTACCAGTTCACGACAAATACGCTGATGATGGTAGTAATCAAGCCGCCAAAGGTGATCCAGTATTGCCGGTGCATATTACCCAGTTCGGAGCGGATACTGCCTACTTCTTTATGCATTTCTGAACGCAGGCCGGATATCTCTGTCCGCACTTCCGAACGCAGGTCGGTAATGTCTGATTTTAATGCCAGATAGCTGCGCTCACTTTGAAGCTGTATCTGCATGATGGCTTCCTGCATCACCAGTACATCTTTCTTGCTGGCGTTGTGGTCAGGGTCAAGGGAGGCACTGACGGATACGGCCAGTTCTTCATCAATTCCGATGCGTTTTAATTCTGAGAATAACGACTTTTCCATAGCTCACCTTCCGGATTGAGAGGTGATTATAGACTCTGTAGCGGGAAGGTTCCTTCGGCTATCGTTGCCCGTTGCCCGTTGCCCGTTGCCCGTTGCCCGTTGCCCGTTGCCCGAAAAAAGTTTCGCTCAGAGCTGTTCTTTCAGCCACTCATAACCAGGGGATCAAACATAAATCAATCCTCCCAGTTTCTACTCATAAATGAAAGTACCAGTTCACGACAAACACGCTGATGATGGTAGTAATCAAGCCACCAAAGGTGATCCAGTACTGCCGGTGCATATTGCCCAGCTCGGAGCGGATACTGCCTGTTTCTTTGTGCATTTCCGAACGCAGACCGGATATTTCTGTCTGCATTTCTGAGCGCAGGCCGGATATTTCTGTCCGCATTTCTGAACGCAGGCCGGATATTTCTGTCCGCACTTCCGAGCGCAGGTCGGTAATATCTGACTTTAATGCCAGATAGCTGCGCTCACTTTGAAGCTGTATCTGCATGATGGCTTCCTGCATCACCAGTACATCTTTCTTGCTGGCGTTGTGGTCAGGGTCAAGGGAGGCGCTGACAGATACGGCCAGTTCTTCATCAATTCCGATGCGTTTTAATTCTGAGAATAACGACTTTTCCATAGCTCACCTTCCGGATTGAGAAGTGATTATAGACTCTGGATACCACCGAACCAGCAGGAGTGATAAAGTTTCCCCGTTTTAGATTGTGTACCGAAGTCAGGAGTCTTGCGATGAACACGGACGATGCCCCCTTTCATCGAAAAAGTAACGCTGAACGGGAAGGCGTCGGTGATTCATAGCAGCGGGATTCAGGTTAAGGACAAACAGGGTCGCCCCCGCAGTGTCTGCTTTTTCAATCAAGCGGAGCCATTAGACAACCGCTTTCATGTGGTGGATCAATTACCTTCACCAACGTCGGCATGAGCCCCATCAAAGCCCCGTCGGTTGCCGGGCTTGAAAGGATGCTATCGAACGACTACGGCAGTGTATTTACCAGTACTATCCAGAAATTTCAGGAACGGGATGGCAAGCCCATCAAGGCCGCCGCCAAAGAGGCAGAAGCCGACAACGAAGACAACCAGACCCGTGTCCGGCGGGTGCTTGAAGATGGCAAGTTCTATATCTGCGAAGACCTGAACGTCAACTATGGCCTGCTCAATGCCGACGGCACTGCCAGACCTAAGCAATGGGTGGAACAAAGCCGGGAGGCGGTGGACTTTCAGGTATTGTCCACCAAACCCAACTTTTATGTTCTGGTGGATGAAGCCCACCGCAGCCAGTACGGTTTTCTGGCGGCCTTTATGCGGGCCAGCTTGCCTAATGCCAGGTTCATCGCCTTTACCGGCACACCGCCGTTCAAGGAAGACAAGAACACGCTCAATGCTTTTATGGGAAAGGGTGGTAGCGGCGACTACATCTCGACACCTACCGGCTGGATGAAGCCGTCGCCGACGGTGCCACACTGCCCATTAAGTATCAGGAAGGCATGACCGACCTGACCGTTGATCCGGAGCTGGATACCGGTTTTGGTGATGTGTTCGGTCAGGAAGATGAAGCCCGTCAGAAGCAGCTGAAGCAGGCGGGGGGCGGGGAGCAGTGAACGGGCGGTTACTCTCCGCGCGAACGGCGGAGAGTTTGTTAAATTGCGATTTGTATTTAGCCAAATACAACCAGCGCTCCGGTTATGGCAAAAACCTGAATAAACAGTGCACAAATAAAAGCGGCGATAATGGGACGGACACCAACCTGCATCATTTCGCTGAATCGGGTTTTTAAACCCAGGGCTGCTAATGCTATGGCTAAAATAACAGCACCTGCATTTTTGAGTTGCGCGGTTATGGCAGGCGTCAGTATACCGGTAGAATTTACGATGACGACGGCCAGAAACAAGATCACATACATAGGCACAACGTCTTTGAGTTTCACGGTTGTGGCTTCACCGGAAGTTTGGGCATTGGAGCGAGCCACGTACCAGCATAAGCCGATGGAGAGTGGAATCAGGAATAAGACACGACAAAGCTTAGTCAGTATGGCAAAGGTTTCTACCTGGCTTGAACCGACAGCAGCACCGGCTGCAACAACTTCTGCAACTTCCGGGAGGCTGGCTCCTGTCCACACCGCATAAACCATTTCATCCATCTGAAAGTGATGAAATGCTGCCGGTAAAATAAACATGGCTACCGTGCCAAAAAGAGTAATGGCACCAATACCAAATGCAGTGTCTTTACCGCTGGCTTTAATGATCGGGGCAACAGCAGCAATAGCAGAGGCACCGCAAACCGTGGTTCCGGCAGCGATACACAGAGTCGTACTTTTGGCCAGCTTCATTTTGGAACAGATAAATAAACAGAAACCAAAAGTGCAGCATGCCAGCAGTATCACGAAAACCAGACCTTGCCACCCCAGCATCATGATATCGCTTAAACTGAGCTTAAAGCCAAGCATGATGACACCCAGACGCAGTATATCTTTGCTGGCGTAGGTTATGCCCGGAGCAACTACTGCCTGTTTTTCCGGCTTCCAGAAAACGTTGGTGACGATCATTCCTAGAATAATGGCGTAAAGTAAGCCACTGATATGCAAGTGACTGTTAAAGGGCATTTTTGCCAATACGGTTGCACCTGCTGCAATAGCGCAGGCAAGCAATAGTCCTGGAAGTTGTTTTGGCAGGGTAGAATTTTTTTGGGCGAGTGAATTAACAGCTTTAGTATCCATGCGCTCTACTCTTGTTTTTGTGAAATAGTTATTGTTAAAAAATTGCTGTGGAAAAAATGTTCTTTTAAAACTGTCTGGATGAAAATACACAGCCAGAATCTAAAAATCATAAATTAACAATGTGCTCAGACAGTCGTTTTTATATTCAATCTGCTTAAACAATCAACAAAACACTTTTCAGAAATTCATATCACGAGTGTGAAGAATGTTGCGCGTCAACATTTATAATGTTCATGATTATTTACAGAAAAGCATTAACAAAAAACTTAAACTAAGTTTACATGTTGACTTTCTTACAGGGTAATCTAATGATAATGGAGGAATATTGATGTGAATCAGCGTTATGGCATCTTATCAATAACTCTGATTATTGTTTTTATGGAATGTGAAAACCACGCAGTGTTGGACACCCATCGAAATCAACCGCCCCAGAAAAACCGACAAAAACAGTAAGGAAAAAGAAGTCGCTCCCATCTACAAAAAAGCGCTGACCGACCCTTATGGACGACTGGGTTACAGTATTCCGCCCCATGATAACGGCGATCTCGCTTTCGTACAGACATGCTCGCCAGTTTGAAAGACAATGGTCGCATGGGTGTAGTACTGCCCCACGGCATACTGTTCCGGGGCGGTGAAGAAGGCAAAATCCGCACCGACCTGGGAAGGGCAACGCCGAACTGCCCGGTGATCGCATTGAATCCGTCATCGGCCGGATTGTCTCCACACTGCGGAAGCAATTCCCTTTAATAGCATGATATCCGTGCTATTATGATTCGATGATTACTTCATTCAAAGACAAGGCGACTGAAGATATCTTTAATGGCACGGCCTCTCGTCATGCCCGAAAGGCCTGTCCACAGTCGCTCTGGCGCCTGGCCTGCCGCAAACTGGATCAACTTGATTCGGTGTCGTCACTGGATGATCTCAGGCTTCCTCCGGGCAATCGTCTTGAGGTTTTATCTGGCAACCGAAAAGGACAATACAGCATCCGGATTAATGATCAGTACAGAATTTGCTTTGTCTGGCTTAAGTCTGCCCCGGCAGAAGTGGAAGTAACGGATTACCATTAGGAGCACAACCAATGACCCGCATCCCCACAAACCGCCCCCCCACTCATCCCGGTGAAATGCTGCTGGAAGAGTTCCTGTTACCGATGGATATTACTCAGCGGGAGCTGGCGTCAGCTATTCATGTCCCTTACCAGCGAGTCAACGAACTCGTCAACGGCAAACGGGGCATTACCCCTAGCACTGCCCTGCGACTGGCTCGCTTTTTTGGTATGTCGCCAGACTTCTGGCTTAACCTGCAATTACGATGGGATTTATACAAGGTACAACAGGCTGAAAAAAACGATATTGACCGGATAGAGGCGTTTGCAAAAAGGAGCCCATAAAATCTAATCTAGATTTTAGCCTTATATACCTCAAAAAAAACTTTACATTCAGGTTCAACACCTAAGAATTTCCTTGAAATTGAAAAAATTCTAAAGTACGGTTTGTCGCTCGAATTTGCCAGGACTGAAAACAATGTAGGCAAAAACTTTTGATTAAAACTAGCTTTAGATACTGGTTTATTTATTTTTGTACTTACAATTCTATTAAATGCTGCTTTAGCTTTCCCAAACTCTTTGTGATATAACATTCCCTTTTTTAGGCCATCTACTTGCTCTTCAGATAAAGGGATAGCAAGTTTTTTCTTGCTATGTAGTAAATACAAATCCTTTGATCGTGTAAATTTTTTTTCAGACTCATCTATTGTTTGATATCCGCCATTAATCCATTGATTTAATGTAAAAATAGAGACCATTGATTGTAAGAGATAAAATTCTTTATTTTTTCTGAGAATAACGAAATCATGTTTGTCTCCTCCAAGACCATAAGCAGAGTCTTTAAGCTTATGAACAAATATATAATCATGTTCCTCGTCAGCATTGATATATTTTATATATTTATCTTTATCACCGAACAGAAAAATGGAAGCCTCAGAAAGTTCCTCTTTAGCAAAGTTTTTTTGAATGGATAATGCTGTTTTATGACATATTGTTTCTTCTTTTAATTCATCGGTAGTTGATTTTAATTGTTGCAAAATTATGTCATTTACTTTTATAGGAAACCTGTCATGCACTACTTTTTCATAGGGATTTAATGTTGTAGAACGACTATCAGCTAGAAGACATCTATTTTCATCTTCTTTAATATCAACTTTTTTTGAAACATAACAAGCAGAGCTGTCAAGTGTACTCGGAATGGATTGAGTTTTTTTCTGCAATACAGTTTTTTGTAAAAAATTATTTGAACATGCTCCCTCCATGGCCGTAATACTCCTTTTTTAACTAATAATTTATTGTAACTGCTCACATGTGATAAATGATTTGACTCGAAATTACCGGTAAAGTTCATTTACTCAGATTTAACGAACCTTGCGAAATTCTCCATCCATAGCCTCTCATTGGGAGCGGCGCGACCTTTGAAGGTTTGGATGGAGATGGATAGCGAGGCTTGCGTAGAGCAAGCCCATGTACTAACTTCAGTGCACTGCGAAACCCTGCATAATGGGCTTGGTGGCTGAGACAACAGCCTACACGACAGACAGATAAGCCTCTGGAAAAATACTCAAGCGTCACCGTTGCTGGACTAACTACGAGAAACAAATCAGGAAAACACAACCGTTTTCTGGCTTCTACCGCCGATGCGCTGGGACACGGCGTATGTGTAAAGAGTTCCCCTGTCGTGGTTCGGCAACCTGTACGACAGCGAGAGACTATGTTATTTGACATAGTGGGTCGCACGTAATTCCCGATTAGAAGCCCCCACTAGAATCGGCTTGCCGATTTAGTGGAGGGAGTGTGTCACTTGCCTGGGTATTGAACGGTGTTCGAGTATTTTCTACATGGCAAAAAAGATATACCTCTTTTGCCATGACCCAAGCCCTATACCACCAACCGAGGGAGTCTATCACCGCGCGGAAGCTGCACTCACTCATACCAGTTTCTCCGTCATTCCTGCGAAGGCGGGAATCTACCAGGGCAGTGGCTCCCAGCCTTCACGGGATGACGATGGGACATTTTTCTCTGCTACTTCCCTGAGACTATCAATCGAGCGCCGTCTTGGTGCCATCAGCATGCCACTGATACACGACAAAGCTAAAGTCTTTGAGGTCGCCCTTACCATCGAAGGTCAGCTGTCCGGTGGGAGTCGCAAAAACATTTCGACGCAGCACTTCAGCGACTTCCTCAGGGTCTTCATTTTTAGTTATCTTCATGCCGTCTGCCATGACCTGAACAGCAGAGTAAGCCGGGAAAACAAAGGGACCTGATGCATCATCGCCTTTTGCCTTGATAGCTTTAACCAGTCTGGCATTGGCCGGGTCCTGATCGAAACTCTTTGGCAGGGTAACCAGTAAGCCTTCTGAAGCTTCGCCGGCAATAGCAGATATATCTTTGTTACCCACGCCTTCCGGTCCCATAAACGGTACCTTCAAACCCTTCTCAGCACTCTGGCGCAAGATCAAACCCAGTTCAGGGTGGTAGCCGCCATAGTAAACAAATTCGACATTTTCTCTTTTCAGCTTGGCAATGAGCGCAGAAAAGTCTTTGTCACCGGAGGTAACGCCTTCAAACACCGCTACATTAATACCTGCCTTTTCCACAACGTCCTTAACCGCTCTGGCAATACCTTCGCCATATTGTTGTTTGTCGTGGATCACGGCCATTTTTTTTGGCCTGATTTTTTCAACGATATATTGTCCTGCGGTTGGCCCCTGCAAACTGTCCAGACCGATGGTGCGGAAAATCATTTTATAACCACGGCTGGTAATATCCGGGCTGGTTGAAGCCGCGGTAATCATTAAAATGCCTTCGTCTTCGTAAATATCAGAGGCTGGCTGAGTGGAGGAGGAGCACAGGTGACCAACAACAAAACGGAGCCTCTGGTTAACAATTTTGTTCGCTACTGCTACGGCCTGTTTAGGGTCGCAGGCATCGTCGTAAACAATGGCTTCCAGTTGCTTGCCATTAACACCGCCCGCTTTATTGATCTGCTCAATCGCCATTTTGGCACCGATAAACTGCATATCCCCATACTGTGCAACCGGGCCTGTTACAGGACCCGCCAGTGCAATTTTAATGGTATCCTCAGCCCGGGCCATACCTATGCCCCCAGCCAACAGCACGGATGCCGCAAGGCTTAATAATGTCTTTTTATTATTCTTCATTGTTTTGACGCCCCTTCCTGAAGGATGATTGCGATTTGTTATTTTAAAATCCCTGGTGCTTACCATTGGCTATATTAATAATTTTTTACAGTCATATCAGCAACTATGTGCTTCTTTTTACCATGATTTTTTCATTGCCTGAGCAGGCAGGCAGCCCCCCCCTCCCCAATGGCTTCTTATAAGACATAAGTCGAAATTCCGACCAAAGTCGCAGGGAGAAATATCAGTAACCACTTTAAACTGACTGATATAAAAGGAAAAAACTCAATCAAAGGCTCAAAAAACAATAACAACATCAGAAAAGCCTGTCATAGAGGAAGCTTTACTATGGAAATGAAAGACAATATGAAGGGTTACGACTATAAGCTTGGATTCAGCGAACTTATCATACTGACCCTATCATTTGGCAGCATTCTCGCAGCCTTGCATTTTTTCTTAGGCAGTGTTTTCTAAAGCGTTTTCTGATCGCAGTATGTGCAACAAGATTCATTAAAAGCGGCCGGTTTAACCGGCCGTTTTTAATGAACAGGAAGTAATCATCAGGCAGTGATGGTTTTCACGCCTTCTTCAGTACCCAGCAACAGTACATTGGCTGGTCGGGCAGCAAATAAGCCGTTAGTGACTACACCAACGATCTGGTTGATTGCCTCTTCCGTAGCAACCGGATCAATAATTTGCATATTCCAGACATCCAGAATGACATTACCATTGTCAGTCATGACGCCTTCCCGGTAAGCCGGATCACCACCCAGCTTAACCAGTTCACGGGCAACATAGCTGCGAGCCATTGGAATCACTTCAACGGGCAGAGGGAACTCACCCAACACATCGACTTTCTTGCTGCCATCCGCAATGCAGATAAATTCATCCGCCACGGCCGCTACAATTTTTTCACGGGTCAGTGCCGCGCCACCCCCTTTGATCAGGTGCAAGTGTTCATTGGTTTCATCAGCGCCATCGATATAAAAGCGCAGGCTGGAAACACTGTTCAGATCATAAACGGGAATACCGTGACCTTTAAGACGTTCTGCAGAGGCTTCAGAACTGGCCACACAGCCATCAAATTTCGTCTTGTGATCTGCCAGGGCATCAATAAAGAAGTTAGCGGTTGAACCTGTACCGATACCAATGATCATGTCATCTTCCAGATGTGGAAGAATACGTTCCAGAGCGGCTTCTGCCGTTGCCTTTTTCAGTTCGTCCTGAGTCATTACGTTACCTTCACCAGCATGGGACATGGGGAAAACGGGAATTATACTACTCAACCCAAGCCGATTTCCTTTAGAATGCAAAAAACTAATGAAACTCCAAAAAAAGTCAGTACAAATAGCAGAACAAAATGCCTCACCATTATATAAGAAAGATTCTGGAAGCCAGAGTCTACGATGTCGCGGTGGAAACACCTGTCGATCCAGCCCCTTTCCTGAGCGAGCGTCTGGGCAATAATATTCTTCTCAAGCGGGAAGACCTGCAACCGGTGTTTTCTTTCAAAATTCGTGGTGCCTATAACAAAATTGCCCAGCTTAACAAAGAACAGAAAAGTCGCGGTGTCATTGCCGCTTCAGCAGGTAACCACGCCCAGGGCGTAGCACTGGCAGCAAAAAAACTGGGCATTGACGCCATTATTGTTATGCCCACCACCACACCGGAAATAAAGGTTCGGTCCTGTAAAGCAAGAGGTGCCAGAGTCATTCTCCATGGAGACGCCTTTGACCAGGCACTGGAACATGCCCTGGAACTGGTTGACCAGCATGGTTACACCTTTATCCACCCTTACGACGACCCGGATACCATTGCCGGACAGGGAACCATCGGCATGGAAATACTCCGCCAGCATACCGGTCCGCTGGATGCCGTTTTTGTTCCTGTCGGCGGTGGAGGACTGGCTGCCGGTATTGCCACCTACATCAAGTATCTCCGTCCGGACATCAAAGTGATTGGCGTTGAATACGAAGAGTCCGCCTGCCTGAAGGCTGCATTAGACGTCGATGAACGTGTAGTACTCCCCCATGTTGGCCTCTTTGCTGATGGTATTGCCGTGGCACAAATTGGTGAGGAAAGCTTCAGGCTTTGCAGGGAATATATTGACGAAGTCATAACTGTCAGCGCCGATGAAATCTGCGCCGCCATAAAAGACATCTTCGATGACACCCGTTCGGTCTGTGAAACCGCAGGCGCAACGGCGGTTGCAGGTTTGAAGAAATACGTAGAGCAGGAAGGCGTTCAACAGCAAACACTGATGGCAATAGACTCCGGTGCCAACGTTAACTTTGACCGTCTGCGCTATGTGTCTGAACGGGCAGAACTGGGTGAAAAGCGTGAGGCGATTATCTCCGTCACTATCCCGGAATGCCCCGGCAGTTTTAAAACTTTCTGCGAAACACTGGGCAAGCGCAGTGTCACCGAGTTTAACTACCGTTATCACGACCCGGTTAATGCCCGTATTTTTGTGGGTGTTCAGGTGCATCCGGACCAGATGCCCATCGATAACCTGATCAACGAACTGCACGACAAGGGTTATCCGGTAGAAAACCTGACGGATAACGAGATGGCGAAACTGCACGTTCGCCATATGGTCGGTGGACACAGCAGCGCCATAGATAATGAGGTGGTTTACTGCTTTGAATTCCCGGAGCGTCCCGGGGCTTTACTCAACTTCCTGAACAAGCTGGGTAAACGCTGGAATATCAGCATGTTCCATTATCGAAATCACGGCGCTGCCTATGGGCGTGTCGCGGTTGGTCTGGATGTTCCACCAAAGGAACAGGTGCATATCAGTGGTTTCCTCGATGAAATCGGCTACCGCTATTGCGAAGAAACCAGCAACAAAGCTTATAAAGCATTTCTTGGTTAGTGCCTTTGCCCAAATCTGATGACGGGAGTCTTATGGCTCCCATCACCAAGCCGGGCTAAGCCAGCCCATGGCTGCCGATAACATAATCCCGCTATTAACATACTCAGCCAGTATGATATTTCTGTTGATCATTGATCATTAATCATGGCCACACTAGCCAACTTGACGATTTCAGCAGCACCATAAAGCCTGTGCTACTTTGTATGTTCTTACATCGGAATGTGCTTTACGCTTTCAACAATGAAAAACCTTCAATAGGAAGCCAGCAACAGGAAGCCAGACCGAAACCTTAATATAAGCTGGAAGTAAAAAAATGTATCGTAATTCAGACAACCTGAAAAAATGTCTGCCTGGGTTAGTTTTTTTGATCCTTGTTTCCTGCTACAGCTACTCAGCCGCTATTCCAATTCCATACACTGATTTCATCAAAGAAAGATTGGTGCTTATCACTGGCTTTAATGATGATAAAGAATGGTCCTGCATGGCTTACCTTCAGAGTAGGGAACTCGCTGCCACCAGTACAGAGTGTGCGGAGCGAATTAAGAATTCAGAAAACCCAGACAATCTGACACTCATAAGAGAAACAGGAGAGTCACTTAAATTCACCCTGTCTTCTGATAAGCCAAAAAAGGGCATTCATTATCTCAAGCCAGAGCCTGGCCTTACTTTAGAAGGCGAGCTACCAACTGACTCTTTCCCAATCTTTGACCCAGACGAATCAATTGTTAATGTCTGGTATCCGTCTGGCAGTCACGAACAACTGACTTTTCAATCAATGCGATTACCAATGCAGGCTGGAGAACACCCAAGAATAAAAAAACTTTCCGATTTACCTTCCCCTGTATCCGGAACTCCTGTTTTTCATAATGGTCTACCCATTTGCATTTTATCAACAGATGGTCGTTGTGTTCGTTACGAGTACAGCACTTGCATGAAGTTCTGTAATCACTCCAGCTGCACCGTCGGCTATATTGACCCTGAGCGACCCGATAATACTTTTTTTTCTCTAGATTGTGGTCAATGGGCTTGGTGTGAATTTAATGTGAAGGGCAAAGAAGATTATTGCACCGGGGATACGTGGGCTTGCCAAAAGAAGAATTGCAATAGTTTTTTTAGCCATGACCATTGCGTCAAAAGTAGCTCAGATAAACAACTTCAATGCGATCCGAGTTATGTAGCGTATACAGCTGTGACATTACTGCCGGCATTTATTTTGGCTATTCCCATCGGCTTTATTGTTTATAATCGGTATTCAGGTGTATCCAGACCAGATACCCATCGATAACCTGGTCAACGAACTGCACTTACAAGGCATTTCCTGGTTCGTGAATTCAAGGTTAGGGGCGCAGCATTCAATAACTTACCGGGCTTTTGGCTGTTGGCTTTTGGCTATTAGCTGCTCATACAGCCAACCGCCAAAAGCCAACAGCGGTATATTATGTTCTGCTGCTTCCCTTAGTGTCTTTGCTCAAGTCTGATGACGGGAGTCTTATGGCTCCCATCACCAAGCCGGGCTAAGCCAGCCCATGGCTGCCGATAACATAATCCCACTATTAACATACTCAGCCAGTTTGATATTTCTGTTGATCATCAATCATGGCCACACTGATTTCAGCAGCACCATAAAGCCTGTGCTACTTTGTATGTTCTCACATCGGAATGTGCTTTACGCTTTCAACAATGAAAAACCTTTAATAAGAAGCCAGCAACAGGAAGCCAGCCCGTGACCTTAATATAAACTGGAAGTAAAAAAATGTATCGTAATTCAGATAACCTGAAAAAATGTCTGCCGGGGTTATTTTTTTTGATCCTTTTTTCCTGTAACAGCTACTCAGCCCCTATTCCAATTCCATACACTGATTTCATCAAAGAAAGATTGGTGCTTATTACTGGCTTTAATGATGATAAAGAATGGTCCTGCATGGCTTACCTTCAGAGTAGGGAACTCGCTGCCACCAGTACAGAGTGTGCGGAGCGAATTAAGAATTCAGAAAACCCAGACAATCTGACACTCATAAGAGAAACAGGAGAGTCACTTAAATTCACCCTGTCTTCTGATAAGCCAAAAAAGGGCATTCATTATCTCAAGCCAGAGCCCGGCCTTGCTTTAGAAGGCGAGCTACCAACTGACTCTTTCCCAATCTTTGACCCAGACGAATCAATTGTTAATGTCTGGTATCCGTCTGGCAGTCACGAACAACTGACTTTTCAATCAATGCGATTACCAATGCAGGCTGGAAAACACCCAAAAATAAATGCTGTTTGTGCTTTACCTTCCCCTGTATCCGGAACTCCTGTTTTTCATAATGGTCTACCCATTTGCATTTTATCAACAGACGGTCGTTGTGTTCGTTACGAGTACAGCACTTGCATGAAGTTCTGTAATCACTCCAGCTGCACCGTCGGCTATATTGACCCTGAGCGACCCGATAATACTTTTTTTTCTGTATTTTGTGGTGAATGGAGTGCGTGTTACTTTAATTTGATCTACAGAAATGATTACTGCACCGGGAATACGTGGGCTTGCCAGAAGAAGAATTGCAATAGTTTTTTTAGCTATGACGATTGTGTCAAAAGTAGCTCAGATAAACAACTTCAGTGCGATCCGAATTATACAATGTCTATTCGCCTGCCATTACTGGCGGCATCTATTTTGGCTATTCCCATCGGCATTATTGTTCGTAATCGGTATTCAGGTGCATCCGGACCAGATACCCATCGATAACCTGGTCAACGAACTGCACTTACAAGGCATTTCCTGGTTCGTGAATTCAAGGTTAGTGTCTTTGCCCAAATCTGATGACGGGAGTCTTATGGCTCCCATCACCAAGCCGGGCTAAGCCAGCCCATGGCTGCCGATAACATAATCCCGCTATTAACATACTCGGCCAGTTTGATATTTCTGTTGATCATCAATCATGGCCACACTTATTTCAGCAGCACCATAAAGCCTGTGCTACTTTATATGTTTTTAAATCGGAATGTGCTTTACGCTTTCAACAATGAAAAACATTCAACAGGAAGCTAGGCCATAACCTTAATATAAACTGGAAGCAAAAAAATGTATCGTAATTCAGACAACCTGAAAAAATGTCTGCCTGGGTTAATTTTTTTGATCCTTGTTTCCTGTAACAGCTACTCAGCCGATACTCCAATTCCATACACTGATTTCATCAAAGAAAGATTGGTGCTTATCACTGGCTTTAATGATGATAAAGAATGGTCCTGCATGGCTTACCTTCAGAGTAAGGATCTCGCTGCCACCAGTACAGAGTGTGCGGAGCGAATTAAGAATTCAGAAAACCCAGACAATCTGACACTCATAAGAGAAACAGGAGAGTCACTTAAATTTACCCTGTCTTCTGATAAGCCAAAAAAGGGCATTCATTATCTCAAGCCAGAGCCCGGCCTTGCTTTAGAAGGCGAGCTACCAACTGACTCTTTCCCAATCTTTGACCCAGACGAATCAATTGTTAATGTCTGGTATCCGTCTGGCAGTCACGAACAACCGACTTTTCAATCAATGCGATTACCAATGCAGGCTGGAGAACACCCAAGAATAAAAAAACCTTCCGATTTACCTTCCCCTGTATCCGGAACTCCTGTTTTTCATAATGGTCTACCCATTTGCATTTTATCAACAGATGGTCGTTGTGTTCGTTACGAGTACAGCACTTGCATGAAGTTCTGTAATCATCCTAACTGCAACGTCGGCTATATTGACCCAGAGCGACCCGATGATACTCTTTTTGCTGTACTTTGTAGTAGACGGAGTTCGTGTTACTTTAATTTGAAATATAGAAAAGATCATTGCAGCCGGAATACGTGGGCTTGCCAAAAGAAGAACTGCAATAGTTTTTTTAACGTTGAACGTTGCGTCAAAAGCAGCTCAGATAAACAACTTCAATGCGATCCGAGTTATGCAGCGTATACAGCTGTGACATTACTGCCGGCATTTATTTTGGCTATTCCCATCGGCATTATTGTTTATAATCGGTATTCAGGTGCATCCAGACCAGATACCCATCGATAACCTGGTCAACGAACTGCACTTACAAGGCATTTCCTGGTTCGTGAATTCAAGGTTAGTGTCTTTGCTCAAGTCTGATGACGGGAGTCTTATGGCTCCCATCACCAAGCCGGACTAAGCCAGCCCATGGCTGCCGATAACATAATCCCGCTATTAACATACTCGGCCAGTTTGATATTTCTGTTGATCATCAATCATGGCCACACTTATTTCAGCAGCACCATAAAGCCTGTGCTACTTTATATGTTTTTAAATCGGAATGTGCTTTACGCTTTCAACAATGAAAAACATTCAACAGGAAGCTAGGCCATAACCTTAATATAAACTGGAAGCAAAAAAATGTATCGTAATTCAGACAACCTGAAAAAATGTCTGCCTGGGTTAATTTTTTTGATCCTTGTTTCCTGTAACAGCTACTCAGCCGATACTCCAATTCCATACACTGATTTCATCAAAGAAAGATTGGTGCTTATCACTGGCTTTAATGATGATAAAGAATGGTCCTGCATGGCTTACCTTCAGAGTAAGGATCTCGCTGCCACCAGTACAGAGTGTGCGGAGCGAATTAAGAATTCAGAAAACCCAGACAATCTGACACTCATAAGAGAAACAGGAGAGTCACTTAAATTTACCCTGTCTTCTGATAAGCCAAAAAAGGGCATTCATTATCTCAAGCCAGAGCCCGGCCTTGCTTTAGAAGGCGAGCTACCAACTGACTCTTTCCCAATCTTTGACCCAGACGAATCAATTGTTAATGTCTGGTATCCGTCTGGCAGTCACGAACAACCGACTTTTCAATCAATGCGATTACCAATGCAGGCTGGAGAACACCCAAGAATAAAAAAACCTTCCGATTTACCTTCCCCTGTATCCGGAACTCCTGTTTTTCATAATGGTCTACCCATTTGCATTTTATCAACAGATGGTCGTTGTGTTCGTTACGAGTACAGCACTTGCATGAAGTTCTGTAATCATCCTAACTGCAACGTCGGCTATATTGACCCAGAGCGACCCGATGATACTCTTTTTGCTGTACTTTGTAGTAGACGGAGTTCGTGTTACTTTAATTTGAAATATAGAAAAGATCATTGCAGCCGGAATACGTGGGCTTGCCAAAAGAAGAACTGCAATAGTTTTTTTAGCTATGACAATTGCGTCAAAAGCAGCTCAGATAAACAACTTCAATGCGATCCGAGTTATGCAGGGTATATAGCTGTGTCATTACTGCCAGCTATTATTGCTTTTACCATCTGCATTGTTGTTTATAATTATCGCTAATTTATTATGCATAAACTCTGTTCCCATTACGGCTATTAATTTTCTTTGTGTTGTAAAAAACAGATTGCTCTATCGGGGTTTTCTAATGATTGCCTGGCAATGACCTACTCTCACATGGGGAATCGTTATCACGATCCGGTTAATGACCGTATGCACGTTCGCCATATGGTCGGTGGACACAACAGCGCCATAGATAATGAGGTGGTTTCCTCGATGAAATCGGCTACCACTATTGCGAAGAAACCAGCAACAAGGCTTACAAGGCATTTCCTGGTTAATGAGGTTCCTCTCCTCTCGCCGGCCTCATCAAACAGCGGTCAAAAAAATGCCGTCAGTTTCATTCCTGAAACTGACGGCATTTAATGGGTTTCTGTGGCAGCGTGGCGCGATTCCCGCCACCTTGCAAGCATTCTCTTAGAAGACTTTGAGAGTGTAGGTAGCGATCACTTTCAGGTCATTCCGGCTACTCTTGTCGATATTTCGCTTCGCATCCTTATTAACCGTATCCTCAGATCGCGCCGTGTCAGACACGCGCAGGAAGGATGGGAACACGCCAACCCAGAGGCCTTTCAGCGGCTCAGACTGGAAGCTGTACATAATCTGGAAGTCCAGGGCTTCCATCTTGCCGTCACGGTTTTCTGTGCTTGTGCCACGGTTATTGTACGCATCCCAGGCGTAGAAGGCATTGACACCCAGAGTCAGACCCGGAATACCCTGCTCGTCGAAGTTATAGCTCATACCGGCGCGGGCCACTTTCTGACCATCCCACAGGAAGTCATCCAGAGTGGAAGCGGTTTGAATGAAGTTGCGATGGTCAGAGTTACCCCAGGCCGTCAGTCGCAGCTGATACTCACCACTGTCAGGCGCATGGGTCTGACCGTAACCACCGACAAAGCTCCAGCCGCCGTGAGTCAGCACAGCACTGGAACTCCAGGTGTATTCCTGCTCGGCCTTGCCCCTGGCATCAACAATCATGTGTTTGCCAGCCTTGTCATCCTGATACTCGGCAGTCTGGTAATAAGTGGTCAGTGTCAGACGAGTGTCGTCTGAAAGGCCAAAGCCATAGGAACCAGCGAAGTGCGCATTTTTCCGGTAGCCCTTGCCTTCACCGGCAGCCAGTTCCATCCAGCCATTTTCACCTTCGTAGCGACCACCAAGGCTGTGGATGTATTTTACTACTTCTCCATGACCTGCCTTATTCTCAGTGTTGTTCTGGTGCCAGGAGTTAGTCATCTCCAACAGTTCATCGTTCCAGTCGTTCATGAAACGATCGGCATAACCGTAGGTCAGGGAGAGGTTCTCAAAGTGGCCTTTAGCTTCCGCGCCACGATAGGCATGGCCGTTAGCACCACTGGACGTACCGATAGTTCCCGCATGAATATCGGTAATACCGGCCTTGAAAAAGGCTCCCATCTTTTCATCACCAAACTTCATACGGAATCTGGCGCGACCCAGGCGGCTGGAGCTACGTTCCTTGCCCTTGTCTACGTCGTAGTACAATGTCTCTGACTGACCGTAGCCATGTCCACCCATCAGGTCGATGTTGGAGAAAGCGGAGACATCCATGCCAAACCAGTCCTCGTACCAGCCTGACTTCAGGTTAGCGTTCAGACCCAGGGTGTTCACCTTGATGTCCCGGTTATCATTTATGCCAATCTTTCCGTCCGTATTGGTGTACCGGTCACCCTTGGCATTACGCTGTCGTCCATAGTACATGATACCCATATCCATAGAGGCACCATCGATAAAACCTTTTCCGGTCTCCGCTACAGCAGCACCGGATGACATAGCCACTACTACTGTGATTGCGCTGGCAATCAGTGACTTCTTGAACATATTGGCTTTCCCCCTAAACCCCATGCTTTCCAAGTTCTTATAGAAAGGTAATGAATGGTTGATTGTGCTTTATCCAGCTCCCAATACCATTTGGGGGCTGGAAACGTTTTTATGTCAGCGGTTGGTATTCTATGTTCAATTTTACGTAAATGTAACCGGTTACAGCAACCGGTTACATCTTACATATGATGGTATTGATCTATGTCAGGCTCCGAATAGCAAAAATTCCAGCCTGTCGTGTGGAAACTGAGTAGCCATGTGAAATGTTGTCTATTCTTTGAACGCTCTAATCAAGCACTCCCTCATAACTGAGGAGTTAAGACAGACACTAACTGCCTTTCGAACTGTCTTTACCCCGCCTTCGCAAATCCTCAGTTTGCTGTTCGAAAGGACAAAATAATTTATAAGAGAGGTAAGTAAAAATGCTAAAGCAAAGAGCCCGGTTTTATTACCTGTTTCAGAATTTTTTGTTATGCCTTTTTTTAGCGTTCAATGTGTGTCATGCCAATGAAGTTGGGGGTGGCTTATCCCTGCCTAAAATCGACTGGTATCATTACACTCAGGGCAAAGATCTGGTTAAAGAGTCTTATTGGGTGGTAAAAAACCTGGAGAGTGAATCAATACCGGCATTTAATGAGATAAAGGTTTCATGGTCGCAGGTGGCCGAATCACACAATGCCACGGGGAAAGCCATTCGCCTGTGTTTTCAGTCGACGCAATATAAAAGGAAACCAGAGCCTTTGCATATTGATCTTGACAAAGAACACGGTCACAGAGTTGAACAAGAACAAAATTTATCTTCTGACCCTATAGCGATAACAACAACCCGATTGCTTTACCCTGGCCCGGAAACCGATACTGCAACCCTGCACTACAATTCCCAGCACTGGCAACTAAAACCGGATTGCCCCGTATTTACTACCACTGACGTAAACCCGGTAACACCTGCCAAAGTTACTATCAGGATATCAAGACCAGTCAAAACAAAACTTTCCAGAAACCTGTGGGCCCGGGAAGTAGTGGCTAAAGAAAAACCAGAATCTTACGCAGCCAGCGGAGGCAGTGATTGGGGAGACGATGATTTTTTCCACAAGAGGCCGGGGCATAGTTTTTTCAATCCTCTTTACCAATGGGGTCTGAAATGGGCGACCGTATCTGTAGTACCTGATCCCTTTGGCGGTGTAGTCAAAATTGTTTCTCCGGTCATTCAGCTGGTGATTAACCAGAATAATGGAAAAAGTCTATCCAGAGACATTCCCCTTTCACTGTGGCAACGCATGCTGACTAACGGACATCATCTGCACCCCGATCTGCTAAGGCTACTGGGGGAACAAAATAACCCTGAAACAGTTTACGAGAATTTTCTGGCGGAGCGTCTGGCTGAATTATTTTCCTACGTTCACCAGGAGTTAAATATTGGACCAATGTCCATGAAGGCATTACAGAATAGCCTTTATCCCCATGCTGTTGAGATCATTCCCGGACACAGTCCCAGTCCGGTCGGCTGCCCCGGAGGGACGCAACAAACCTCGTCAGGTGTTTCTGGTTGCTCGTCTTCAGGAGGTCAATACCCTAACAATCCTCCAAGTTACGAGGAAGCGACAAAGGAAAACGGCAGTAGCGGTGGTTCTGGTGATGGAGGTAAGGGAAATGGCTCAAACAACAATCTGTGCAAGTCGTGCGGAAAAACAGAAAGATATATGGCTAGGGAATATTGCAAGGCATGCCTGGTCAGAAGAAGTCAGGCGCAGCGTTCACAATCAACAACTCCGGTAGCCGCTTCTTTGGGCCAAAGGGTGCAGCTGCCAGAAATGCAACAACAAAATACTAATAATACTTTCTTATACAAGTCATTTCTGAACCTGACCGCAGATAACGTTAAAGCATTATTTGGCAGCACTAAAAACCTGAACATAGCAGCGTTAGCAGGTTTTATTTCAACTAAAATAGACACCAGTAATTTGAACAATCTGGAAACCCTTACGAACTCATTCTCTAAACTTATGCAAACAGGAGATCTAAAAAGTTTTATCATAGAGATAACACAATTTAATCCCGGGTTGAATGGACAGGAATTTAAGAATTTTAAATACAATTCTCTGGCAGAGCTTCTAACTGAGATTAATAAAAATTTTACTGTCTATTTTCCCGAAAACAACAACCCCGAAAACAACAACAAAGAATTAAAAAGTTTTCTAAAAAATCATCTGATAGTTGAAAATATTGATCAAAACAATACTTCCTCTACAATCGACGAAAAACAGCTAGAAGAAATTTTTTCAGAAATAAAAGACAGGCTGTTTGAGCCTTTGTCCAGTCGATTACATTCTCAATCAATTCCAATTGACCAAACAACGCTTGATTATTTAGATGACCTATCTGGTAAGCTGTTTGAGTACTATAACATCCATACCTTTGGAAATACTTTTTGGGGTGATTACAAATCTAGTTCCAGATTCATCAATAAAAGACCAGAAGTACGCATTTCAACCTTGCCGCAGATTGACGATCGAATAACCGACCATCCTGAAGAATTCAAGGTTATGTTGATATCCACTCTGTTCTTATCCGACCGACTCAATCTTCTGAATGGAGATAGAGTTGCTCGAGACCAATACCAACAACTGAAAGCATTTATTGCAGAAATGAACAGGGCAGCCAAACAGTTATTCAGTGACAACAGGGAACTGAAAATAAACATGTCGTACTATTTGCTAGTAACCTGTGGCATAACCGACGCTGAACCCATTCCATTAAACGACAAATTCAGCTTATTATCAGTAGAGCAAAATCAGGTACCAATCAGAAGTGCTGCTAGTGCCGATAACAGCCATACACAAATAGACCCGAACAAAAAGCTCTCAGGTAATACCAGTACAAGGGATTTAATAAAGTGGGCTAAAGAAATCAATGCGCAATGGATCCAGCTGGGCAAGTATCTTGAATTTAAAGAACATGAAATAAGCAACATTCAATATGACATAACTATACAGAGGCCTGAGGACAAAGCAGATAGATTATTAAATGATTTCAGTAGCCGCTCAGGTACTTTCCAAACGTTAGTTGAAGCTCTTCGCGATATGAAGCTGAATGAATTGGCCAAAAAAGTAGAAGCTGTAGCCAAACGTTGAAATTGGACATAGCAAAAAGCCCGACAGATTTCTCTATCGGGCTTTTCACAGCCTTGAGCGAACTCAAGGTAAATTGGGTGCCTGGCGATGACCTACTCTCACATGGGGAAGCCCCACACTACCATCGGCGATGTGTCGTTTCACTTCCGAGTTCGGGATGGGATCGGGTGGTTCCAACGCTCTATGGTCACCAGGCAAAACTGGTCGAGCCTTCGGCTCTCAAGCTGGAAGCTATAAGCTCGAAGCTGAACGCTCCTGGAATCCAAAATATACTTAAACAGCTTTGTTTATTCTTGCTCTACACTCTCTCACTATTGCGTACAGCTTCCGGCTTCAAGCTTATAGCTTCAAGCTCTGCAAATCGCTTTGGCGTTATATGGTCAAGCCTCTCGAGTCATTAGTACGGGTTAGCTCAACGCCTCACAACGCTTACACACCCCGCCTATCAACGTCGTAGTCTTCAACGTCTCTTATGTGACCTCTAGGGTCAAGGGAAGTCTCATCTTGAAGGGGGCTTCCCGCTTAGATGCTTTCAGCGGTTATCCCGTCCGAACTTAGCTACCGGGCAATGCGTCTGGCGACACAACCCGAACACCAGTGGTTCGTCCACTCCGGTCCTCTCGTACTAGGAGCAGCTCTCCTCAAACTTCCAACGTCCACGGCAGATAGGGACCGAACTGTCTCACGACGTTCTAAACCCAGCTCGCGTACCACTTTAAATGGCGAACAGCCATACCCTTGGGACCGGCTTCAGCCCCAGGATGTGATGAGCCGACATCGAGGTGCCAAACACCGCCGTCGATGTGAACTCTTGGGCGGTATCAGCCTGTTATCCCCGGAGTACCTTTTATCCGTTGAGCGATGGCCCTTCCATGCAGAACCACCGGATCACTAAGACCTACTTTCGTACCTGCTCGACATGTACGTCTCGCAGTCAAGCTGGCTTGTGCCTTTACACTAACCGCACGATGTCCGACCGTGCTTAGCCAACCTTCGTGCTCCTCCGTTACTCTTTGGGAGGAGACCGCCCCAGTCAAACTACCCACCACACAATGTCCCCGATCCCGGTTAGGGACCTGGGTTAGAACCTCAATATTGCCAGGGTGGTATTTCAAGGTCGGCTCCACGCAGACTGGCGTCCACGTTTCAAAGCCTCCCACCTATCCTACACAAGCAACATCAAGATCCACTGTGAAGCTGTAGTAAAGGTTCACGGGGTCTTTCCGTCTAGCCGCGGATACACTGCATCTTAACAGCGATTTCAATTTCACTGAGTCTTGGGTGGAGACAGCGTGGCCATCGTTACGCCATTCGTGCAGGTCGGAACTTACCCGACAAGGAATTTCGCTACCTTAGGACCGTTATAGTTACGGCCGCCGTTTACCGGGGCTTCGATCAAGAGCTTCGCCGAAGCTAACCCCATCAATTAACCTTCCGGCACCGGGCAGGCGTCACACCGTATACGTCCACTTACGTGTTAGCACAGTGCTGTGTTTTTAATAAACAGTCGCAGCCACCTGGTATCTTCGACCAGCCGGTGCTTACGGGGCAAGCCCTTCACACCAGCCGGCGCACCTTCTCCCGAAGTTACGGTGCCATTTTGCCTAGTTCCTTCACCCAAGTTCTCTCAAGCGCCTTGGTATTCTCTACCTGACCACCTGTGTCGGTTTGGGGTACGGTTCCTTTTGACCTGAAGCTTAGAAGTTTTTCCTGGAAGCATGGCATCAACCACTTCCCCACCGTAGTGGGTTCGTCATCAGTTCTCGGCTTTGTGGGTCCGGATTTGCCTGAACCCACAGCCTACGACCTTAAACAGGGACAACCATCGCCCTGCCGGCCTAGCCTTCTCCGTCACTCCGTCGCAGTCAAAAGGAGTACAGGAATATTAACCTGTTTCCCATCGATTACGTCTTTCGACCTCACCTTAGGGGCCGACTCACCCTGCGCCGATTAGCGTTGCGCAGGAACCCTTGGTCTTCCGGCGAGGGAGGATCTCACTCCCTTTATCGTTACTCATGTCAGCATTCGCACTTGTGATACGTCCAGCATGCCTCCCGGCACACCTTCAACCGCTTACACAACGCTCCTCTACCGCAATCAGAAGACAGATGACAGAAGACGGAGGACAGGTTGCTTAGAAGCTATTTCCAGCTTCTGTGTAATCCTGTCAACATCCGGGCTATTTGTTGGTATTCAGCCTTCAGAGCTTGCCATTGATTCAAGGTTATATAACCAAGGTCAAGACTGTATCTCGTCCAGACTCGCATTTCGTCGGCTGATCCGATGGCCATTAATAAAAACCTTCGAAACTCAGCGTTAGATACGCTTTATTTACCATAGCCTTCCGCAATGTTTGCGCAGATACCTTTACTGGCTCGACGCATTTGATCCGCTAACCCTGCAAATTGTTCGTGCTTCGGAAAATTCAAGCTCAGTGAGTGAATTTCCAAAGATACCTTGTAAGCTCTTTTGAATACTTCAAGGTCTTCAAAGCCATTAACAGTTTTAGCCGACTCATTCATTGCTTCTGTACATCTTTCAATGATGAAAGAGGGAACTATAGCAGCGAAGTGACGATTCATCGTTCTTCACTGTCTTCTGTCCTCTGTCATCTGTCTTCTGACCACCCGTAGCTTCGGTGAATAGTTTGAGCCCCGTTACATCTTCCGCGCGAGCCGACTCGACCAGTGAGCTATTACGCTTTCTTTAAAGGGTGGCTGCTTCTAAGCCAACCTCCTGGCTGTCTGGGCCTTCTCACATCGTTTCCCACTTAACTATTACTTTGGGACCTTAGCTGACGGTCTGGGTTGTTTCCCTTTCCACGACGGACGTTAGCACCCGCCGTGTGTCTCCCTTGATTGCACTCATC